>CAJPFO010000105.1 GCA_905339255.1 Myxococcaceae bacterium
CCCCTCTCCGAGCCGAACCTTCACGTGGCCCCCCCTCGCGAGCCGGCCAAAGAGAAGCTCGTCGGCGAGACGATCCTCGAGCTCGGTCTTCATCACGCGTCCGAGCGGCCTCGCGCCGAAGAGCGGGTCGTACCCCCTCTCGGCGAGGAAGCCGCGTGCCGCCGCATCGAGCTCGACGACGACCCGCTTCGGCTCGAGCTCCCGGTTGAGCTCGCGGACGAACTTCTCGACGACGTTTTCCATCACCTCGGGCGTGAGCCGTCGGAACGTGACGACCGCATCGAGCCGATTGCGGAACTCCGGACTGAACAGACGCTCGACGGCACTTCGGCCATCGCCCTTCGCTCCACCGCCGAACCCGATCGCGCGGCCCGTCATCTCCCGTGCCCCCACGTTGCTCGTCATGATGAGCGTCACGTGTCGGAAGTTCGCCTCGCGTCCCTGGTTGTCCGTGAGCGTCGCGTGGTCCATCACCTGGAGCAGGATGTTGAAGAGGTCCGGATGCGCCTTCTCGATCTCGTCGAGAAGCAGGACGGCGTAGGGCTGCTTCCGAACTGCGTCGACGAGAAGCCCGCCCTGGTCGTAGCCCACGTAGCCGGGGGGCGCGCCGATCAGCCGCGCGACCGCGTGCTTCTCCATGTACTCGCTCATGTCGAAGCGGAGGAATGCGACCCCGAGCGTCGCTGCGAGCTGCTTGGCGAGCTCGGTCTTGCCGACTCCCGTCGGCCCCATGAAGAGGAACGATCCCATCGGCTTCTCGGCGCCACCGAGGCCCGCACGCGACCTTCGAACGGCGCGCACCACCGTCTCGATCGCCTCGCCTTGCCCGAACACGACCGCTTCGAGGTCGGCGTCGAGCCGCGCGAGGCGTTCGCGGTCGTCGCTCGACGCCGTCGCGAGCGGAATTCGCGCCATTCGCGCGATGAGGGCCTCGACGTCCTTCACGCCGACCGTCCGCCGCCGCTTCGACACCGGACCGAGCCGCTGCGCGGCGCCCGCCTCGTCCATCACGTCGATCGCCTTGTCGGGGAGGAAGCGGTCGTGGAGGTGCTTCGCCGAGAGCTCGACGGCGGCTCGCAGTGCCGCCGCCGCATAGCGAACACCGTGATGTTGCTCGTAGCGCGGCGCGAGCCCCTCGAGGATCTTCACGGCGTCTTCGACCGAGGGCTCGATCACGTCGATCCTCTGGAAGCGCCGCGAAAGCGCCCGGTCGCGCTCGAAGTGACGGTACTCGGCGTAGGTCGTCGAGCCCATGCAGCGGAGCTCCCCCGCTGCGAGCAGGGGCTTCAGCAGGTTCGATGCGTCGATCGTCCCCCCCTGAGCGGCTCCTGCGCCGAGGATGGTGTGGATTTCGTCGATGAAGAGGATGGGTTTCGGCCGTTCGCGGATCGCCGCCACGAGCGCCTTGAAGCGCGCCTCGAAATCGCCTCGGTAACGCGTCCCCGCCAGAAGCGCGCCGATGTCGAGCGCAAAGATCTCGGCGTCGCGGAGATCGTCGGGCATCTGGTCGGCGTGGATCTTCTGCGCGAGGCCCTCGGCGATCGCGGTCTTTCCGACTCCCGTTTCGCCGACCAGGATCGGGTTGTTCTTGCGTCGCCGCGCGAGGATGTGGATTGCTCGGGTGATCTCTGCGTCTCGCCCGACGAGCGGGTCGAGCTCGCCGCGCGCCGCGCGCTCGGTCAGATTCGTCGCGAAGGCCGCGAGCGGGTCTTCGGGGATCTCGCCCTCCTCCGCATCGGTCCCGGCGCCGGCGCGCCTCGGAGAAGCGCCGGATCCCGTGGCCGGCGTGCCGGCCTTGCGGATCCCGTGCGAGAGGAACTTGAGCAGATCGAGCCTCGAGATCCCCTGGCCACGAAGCAGCGCCACGGCGTGCGAGTCCGGCTCCTGGAGGATCGCGGCGAGCAGATCGCCGGCGTCGACCTGCTCCTTCTCGGCACCTTCGACGTGCTGGATCGCGTGCTGGACCACGCGGTGGAACGCGAGCGTCTGCCCGGTCTCGTAGGGGTGGCCTTCGGGAATCCGTTCGAGATCGTCCCGGAAGAAGCGATCGATCTCTCGCTTGAGCGTCTCGACGTCACCTCCGCAGGCGCGGATGCAGTCGATCCCCCGCTCGTCGTGCAGGAGCGCGTAGAGCAGATGCTCGACCGTGAGGTCGGGGTGGCGACGCGCTGCCGCTTCGCGCACCGCGACCTCGAGTGTCAGCTGGAGCTCGCGGGAGAGCCGGCTCATTCGGGTTCCACCCCGGAGCGGAGCGGGTAGCCCTGCTCCTCGGCGAGACGGTGGACGGTCGCCACCTTGGTCTCGGCCACCTCGAGCACGTAGACACCCGCCACACCCGAGCCGCCCCGATGGATCTGCAACATGAGTTGCGTGGCCTCTGCCGGGGGCTTCGAGAAGATCCGCTCGAGGAGGAACACGACGAACTCCATGGGGGTGTAGTCGTCGTTGTAGAGGACGACCTTGAACCGGGGCGGTCGCTCGACCTTCTCGCGGGTTCGCGTCGCGACGCCGGTTCGCCGCTCGATGTCGACGCCGTCGTCGCCGCCACCGCCCGGTCGGCCCGGGCCCGCTGCCTCGAGATGCCGCCGCACGAGTTCGGAGCATAGGAGGCCGCTGGCCATGCGTCGAAGGCGGCCGGCGGGCGCGCGGTTAGATTCCGGGCGTGGCCGGGATCGAGATCGAGATCGCGCAGGGAGTCGCGAGCCTGCCGCGCGACGAGTGGAATGCGCTCGCGGGCGAGGGCTCCCCCTTCCTCGAATGGGACTGGCTCGCCTCGCTCGAGGACTCGGGAGCGGTCGGGCCGGGAACCGGTTGGGAGGCTCGGCCACTCGTGGCGCGCCGGGATGGCCGGCTCGTCGCCGCCTGCCCGCTCTACGTGAAGGAACACAGCGAGGGAGAGTTCGTCTTCGACTTCGCGTGGGCCGACGCCGCCGAGCGCGCAGGGCTCCCGTACTACCCGAAGCTCCTCGTCGGGGTTCCTTTCACCCCCGTGTCGGGGCATCGGATCCTCACCGCTGCGAGCGAGGATCGCGAAGGCCTCGTCCGCCGCTTCGCCGACGTGCTGCGCGAGACCTGCCTCGGAAACCGTCTCTCGTCGGTGCACGTGAACTTCTGCCCGCCCGACGAGATCACGGGGCTCGAGCAGGGCGGCTTCGTCCGGCGGATCGGACTCCAGTACCACTGGAACAACGAGGGCTACGCGAGCTTCGAAGACTTCCTCTCGCGTTTTCGAAGCAAGCGACGAAACCAGATCCTCCGCGAGCGGCGCGAGGTCCGCGCCTCGGGAGTCTCGATCGAGATTCTCGAGGGCGACGCCATCCCCGACGACCTCTTCGATCCGATGTTCAGGATCTATCTCTCGACCGTGCGCGCGAACCCCTGGGGCCGACAGTATCTGAACCGCAGCTTCTTCTCGCTTCTGGGCGAGCGTTTCCGGCATCGGCTCTGCTTCGTCGTGGCTCGCGTCGGCCGCGAGGTCATCGCCGGCACGCTGAACGTCCGCAAGAATGCGGCGCTCTACGGCCGTTACTGGGGCGCGTTACGCGAAGTCCGCTACCTCCACTTCGAGCTCTGCTACTACACGGCCGTCGAGCACTGCATCGCCGAGGGGCTCGTGCGTTTCGAGCCCGGCGCCGGCGGCGACTTCAAGCAGGTTCGCGGGTTCGATGCGCAACCCACGTGGAGCGCGCACTTCATTGCCGATCCGCGGCTCGCGAGCGCCATCTCCCGCCATCTCGATGCCGAACGCGATCAGGTCGAGCGCGGCATCGCCTGGATCCGCGAGCAGAGCGCGCTCAAGCCCGGGGCGTCTCGCTAGGAGACCGACCCGAGACGGGCCGATCTCCTAGAGCCGTGCGTGCTCGAGCCGTGCGATCCGTTCGGCGAGGGGCGGATGGCTCATGAACAGGCGCATGAACCCGTCCTTCGAGCTGATCTGCATCGCCGCCACGGCCGGTGACGTCTTCGCGCCGGCGAGCGATTCCTGATCCCGCGCGAGCGCTTGGAGCGCCCGGACCATGTTCTCGCGGCCCGAGATTCGCGCCGAGCCCGCGTCGGCCCGGAACTCACGCCAACGCGAGAACGCCATCACGACCATGGTTCCGAAGATCATGAAGACGATCTGGAACACCAGCACGCAGACGAAGTAGAGCCCCTGCGAGATTCCCTCGTTGTCGTCGCGCCGGAAGGCCTGCGCGACGACGAACGCCAGCACGCGAGCAAGGAACATCACGAAGGCGTTCACGATCCCCTGCAGCAGCGTCATCGTGACCATGTCGCCGTTGGCGATGTGCGAGACCTCGTGGCCGAGCACCCCTTCGACCTCGGCACGGTCCATCTTCCCGAGCAGCCCGGTCGAAACCGCCACGAGCGAGCGCTTCTTGGTCGGCCCCGTAGCAAAAGCGTTGATGTCGTCGGATTGATAGATCCCGACCTCCGGGTTCGGGATTCCGGCGGCCGTGGCCAGTCGGTGCACGGTCTGGACGAGGGCCGCAGCTCCGGGATCGCGGGTGTCGGGTGGGATCACCTGCACGCCCATCATCCGCTTCGCGCTCCAGCGCGAGATGGCGAGAGAAATGAAGCTCCCCGCCATGCCCCAGACGAGACAGAAGATCGCGAGCGACGTGAGGTCGAGGCCATTCGCCTGCAGGTACGGCTGCACGCCGAGCAGGCCGAGCACCACCGTGATGGTGGTCATGACGAGAAGGTTCACGACCAAGAAGAGGAAGATTCGCTTGAGCACGATAAGCTCCTCCGAAGCCAAGGGAAGGACTCCGCCCCTGCCCTGTCAAGCGAGCGCCCGCCCCGACCTCTTCGGTTCTCGGGTCGCGGGGCCTTGACCCCCCGGGGCAAGAGGCCTCCACTTCAGTAGTCTCTCCGATCCGCCGCCGGATTCACCGGGGGCCGAAGGAGTGTCATGAACCGCGCTGCCGATCGTCTTCGCGAGCTCTTCGAACGCCGCATCCTCGTCCTCGACGGGGCGATGGGCACGATGGTGCAGCGGCGTGGCCTCGACGAAGCCGACTTCCGCGGGGAACGGTTCCGGGACCATCCGCGGGACCAGCGCGGAAACAACGACCTCCTCGTGCTCACCCGCCCCGACGTGATCCGCGAGATCCACGACGAATACCTCGAGGCCGGTGCAGACCTCATCGAGACGAGCACCTTCAGCTCCACCCGCATCGCCCAGGCCGATTACGGCCTCGAGGATCTCGCCTACGAGCTCAACCGCGCC
>CAJPFO010000106.1 GCA_905339255.1 Myxococcaceae bacterium
AGACGACCGAGCAGGTCGCACAGCAGATGCTCGGTCGCCTCGGCACCGACGTCACGCGGGACGAGCATGGCCACGAGCAGAAGGTCCCGAGCTTCAACTCGATCTACATGATGGCCGACTCGGGCGCGCGAGGCTCTGCTCAGCAGATCCGGCAGCTCGCGGGGATGCGAGGCCTGATGGCGAAGCCGTCGGGAGAGATCATCGAGACGCCGATCACCTCGAACTTCCGCGAGGGCCTCTCGGTTCTCCAGTACTTCATCTCGACCCACGGTGCGCGGAAGGGTCTCGCAGACACGGCACTCAAGACCGCGAACTCCGGGTACCTGACCCGGCGGCTCGTCGACGTCGCGCAGGACATGATCGTGCGCAGCCTCGACTGCGAAACGACCGACGGGATCGAGATGGGGCCGCTCGTCGAGGGCGGGGACATCATCGAGCCGATCGGCGAGCGGATCCTGGGACGGACCGCGCTCGACGACGTCCTCGATCCGATCACCGGCGAAGTGCTGGTGCCGGCGGGGGCCGAGATCAACGAGGACCTCGTCCGCAGGATCGAGGACGCGGGAATCGAGCGGGTGGTGATCCGGTCGGGGCTCACGTGCGCGGCGCCGCGAGGGATCTGCGTGAAGTGCTACGGACGCGATCTCGCGCGAGGCGAGCTCGTGAACCTCGGCGAGGCGGTCGGCGTGATCGCCGCGCAGTCGATCGGCGAGCCCGGAACGCAGCTCACGATGCGGACGTTCCACATTGGAGGCGCAGCGACTCGGCGCGCCGAACAGTCGAGTTCGGAGGCGGTGAGCGAAGGGAAGGTCCAGTACCACGGGCTTCGCACCGTCGAGGACCGCGCGGGACGCCGGGTGGCGATGAACCGCAATGCGGAGATCGCGGTCGTCGATGCGACGGGCCGCGAGCGCGAGCGATACCCCGTCGTCTACGGAGCGATCGTGAAGGTCGCCGACGGCGAAGCCGTGAAGCCGGGAGCGGTGCTCCTCGAGTGGGACCCGTTCGCGAACCCGATCCTCTCGGAGGTCGCCGGAACGATCAAGTTCGGCGACATCATCGAGGGGGCGACGATGGCCGAGCAGGTGGACGAGTTCACCGGCATGTCGTCGAAAGTGATCACCGAGTCGAAGGACCCCGAGCTTCGCCCGCGGATCTCGGTCAAGGACACGGCGGGCGGGACGATCGCGCGGAGCCTGCTGCCCGTCGGGGCCTACCTGGCCGTCACGGAGGGCGAGGAGGTTCGCGCGGGGGACGTCGTCGCGAAGATTCCGCGCGAGACCACCAAGACGAAGGACATCACCGGGGGCCTCCCGCGAGTGGCGGAGCTCTTCGAGGCGCGCAAGCCGAAGGAGTACGCGATCGTCTCGGAGATCGAAGGAGTCGTCTCGTTCGGAAGCGACGCGCGCGGCAAGCGGCGGGTGATCGTGACGCCGGAGCAGGGCGAGCCCCGCGAATACCTGATTCCGAAGGGCAAGCACGTCGGCGTTCACGAGGGGGACCACGTGCGTGCGGGAGAGGCCCTCATGGACGGCTCGTCGAATCCGCACGACATCCTGCGGATCAAGGGCGAGAAGGAGCTCGCGAAGTACCTGGTCGACGAGGTGCAGGAGGTCTACCGCCTGCAGGGCGTGAAGATCAACGACAAGCACATCGAGGTGATCGTTCGCCAGATGCTGCGTCGGGTCCGGGTGAAGGAGGTGGGCGATACCGACTTCCTCGTGGGCGAGCAGGTCGAGCGGGCGGTCGGCGACCAGGTCAACGCGAGCATGCTCGCCGACGGCAAGGAGCCCGCGACCTTCGAGCCGCTGCTGCTCGGCATCACCAAGGCCTCGCTCTCGACCGAGTCGTTCATCTCGGCGGCATCGTTCCAGGAGACGACGAAGGTGCTGACGGAGGCCGCGATCTGGGGCAAGACCGACCACCTGAACGGGCTCAAGGAGAACGTGATCATGGGGCGGCTGATCCCGGCCGGGACGGGGCTCGCCCGCTACAAGAACATCGGCATCCAGATCGAGCGCGCCGACGGCGTCGAAGAGGACGTACCGGCCGCGGGGTTCAGCGAAGGGGTCGGGGCCGCGGCCGCATTCGAAGAAGCCTCATCGGAATCCCCTCGGGGAGCAGGAGGCTGACCCCAGCTCGCTCGCAGGGGCGTCTAGGCCATCCAAGCCCGGGAGTTGACACGAGTTTCTGGCTCGGTATCCTGCGCCGGCTTTTCCGGGATCCCTGGTCCGTACTGCCCGCCCCGGGCTGACGCTCAAAGGCCTCCGGGGCATCGCTTCGGCGATTCCCGTGCGCCTGCGGCCGTTCGCGAGGGGGAAGGCGCGGGCCAGCTTCCCATCCCGTCGATCTTTGGGAGTTCGCATGCCCACCGTGCAGCAGCTCGTGCGCCTCGGACGCGCACGAAACCGCAGGAAGTCGAAGGCGCCGGATCTCGAGGCGTCGCCGCAGCGGCGGGGGGTGTGCCTCCGCGTCTTCACTGCGACTCCGAAGAAGCCGAACTCGGCGCTCCGAAAGGTCGCCCGCGTTCGACTCACGAACGGACGGGAAGTGAACGCGTACATCCCCGGCGAGGGGCACCAGCTCCAGGAGCATTCCGTGGTGCTGGTCCGCGGCGGACGCGTGAAGGATCTGCCGGGAGTCCGGTACCACATCGTTCGCGGGACGCTCGATTCCACCGGCGTTTCGAATCGGCAGCAGAGCCGTTCGAAGTACGGGGCGAAGCGGCCCAAGTAGGGATTCCAGGCCGCCGACCGGCGGGCGCGGCGCGCCCGGTCGGTCTGCGGCGCGTCGTGCCGGGGGCGCCCGGGACCGAGGTCGGAGAGATCGATGCCGAGACGAAGGGTGGTCGAGAAGCGCAAGCTGCTACCGGATCCGCGCTACGGCGAGCGGATGGTGATGCGCTTCATGAACATCATCATGCGCGACGGCAAGAAGAGCACCGCCGAAAGCATCGTCTACGGGGCGTTCGACATCATCGAGTCGAAGACCCGGAACGATCCGATGGCGATGTTCCGCCGCGCGCTCGAGAATGCGCGACCGCGAATCGAGGTGAAGTCGCGCCGCGTGGGTGGCGCGACGTACCAGGTTCCGGTCGAGGTCCGCCCCGAGCGGGCGACGTCGCTCGCGATGCGATGGCTCGTGAACTACGCCCGCTCGCGCGACGGCAAGAGCATGAGGGACAAGCTCGCGAACGAGATCATCGACGCCGCGAACGAGCGCGGCGAGACGGTGCGCAAGCGAGAGGAGACGCACCGCATGGCGGACGCCAACAAGGCGTTCGCCCATTACCGCTGGTAGGAGGGGGCCCACCGCGAGGTCGGCCCCGAAACGTCATGCCCCGTACCACCCCGCTCGAGCGAGTCCGGAACATCGGCATCATGGCCCACATCGATGCCGGGAAGACGACGACGACCGAGCGCATCCTGTTCTACACGGGCGTGAACTACAAGATGGGCGAGGTCCACGAAGGCTCGGCCACGATGGATTGGATGGAACAGGAGCAGGAGCGCGGGATCACGATCACCTCCGCCGCGACGACCTGCTTCTGGAAGGATCATCGAATCAACATCATCGACACGCCGGGCCACGTCGACTTCACGATCGAGGTCGAGCGGTCGCTTCGCGTCCTCGACGGCGCGGTCGCCGTGTTCTGCGGGGTCGGCGGTGTCGAGCCGCAGTCGGAGACGGTCTGGAGACAGGCCGACAAGTACGGGGTTCCGCGCGTCGCGTTCGTGAACAAGATGGATCGCATCGGCGCGGACTTTCCCCGGGTCGTCCGGATGATTCGAGAGCGTCTCGGCGCGAATGCGGTCCCGATCCAGATCCCGATCGGAGTCGAGAACGCCTTCCGGGGAGTCGTCGACGTGGTTGCGGAGAAGGCGATCACGTGGGACGACGAAAGCCTCGGCGCCGAGCTCCACGAGGGCGGAATCCCGGACGAGATGCTCCCGAGCGTCGCCGAGGCACGCGAGCGGGTGATCGAGGCGGCGGCCGACTTCGATGAGGCGCTCTTGGCGCGCTACCTCGAAGGCGAGCCGATTGCTCCCGAGTCGATCCGCAAGGCGCTTCGCGAGGCGACGTTGAAGCTGCAGGTCGTTCCCGTGCTCTGCGGCTCGGCCTTCCGGAATCGGGGCGTGCAGACCCTTCTCGACGCGATCCTCGACTTCCTTCCCTCGCCCCTCGACGTGCCGCCGGTGAAGGGCACGCTGCCGGGGTCGAGCGACGTCGCCGAGCGAAAGGCCGACGATCACGAGCCCTTTGCGGCGCTCGTCTTCAAGCTGATGAGTGATCCGCACGTGGGGCATCTGACGTACGTCCGCGTCTACTCCGGCCGCGTGAAGACGGGTGACCAGGTGCTCAACGCCAGCCGGGGGCGCAAGGAGCGGATCGGACGTCTGCTGCAGATGCACGCGAACAAGAGGCAGCCGATCGACGAGGCGTGCGCGGGGGAGATCGCCGCGGTGATCGGTCTTCGCGGAGCGGTGACGGGCGAGACGCTCTGTGATCCGCGCCATCCGATCCTGCTCGAGCCCGTCGAGTTCCCGGAGCCGGTCCTCGCGATCGCGATCGAGCCGAAGACGACGGCCGACATGGACCGCCTCGGCGATTCCCTCGCACGGCTCGCGCAGGAGGACCCGTCGTTCCGTGTCTCGACGGACCCCGAGACCGGCCAGACCTTGATCTCGGGGATGGGCGAGCTTCACCTCGAGATCATCACCGACCGGCTGCTTCGCGAGTTCAAGGTGGGCGCCAACGTCGGTCCGCCGCAGGTCGCCTACAAGGAGACCGTCACGAAGCCGGTGCGGGTCGAGGGCCGCTACATCAAGCAGACCGGGGGAACCGGGGATTTCGGTGTCGTGTGGCTCGAGGTATCGCCGGGAGAACCCGGGTCGGGGTTCCATTTCGAGGATTCGTTGAAGGGCGGCGTCGTTCCGCGGGAGTACGTTCCGGCGGTTCGCGCCGGAGCGGAAGAGGCCGCACAGAGCGGAATGCTCGCCGGCTACCCGGTGGTCGATCTCCGGGTGCGCCTCGTCGACGGTCAGACCCACGAAGTGGACTCGTCCGAACGCTCCTTCAAGATCGCGGGCTCGCTCGCGATGAAGGAGGCCTTGCGAACGGCGGGGTCGATCCTGCTCGAGCCCGTGATGAGCGTCGAGGTCGTCACGCCGGAGGAGTTCGTCGGCCCGGTCCAAGGGGATCTGAACGGGCGCCGCGGGCGGCTCACGGGGATGGAAGCGCGCGGCAACGCCCAGGTGATCCGGGCGGAGGTGCCGCTCGCGACGATGTTCGGGTACGTGAACAGCCTCCGCTCGATGACTCAGGGACGTGCGACCTACACGATGCAGTTCGCCAGCTACGCGCCCGCGCCGCCGGGTGCCCTCGGCGGACTCTCGGGCCAATAGCAACCGCGAAGCGGCCCACCGAGGCCGCGATTCAGGAGAAACCATGTCGAAGGCGAAGTTCGAGCGCACGAAGCCGCACGTGAACGTGGGGACGATTGGGCACGTGGACCACGGCAAGACGACGTTGACGGCGGCGATCACGGCGCGGCAGGCGAGCAAGAGTCTGGCGCAGAAGGTGGCGTTC
>CAJPFO010000107.1 GCA_905339255.1 Myxococcaceae bacterium
GAGCGAAAGCGACTCGCCGTAGTAATCGGGGCGTCGGAGCTCGTCGAAGCCGAGCGCCGCGAGCCTCTCGACGAAGCGGCCGACCCCGACGAGCCCGGCGACGCGAACCGCCGGAACGTTGAGCGACGAGGCGAGCGCGACGCGAGCCGGGACGAGCCCGCGAAAGCTCCGATCGTAGTTCTCGGGCCGGTAGATTCCTGCCGCCGTCGCGATCTCGAGCGGTGAGTCGTCGAGAAGAGAGGCCGGCGTGAGCAGACGGGCTTCGAAGGCGAGTGCGTAGAGAAAGGGCTTGAGCGTCGATCCGGCCTGCCGCCTCGCGCGGACTCCATCGACGAGCGGCGCCGGAGAGAGGTCGGCGCTGCTCCCGACCCAGGCGAGAACCTCTCCGGTCTCGTTCTCGACGACGAGGACGGCTCCGTCACGAACGTTCCGGTCGGCGAGAGAGACGATCTGCTCGCGAAGCGCGCGGATCGCGAGCCGTTGCACGTTCGCGTCGATCGTGGTGCGGACGTCACCGCCTCCGGGAGCGAGAAGCCTCGTGGCGAGATGCGGCGCGATCGCGACCGCGGGTGCGAGTCCGGGCGGCGTCGAGAGCGCCCGTCGCGCACGCGAGGCGGCCTCGTCCGCGGCGGCGAGATCCGTGCTCGCCGCGAGCGCGGCGGCGCGAGCCGCGACGCGCTCGACGGGAGCGTTCGGTGCCCGCAGCAATGCCGCGAGGACGGCGGCCTCGGCGCCGCCGAGGGCGGCGGGGCTCCGCTCGAAAAGACCCCTCGCGGCGGCGCCGACGCCGCGAAGCTCACCACGAAAGCTCGCGAGGTTCAGGTACGCCTCGAGGATCTCGTCCTTCGACCAGGACGATTCGATCGCTCGCGCGGCGCGGATCTGGCGGAGCTTTCGAAGCAGGTCGCTCGAATCCCTCCGCGAAAGCCCGCTCCCGACGAGTGCCGCGAGCTGCATCGAGATCGTGCTCGCACCGCGCCTCGACCCGCGGAGGAGCCGATCGCGAGCGGCGGCGGCCATGGCGAGGACATCGATGCCTCCGTGCTCGCGGAAGCGACGGTCCTCGGAGGCGATCACGGCGCCGATGAGCGCCGGCGAGACGACTTCGAGCGGAACCCAGGCGAGGCTCCGCGAGTCGGCGCCGACGCGTCGCTCGTGGAGAAGCTCTCCCCGCCGGTCGAAGAGGCGGAGATCCGAGGCGACGAATCCGGAGCGAACCTCCGAGAAGGTCGGCAGGCTCGGCGGGCGGGTCGCGAACGCGAAGCCGATCGCGAGCGCCACGAGGAGGATCGCGGCCGCGATGCTTCGTGCGCGGTGGCGCGTCACGGCTCGACCGCGAGTGGCGCGATCGGGACCTCGGCGAACGTCTCGGGAGCGTACATCGCCTCGACCCGCGAGGGCGGGAGCTCGAAGACGCCATCCTGGTTCAGCACCAGCACGTACGAGAGCTCGAAGCGCCCCTGCGGCATCCACTCGTAGA
This sequence comes from Myxococcaceae bacterium, assembly GCA_905339255.1. Taxonomy (GTDB): domain Bacteria; phylum Myxococcota_A; class UBA9160; order UBA9160; family UBA9160; genus MYXO. Next base: position 1,481 of record CAJPFO010000107.1, read on the forward strand.
ACTGCGTGAACGCCTCGAAGCTCCGCTCGGTCGACGCGGGGCACGGGCAACGCGGCGCCGCCGCGGCGGCGTCGGCGAGAAGCGATCCGCCACCGAGTCCTCCTCCGAGGATCTGCGCTCCGGCCGGGATCGGATCGCGGACGGCGACCCACGCCTGGTCGGTCTGCGATTCTCCCTCGAGGACGACCTTCACGATGTCACCGCGGCTCGTGCGGCCCTTGGTCCGTTGCACGAGAGGCTCGACGCGGCGCGCGAGGGCGAAGCCGCTCGAGATCGGCGCCAGGAGCGGGACGGCGGCCACGCTCCGGACCGTCGCCCAGGGAGATCCCGTCCCGCTCCGGCGAAGCGCGAGGATCGTCTTCGCGGTGGGCCAATCGAAACGCGAAGCGGCCGTCCCCTTGCCCTTCTCGAAGACGAGCCTTCGCGTGACGCTTCCGAGCGTGGCCTCGACGGCGCCCGTGACGTTCTCCTTCTCGAAGGTCTTCGAGAAGCGATCGAGCGCGACGACGCCCCAGGCGTCTGCGAAGGTCGAATCCCAGCGCGCGCCGACCTGCCGGCCGAGCGCGCCGCGAACGAGGCGCGCCATCTCCTGCGCCGGGCTCTTCTGCGAGAGTCCTTCGAGGACGACTCGAGCCGCGTTCGCGTCCGGGCTCGCCAGCAGCCAGGGAAGCTCGTCGCGCGACTGCGTCGAGAAGCCGAGCGTGGTTCCCTGGAGTACGAGCCTCGCTCGCAGCGCGCGCCGCGCGGCGTCGAGCTTCGAAGCGGCTCCCGGGATTGCCGGCGTGCGTCGGAGCACGCCGATCCAGTCGAGGAGCGTCGAGGTCGGCCAGAGATCGACGAGCGGTGTCACGCTCGAGACGAGCTCGGCGTCGAGCCTCCCATGGCGCGAGAGGGCGTCGAGCACGCTCACGCGCCGCAGCGGATCGTCCGGGGCGGGAACGATCGACTGCCGCGTGATCTGACCGCGAGCGAAGCGATCGAGCCCGTCGAGGAGCGCCTTCTTCGAGGTCTCGGGGATCTCCCGACCCGCTTCGTGCGCGATCGAGAGCAGGTACGCCGAGAGCACGGGGCTTCCGGCCGACATTCCCGGGAAGAACTTCGCGAGGCCGTCGTCGTCGAGAAAGCCCGGAAGCTCGTCCGAGAGCGCGCGCCAGGCCTCGGCGTCGCGCGTCCCGATCGCGATCGAGATCTTCTGCTCGAGGCATCCGAACGGGTAGCGGCGGAGCCAGTCGGAGACTCCCTCGAGGCCGTCGCCGAGCTTTGCTTGCACGCCGACCTCGACGCCACCGCGCCCCGCGAGCGCTCCCGCCGGCTTCTCGACCGGGACTTCGAGCGAGGGATCGAGGCGTGCGATGGTGCCCTGGAAGACGCGGACGGGAACCGCCGGGACCACTCGCTGCGAGAGCCGGAGGCGATCCATTTCGCGCCCTCCCGCGATGAGCGCGACCTCCCAATCGAGGTGGTCGATCCCCGCCGGAACCTTCACCTCGAAGCCCGCCTCGAACGCCTCGCCCGCGTCGAGCTTGCGGTCGAGAGGCGCCGGCTGTGCGGCGAGGCCCGTGACCTGCGGGACGACCTTTACCCCGAGTCCTTTCGACGTGGTGTTGCGAAGCGTGAAGTGCGCGCGGAACGAATCTCCCTCGCGAACGAGCGGCGGAAGCCCCGGCAGGACCATCAGATCCTGCGTGGTGCGGATCGTCGCCCAGCCGTCGCCGAAGAGGCCCGTTCCGGCGTTCGCGGCCACCGCGATCCGGAAGCTCGAAAGCGAGTCGTTGAGTGGAACCTCGACCCGAGCGTGCCCTTTCGCATCGAGCGCCACACGGCCCTGCCAGGTGAGGAGCGTGTCGAAGAGTTCGCGCGTGGGTTTGCGGCCGCCACCGCCGCCTTGCACGAGCGCCTTCAGGCCGAAATGACGCTTGCCGATCACGAGCCCCTGCGAAGTCGCGGTCGAGACCTCGTAGGAGCGGCGCCCCATCATCGCGGCGAGAAGGTCGAAGCTATCGTTCGCCACGAGTTCGAGGAGCGCCTCGTCGACCGCCGCGACCGCGATCTCCGATCCCGGAGGAAGCGGAACGCCGCTTTCGGCAGTGACGTTCACGTCGAGGATCGCCTTCTCGCGGACGCGGTACACCCCGCGCTCGGGTCGCACCTGCACTTCGAGCCTCGAGCTTCGCGTGCCGACCTCGATCTCGGCGATCCCGAGCCGGAACGCGGGACGTCCGAGATCGATCCTCCCCGTCGGCTTCACGCCGGACACGCGCCCGCGGACGGCGAGGACCGAGACGAAGACGTTCGGCGCGTTCGCGGCACGCACGGGGATTTCGACGATCGGGTCGCGTCCCGAGAGCCGACGGACGAAATGCTCGCCGACTCCGCTTCGCTCGACGGTCACGAGGGCCGTGGCTTCGGGGAAGGGCATTCGTACCTGGAAGCGCGCCATCTCGCCGGGCTCGTAGCGTCGCTTCTCGGCAAGCAGGTCGATCCGATCGTCGTCCGACGGCTCGAACCACTGCGAGCCCTCTCCCGCGATCCAGGTCTCGTCCTGGGTGATCGCAATCCTCCCGTTGGCGTCCGTCGAGCGCGCCTCGAGGAGTACGTTGCCCGAGACCGAGACGCTTGCTTCGCACGAGAAGCGTCCGATCGAATCGGTCGTCCCCTCGCAGAAGCGCCCGAGCGCAAGAGTCTCCTCGATGTTCGTATAGGCGTAGAAGCCACCGACCAGACGACGCCGATGCGTGTAGATCTTCCGCTCGAAGGCGTCGATCGAGACGCGGGCGTCCGCCATCGGCCGGCCCCCGAGATCGACGACGAGCGCCGCGGCGCGGACGACGTCGGGCTTGGCCGCCGAGCCCTCGACCCGGAGCCCGACCACTCGCGACGCGGGCCAGAGCGGAACCGACGCGGCGGCCGTCTGCACCACGCCCGCCGGATCCCGGTACTCGACCTCGACGGCGAGGTTGCGGGGCAGGGGAGCGATCGACACCGGAAGCTCGACGCGACCGGTACCCGCCGCATCGAGAACGAGCGAGCGGGCTTCGAGCCGGGTCGGGGAGTCGGCGTCCGGAGGGCAATCCGCTCCGTCGCAGGGCGCGTCGGCGCCGTCCTTGCGGACGCCGACCGCGACCGGGCCGCGAGCGAAGAAAAAGCCCTCGAAGCCCGGAGCGTCCTCGAAGGCCAGGTTCGCCCGGGGCCGGATCTCGCCGCGGACCTGCACGGGAAGCTTCGCGGCCGCACCTCCCGAGAGGTAGGTGACGGCGACGTCGACCGGCACCTCTGCGACGGCGACCTGCGGTGACGCGGGAACCTGCAGCGCGGCGCGCATGAAGGGGAGCCTGAACGCCTCGACGCGGAACGATCCCGCGGAAAGTTCGCCTCCGGCTCCGGGCTGCTTGCGGCGGAGCGAGACGCTGAAGCTGCCGAGTCGGCTCGACGGGGGAATCCGCCATTCCGAAAGCGCGGTGCCGTCGGCGCCGAAGCGGACCGCGAGAGGAGTCTCCTGCCCGGTGGCCTCGTGACGGATCACGACTTCGTCCGGAAGCTCCGCAGGCTTCGGAAGCGCAAAGCCTTCCATCGCGGGTCGCCGGAGCACGTGCTTCATGTGGACCGTTTCGCCCGCGCGGAGCAGGGTTCTTGCGAAGACCGTGTGCGCGACGAGCGGCGACTCTCCCCACCACGCGGTCGGAATCCGGAATCGCCACGGCTCGATGCCGCGGTTCCAGCTCGAGTGCACGATCCCGGTATCTCCGCTCTTGCTCGCCAGCACGAGGAGCCCCGTGTCGTACGCGCTCCAGCGTCCGGCGGGACCTTCGCAACGCTCGACGGCGCCCTCGTGCGGCAGCCCCTCCGTGCGAACGACGCCGGTCTCGTCGGTGGTGCCTTCGAAGCGCGTCTTGCCGCGGCAATCGACGATCACGACCTTCGCTCCCGCGACGGGGTCGGCCTTCTCGAGGCTCGTCACGAAGACGAGCGAGGATTCGCGGCCCCAGAGCAGATGCACGGCCAGATCGGTGACGAGCGCACCCGCCGAGACGAACATCGGGCCCGGGGGGTCGAGGAGCCGGTCTCCGAGCACCCGGCTCTCGATCTCGACCAGGTGGAGGCCGGGGCCGGGCAGCGGGATTCCGACGACTTCGGAGTCGCCACTCGCCGGCGCTGGGGCGAGCGGGAGCGCGATCTTGCGAATGCCCTTCGCTCCCGCGGGCAGGAGCGGCTTCGTCTCGCTCGTCGCTTCGAGATCGCGAAGCCAGCCGAGAAGCTCGGCTCCGGTCGGCGCGGCGACGCGGACCGCGCGCGCCGGAAGGAGCTTTCCGGCCGCGGGACCGAGCAGCTTCGCGCGGACCTCGGGCTCGAGGGCGCGAAGCGTGACGGGGAGCGCCGGATCGGCGCGCAGCTCGACGATTCCGAAACTCGCCGGGAACTTCGCGAGCGGGGGATAGCCCGCAGTTCGCACGAAGCGGTCGGCGGGAGCGGGCGCCGAAAGCGACCGGCCCGCGTCGTCGCGGAGATCGTCGGGGATCTCGAGCCGGTAGCGAGCCTGGGGCGCGAAGGGCCCGCGGAACACGATTCGTTCGACGAGCGGATCGGCGTCGCCCTCGAAGGCGCGACGCGCCTCGACGCGACCGGGCCCCGGACCGGTGCCCTCGCGGACGAGTGCGATCCGGCTCGCGACGGCCCATGGCACCGGCGCCGAGAAGGCGATGCGGATCGGCGTGATCGGAACGCAGTCGGCTTTCGGCCGTTCGCGTCCACAGAGCACGCTCGCTCGAAGCGGCGGCCGCACCTTGAACGGAAAGGTCTGCGCTTCGTGCGTCTCGACCCCGGAGGGTGTCGAGATTCCGGGGCCCCAGTGCAGCACGACGTCGGCCTCGGCCGGGAAGCGCTGGCGCGCGCGCAGGACGACGTGGGGCTCCCGACGTGCTTCGGCGGAGAGCGTCGAGAGCACTTCTTCGCGCTCGGCCGGTGCGAGCAGTCGAACGCCGATCGGCTCCTGGATCCCGGTGACGCTGAAGAACACGTGCTCGCCGACCGAGGCCTCGTTTGCAGCGGCATCGAGGCGGAGCAGGAAGACCTGATCGTCGACGATCTCTGCGCCGGCAAAGGGCGTGGGCTCGACGATCGCGGGCCCTCCGGTGTCGAAGGAGAAGGCGCGCCGGCCCTCGACGGGACGACCGGCGAGGGTCTCTAGCCCGGCGACGAGCTCGAAGCGGCAGCGAAGCCCTCCCGGAAGCGGTTCGACGAAGTCGATGGCGAAGCTCCGCTCGTCGACCCAGCGGGCGCTCGCTCGCGCCGGGCAATCGATCACGAAGGGCGAGACGGCGCGCGCCGGGTCCCCGAACGGGACCATCGCCTCGGAGAAGACCGCCGAGACCTGCGAGACCTGCTTCGCGGTGCCCTCGGGCGAGAAGCTCTCGACCCGCGCGGGCTCGGCGCCGCCCGCTTCGACGGCGAGGACGGTCGTGAGCGCGGCGGCCGCGAAGCGCGTTCGAGCCGACATTGGGATCCCCCTCTCGGGCCGGATCCTACTTCGTCCGGGGCGGAGCGTGGCGCGCGGTTCGCGGAGGATCGATCCGTGTGGTGTCGAGCAGGCGGAAGACCTCGCCTCGCCGCTCGAAGAGGGCGAGGAAAGGTCCCATTGCGCGCTGCTGGGTGTCGTGGCGCGCGAGCGCGTCCCGCTTGCGTTCGAGTTCCGACGCATCGAGCCAGAGGGTCCGGATCGCGAGCCCCCGAGCCGGGAGATCCGCCGGAAGGGCGAACGGAGCGGCGCCGGCCGTGCCGGCGGCCGGCGTCGGCCACCCGGGCCAGTGGATCAGGTAGGTGGCAACGCGCGGCGGGTGCGCGCGGAGTGCCCGTTCGACTTCCGGATCGCGCAGCGACGCCAACGCGAACGAGGCGCCGGCCGAATGATCCGGATGCCGGTCGGCGGGATCTGGAATCACCACGAGGGTCGGACGCTCGTCGGCGAGGATCCTCGAGAGCGCCCGGCGAAGATCCTCGCCGCGGTACGAGAGGGTGCGATCGGCCGCGTCCGGGTACGGGGGGCTCTCGGTGGCGGTGGTCGCCGAGCGAAGCGGGAGGCTTCGTCCGCTTCGATCGACGAGCAGCGCCTGGAGGCCGCCGTCCGGGAACCCCAGCACTTCGAGCCGGATTCGCCCGTCGCCGAGGACCTCGAGCGCCGCTTCGAGCTCGTCGATGCGCTTCGATCCGTAGTGGAGGAAGTCGCTCGGCCCCGGCGGCCGTCCGGGCACGAGCCGCGCCAGCGCCTCGCGGTAGCCATCTCCCGCCGTGAGCGCCACGACCCGCACGCGTCCGCCGCGCGCGAGGACGCGCTGGATGAGGCCTCCCGCGCCGAGCGTCTCGTCATCGGGATGCGGCGCCACCACCAGCATACGCTCGCCGGGATCGATGCGAAGGCTCTCGGAGTGGAGTCCTTCCGCAGCCGCGGCGCTCGCCGCGAAGCCGAGCCAGAGCAGCGCGGCCGCGAGTGCGCGGAGGCTCCGCGACCCGGAGCGAGCGCCATCCTCACCGGGACGCGGAGAGGTCGCTTCCGACGCGAAGATGCGGGCTCTTCGCACGCTGGCTCGCGTGGCGCCTACGCCGCCAGGAGCTGGCGGAGCACGTAGTGCAGGATTCCGCCGTGCCGGTAGTACTCGATCTCGTCGAGCGTATCGATCCGGCACAGCAGATCGATCTCGTCGCTCGCGCCGCTCGCGCGCTCGATCCGGCAGCGAAGCTTCATTCGCGGCCGCAGGCCCGCCTCGAGACCGACGAGATCGAAGCGCTCGCGACCGTCGAGACCGAGGCTCTTTCGCGTCATCCCTTCCGGGAAGACGAGCGGGAGGACCCCCATTCCGACCAGATTCGAGCGATGGATGCGCTCGAAGCTCTCGGCGATGACCGCGCGCACCCCGAGCAGCTGTGTGCCCTTCGCCGCCCAATCGCGAGACGATCCCGAGCCGTACTCCTTTCCCGCGACGATCACGAGCGGAACTCCCCGTTCCCGGTACGTCATCGCCACGTCGTAGATCGGCATCACGCGGCCCTCGGGAAGGAGCACGGCGAACCCGCCCTCGGTTCCCGGCGCGGCCTCGTTGCGGAGCCTCACGTTCGCGAGCGTGCCGCGCATCATCACTTCGTGGTTGCCTCGGCGCGCGCCGTAGCTGTTGAAGTCCTTCTTCGCGACGCCGTGCGAGAGCAGATGGAGCTCGGCGGGGGATTCGGTCGCGATCGACCCGGCCGGAGAGATGTGGTCGGTCGTGATGCTGTCGCCGAGGAGTGCGAGCACGCGCGCGCCGCGGATGTCGCGAACGGGATCGGGGTCGCGGCGCATCCCCTCGAAGTAGGGAGGGTTCTTCACGTAGGTGCTCTTCGAGTCCCACTCGTAGACGAGGCCCGAACTCGCGCCGACCGCGGCCCAGCGCGCGTCGCCCCGGAAGACGTCGGCGTAGCGCTCGCGGTACATCTCGGGGGTGAGCGCGCGCCGAAGCACGTTCGTCACTTCGTCGGGGCTCGGCCAGATCTCCCGCAGCATCACGGGCCTGCCGTCCGATCCCGTGCCGACGGGCTCACGAGCGAGGTCCTTCCTGAGGCTGCCCGCGAGTGCGTACGCCACCACGAGGGGTGGCGAAGCGAGGTAGTTGGCGCGGACGAGCGGATGGATCCGCCCTTCGAAGTTCCGGTTTCCCGAGAGGACGGCGCCGACGACCAGGCCGCGCGCACGGATCGCCGCGTCGATGGCATCGGGAAGGGGCCCCGAGTTTCCGATGCAGGTCGTGCAGCCGAAGCCGACCAGATCGAAGCCGAGCTCCGAGAGCGGCTCCTGGAGCCCGGCCGCCGCGAGGTAGTCGGCGACGACCTTCGATCCGGGAGCGAGCGAGCTCTTGACCCAAGGCTTGCGCGAGAGCCCGCGCGAGACGGCCTTCTGCGCGAGCAGACCGGCCGCGACCATCACGCCCGGGTTCGACGTGTTGGTGCAGCTCGTGATGGCGGCGATCACGACGTCGCCGTGGTGAAGCGAGAACGACTCGCCCTCGACGCGCGCCTCGGCCGCCGGATCGAAGTCTCCCTTTGCGAGCGTCGGGAGCGCTTCGGCGAAGGCGGGCGCGGCTCCCGCGAGCGAAACGCGATCCTGGGGCCGGCGCGGGCCGGCGAGACTCGGCTCGACGCTCGTGAGGTCGAGCGAGAGCGTGTCGCTGAAGACCGGGGCCTTCGTCGCGGCGTCGCGCCAGAGGCCCTGCTCCTTCGCATAGGCCTCGACGAGCGCGACGCGTTCGGGGTCCCGGGCGGTGAACGCGAGGTACGAGACCGTCTCCCGATCGACCGGGAAGAAGCAGCAGGTCGACCCGTACTCGGGCGACATGTTCGCGATCGTCGCGCGATCGGGAACCGAGAGTGCGTCGAGCCCGGGCCCGTAGAACTCGACGAACTTGCCGACGACGCCCTTCTTCCGAAGCATCTGCGTCACCGTCAGAACCAGATCGGTCGCCGTCGTGCCCTCCGGGAGCGCCCCGCGGAGCTCGAAGCCGATCACCTCGGGAAGCAGCATCGAAAGCGGCTGGCCGAGCATCGCGGCCTCGGCCTCGATCCCGCCCACTCCCCAGCCGAGAACGCCGAGGCCGTTCACCATCGTGGTGTGGCTGTCGGTTCCGAGGACGGTATCGGGGTAGGCGAGCGTTCGGCCGTTCTCCTCGCGAGTGAAGACGACCTGCGCCAGGTGTTCGAGGTTCACCTGGTGGCAGATCCCCGTCCCGGGCGGGACGACGCGGAAGTTCGCCAGTGCGTTCTGTCCCCAGCGGAGGAACGCGTAGCGCTCGCCGTTGCGATCGTACTCGAGCGCTTCGTTGCGCGCGGCGGCGTCGGGACTCGCGAAGTAATCGACCTGCACCGAGTGGTCGATCACGAGGTCGACCGGAACGAGCGGATTGATCCTCTTCGCGTCGCCGCCGAGCGCGACCATCGCGTCGCGCATCGCGGCGAGGTCGACCACCGCCGGGACTCCGGTGAAATCCTGCATCAGGACGCGCGAGGTCCGGAACGCGATCTCGCGGTCGGAGCGTCGCTCGCGGGTCCAGGACGCGACGGCCTCGAGATCGTCGCGCGTCACCGATCGGCCATCCTCGTGGCGGAGCAGGTTCTCGAGGAGGACCTTCATCGAGAAGGGCAGGCGCTCGATCTCCGGCCAGACGGCCGCCGCCGCTCCGAGGCTCGCCGTGTGGTAGGTCCGCGCCCCGACCCGGAGCGTCCTCTCGCAGTCGAGGCTCTTCGATCCACGCTTCGCGCCCATGCCGAGACCCCCCTCCTCCACTCGTCGGAACGCCGCCGGAGCGATCGGAACGTCCCTCGAGCGCTCTACGTTAGCGCTTCCGGGTCGGACCCTCCGGGACCTGCGCGGGGTCTGCGGGACGTCTGCCGCCGCGGGGTTCCTCAAGGGGATCCGCGGCCCGGACGAAACGCCTCCGAGAGGTGCCCGATGCCGATGGACCTGAACGAGATCCTGAAGGTCGCGATCAAGGGCGGCGCCTCGGACATCCACTTGAAATCCGGGCTTCCCCCGATGTTCCGCGTCGACGGAGCCCTCGTCCCGCTCAAGAATGCCGACCGCCTGGTTCCCGAGGATCTCCAGCGCATGACGATCGGGATCATGAACCCGGTCCAGCGAGAGCGGTTCGAGAAGGCGCGCGAGTGCGATCTCGCCTACGGAATCCCGGGCCTCGGCCGCTTCCGGGTGAACGTCTTCCAGCAGCGCGGAACCGTGGCCGCGGTCTTCCGCGTGATCCCGTTCGGCGTCAAGAGCATCGAGCAGCTCGTTCTCCCCAAGGTGATCGAGTCGATCTCGATGGAGCAGCGCGGGCTCGTGCTCGTCACGGGAACGACGGGCTCTGGAAAGTCGACCACGCTCGCCGCGATGATCGACCACATCAACTCGCATCGGACCTGTCACATCGTGACGATCGAGGACCCGATCGAGTTCCTGATCCGGGATCGCCGCTCGATCGTGAACCAGCGCGAGATCGGCGTCGACAGCCAGAGCTTCGCCGCGGCGCTCCGCGCGGCGCTCCGGCAGGATCCCGACGTGATCCTGGTCGGTGAGATGCGGGACTTCGAGACCATCGAGACGGCGATCACGGCGGCCGAGACCGGCCACCTCGTGATGAGCACGCTCCACACGCTCGACGCGACGGAGACGATCAACCGGATCATCTCGGTGTTTCCGCCCTACCAGCAGAAGCAGGTGCGCCTGCAGCTCGGTTCGATCCTGAAGGCCGTGATCTCGCAGCGTCTGGTTCCGCGCGCCGACGGAAAGGGTCGTGTTCCCGCGCTCGAAGTGCTCGTCTCGACCGCGCGGGTTCGCGAGTGCATCGCCGACAAGGACCGGACGAAAGAGCTGCACGACGCGATCTCGCGTGGCTTCTCGACCTACGGAATGCAGACCTTCGATCAGTCGCTCATGCACCTCGTGAAGACCGGGCTCGTGACCTACGACGAGGCGCTCCGCCACGTCTCGAACGCCGACGATTTCGCGCTGCGGTTCCGCGGAATCGCTTCGACCTCGGATGGCACCTGGGACGACTTCGAGAAGGACGGCGACGAGAAGCCCGAGACGCCTCCCGTCGTCGAGAAGAAGGCCGCCCCTTCGCGCGCGCCCGAAGAGGACGACCTCCAGATCGAACGCTTCTAGCGAGCGGGCGTCGCCGCCTTCTCGTCGCGGGAGCGTTCGCGAAGCGGAACCCGAGTGCGGGTCTTGCCGCGCGGCGCCGTTGCGAGGATGATGGGCGTCGGGAGAGACGACGCGTGCCCGGAGATCCTCGTTGAGAAGGAGACACCGTTCGGTGTGGGTCGGCCTGATCCTCGCGACGAGCGGGATCGGCTGCGATCGCCTCCCGGGTCGCCCCGAAGAAGCCGACCGCTTCGTCCGGCCCGACCGGTTGCTCGATCCGGACGCCCTTCTCGCCCGCCACTGCACGGGTTGCCACGGGGAGCCGGGACGGATCGGCCCCGCCCGAGATCTCGGCGATCCGCTCTATCTCGCCTGGATCGGAAGGCAGGGGTTCCGTCGCACGACCGAGGAGGGCGTCGCCGGGACGCCGATGCCGGCGTTCGCACGTTCCGCGGGTGGTCCGCTCACGGATCGACAGATCGCCGCGCTGGTCGACGGGCTCTACGCGCGTCATGGCGATGCGGCAGCGGGATTCGCCGCGGAGCTCCCGCCGGCATCCGAGAGCGAAGCGCGAAGACGGGGCCTCGAGCCCGGCGATCCGGCGCGCGGGGAGATCGTCTTCGGCGAGCGTTGCAGCTCGTGTCACGGCGGCCTCGGCGGAGTGGGCGGATCCGTGACCGACCCGGCGTATCTCGCCCTCACGAGCGATGCGGCGCTCCGCTCCGCGGTCGTCGTGGGGCGTCCCGAACTCGGCATGCCGCCCTTTCGCGGCTACGAAGGCGAGCCCGCGCTCGGCGACCAGGAGATCTCGGACGTGGTGGCGTGGTTGGCAGCGCAACGACCCGAGCGCCCGAGCGAGGAGCGACGCTCCGCGGCGGCCGGTTTGCCCCGCAGCGAGCCGTAGCCGATGGAGGGGCGGCCGGAGACGGACGCACGCACGAGCGAGCCGCTCACGAGGCGGCGTCTGCTGCTTCGCGCGAGCGCCGCGCTCGCTTCGTTCGCGGGCTTCGTGGTCGCACTTCCGATCGTGGGCTTCGTGGTGGCGGCGATTTTCCGTCGCAAGCCCTCCCGCGCCTGGGTCTCGCTCGGCCCGCTCGACGAGTTCCCCGAACGCGAGACGAGGCTCGCCTCGTACCGCAACCCCTTTTCGACTCCACTCGACGGCGAGACGGCGCAGGTGCCGTGCTTCGTCCGTCGTCTCGACGGCGAACGGTTCCAGGTCTTCGCCGTCCAGTGCACGCATCTCGGCTGTCCGGTTCGATGGTTTCCCGAGGCCGGCCTCTTTCTCTGCCCGTGCCACGGCGGCGCGTATCATGCGGACGGCCGGCGTGCGTCGGGTCCGCCTCCGCGGGGCCTCTACGAGTACGCTTGGCGGATCGAGGACGGCGAACTCTTCGTCCGGGCGGGCGATCTTCCGACGCCTTCCCGGGAGCCGTAGGCCGCCGTGCCCACCGGGCGCTGGCTCTCCGTCTTCGGGAGCGCGGCCCTCGTCTGCCTCGTGCTCCTCGGAGCGACGGGGGTCGGCCTCTCGTTCGTCTACGTTCCGTCGGCGGCGCAGGCCTGGACGAGCCTCGAGATCCTCGACTACGAGGCCCCGCTCGGCTGGTACCTGCGCGCGCTCCACGACTGGGCCGCGAGCTTTCTCATCGCGCTCCTCTCGATCCATCTCGCGCGGATCTACGTGGCCGGCGCGCAGGCATTCGCCCGCGGGCTCGCTTGGGCGTCGGCCTGTCTCGTGCTCGTGCTCGTTCTCGCGATGGCCGCGACGGGGCAGGGACTCCGCTTCGATCAGGACGCCTACTGGGGCATTGGCGTCGCCGTGGCGATCTTCGCGCGAGCGCCATTCGTCGGCGAAGCCCTCGTCGCAGGCTTGCTCGGCGGCCCGGGGATCGGCGCCGCGACGCTCTCGCGTTTCTTCGCGTTGCACGCGTTCATCCTCCCGGGGCTCCTGTTCGCGGCGCTCGTCTGGCATCTCGGCACTCTCCTCGGGAGCGGGACCCGGCAGGAATGGGGATCGCGCGAGAAGACGGTTGCCGCGCACCTCGCTTTCGCCGCGGTCGTGCTTCTCGCGGCGGCCGGTTCCGCGGCCCTCTTCGGTCCGAAGGGGCCGAGCGGCCCTCCCGATCCGACACTCGCTGGTGTGGCTCCGCGTCCAGACTTCTTCCTCGTCCCCCTCGTATCCTCGCTCGCGCTGCTGCCCTCCTTCGCGCGGACCGTTGCTCTCTGGCTCGTCCCTGCGATCGCTCTCGGGCTCCTCTTCGCGGTACCGTGGCTCGATCCGGGGGGAGCGAGGAGCCCGCGTGGCCGCGCCGTGGCGCTCGCCGGGGTGACCGGGATCTTCTTCGTGCTCGGCGGGCTCGTCTGGGCCGGCCGGGCGTCGCCGTGGTCGCCGGCGCTCGAGGCTTGGAGCTCGGAGGCGCCCCCCGAACGGACGCTCGCCGGACGCTCGCCCCTCGAACTCGCCGGTGCGGTCGTCTTCCAGGCCCGGCAATGCCCGAGCTGTCATGCCGTGGAGGGTTCGGGAGGCCGTCCGGGACCCGGGCTCGCCGACGTCGGAACGAGGCTCGGGCGCGACGAGATCGTCGCCTTCGTGCGCGAGGGGAGCGAGAACATGCCCGCCTACCGGGGGCTCCTCTCCTCCGACGAAGAAGCGGCGCTCGTCGCCTGGCTCGTGACGCTCGGCGGCAGTGGCGCGTCGCCGGCGCGCGAGCGGCCGTGAGACGCACCCGTGCAGGTTTCTCTTGCGCCCGGGACTTGCCGCGTGTTCAGATCGACCCCGCCTGCCGCGCCAACGCCTCCGAGCCGATCGGGAGCGCGCGGGCGCGCGCGCTTCGGGGGATCTCATGCGCCGCTTCGCATCGTTCGTTCTCGTCGCCTCGCTCCTCGCCGCGCCGCTTTGCCTCCTCGCTCGCCCCGCGGCGGCCCTCTGTTTCTGGAACTGCAGCTACACGACGACGAAGTATCCGATCGTCCTCGCTCATGGCCTCGGAGGCTTCGACTCGCTCTTCGGGGTGCTCGACTACTGGTACGGCCTCGAGAGCGCGCTCGAGAACCAGGGAGCCACGGTCTTCGTCACGCAGGTGAGCCAGCTCAACGACACTGCCGTTCGCGGTGAACAGCTTCTCGCGCAGGTGCAGCAGATCCTCGCGATCACGGGCAAGTCGAAGGTGAACCTGATCGGTCACAGCCACGGCGGCCTCGACGTGCGCTACGTGGCCGCCGTGCGCCCCGATCTCGTTGCGTCGGTCTCGACGGTGGCGAGCCCGCACAAGGGCGCCGCGCTCGCCGATTGGCTGCGTGCGCGCGTGGCGGGGGGATCGTTCACCGAGGATGTGCTCTCGTTCTTCGCCAACTCGCTCGGCGTCGTCCTCGGGCTCCTCACGGGATCGAGCAATCCGCAGGACGCCGTCGCCGCGCTCGACGCCCTCACCACGGCGGGGCTCGCGAGCTTCAACGCGACCTATCCGCAGGGCGTCCCGACGACGGCGTGCGGAAACGGCGCGTCGAGTGTCGCGGGGGTCCGGTACTACTCCTGGTCCGGGACCGGGATCCTCACCAACCTGCTCGACATTTCCGATGCGCCTCTCGCGATCACGTCGCTCGTCTATCCCGAGGCGAACGACGGCCTCGTGGGCAAGTGCAGCTCGCATCTCGGCCAGGTGATCCGCGACAACTACTTCCAGAACCACCTCGACGAGGTGAACCAGGTCCTCGGCCTCGTCTCGATCTTCGAGTCGAGCCCGTCGTCGATCTTCCGGGCGCACGCGAACCGATTGAAGAACGCGGGGCTCTAGCCGGCGGCGCCCGGGGTCGCGCGGCGAGGCCGCAGCGGCGAGGCGCGGGGCGACCCACCGCGGAGTTCGGGTAGCGTCGTGCCCCGAGGGCGATCCGGAGGGGGGCCGATGCGATCGACGAGGCGGCGCGCGAGGCTCGTGGCCGAAGCGGCGGCATGGCTCTTCGTGCCCGCGCTCGCCCTCGCCGCGCCGCCGGGCCCGGGGGGGGCGCAGGCGGCGGCAGCCGGGGCCGAAACCCCTGCCGTCGCCACCCCGGTCGCGAAACCCGACGCTCCCGAGGCGCCGATCGCGCTCGCCGAGATCTCGGCCCGCTCCGAGGAGCTCCGGAGCCGCCTGCGCAGTCTCCAGGCCGCCGCCTCGAGAGATGCGGACCTGCACGAGATCGAGCGCGAGGTGACGGCCTTCGGCGAGCGGATCGCCGCGAACGAAGAGGAAACCCGGGAGATCCTCGACCAGGGGCCGAGACTCTCGCTCCTCGAGGAGCTCGAAAGCGGTTGGCGAGAAGGCCGCCGGACGCTCGCCCTACGGAGCGAGCGCCTTGCAGAGCGTGCTCGAGACGCGCAGGTCGACCTCGAGTTCCTCTCGCGATCGAGGGACCTCTGGCGTCGGACGCTCGATGCCGCCGGGTCCGATGATGCCCCGCAGGCGACACTCGATCGTGTGAGTGAGCTTCTCGACGAGATCGACGACACGTCGCGTCGCGTCTCGGCGCTCCGCGCGCGGACCCTCGCGCTCCAGGACGGGTCGACGGGGCTCCTCGGCCGGATCGACGACATCCTGGCCGCCATCGAAACGCATCGCCGCGAAACCGTCGAGCGGCTCTGGGTCGCCGACGCGCTTCCGCTCTGGAGGCTCGGCTCGGAGCGGGGGGACCTTGCCGAAGCAGGCGATCGCATCCGGAAGGACGCGAGGCTGCGTCTCGACCATGCGATCGAGTTCCTTCGCTGGAAGAAGCCGGCGCTCGCCCTCCAGTTCGCCTTTGGCCTGTTGCTCGCCGTGGTCTGCGTGCGAGCGAGGAGCAAGACGGCGCGTTGGCGCGAAGAGGAGCCCGAGACGGCCGATGCCTTCCGGGTCTTCGAGCTCCCGTATTCGTCGGCGATCGTGCTCACGCTGATCTCGACGATCCTGATCCACCCCGAGCTTCCCCGCCTGGTTCTCCAGGCGATCGCGATGTTCGCGCTCTGGCCCGTGGTGCGGATCCTCCGGCCGCTCGTTCCCTCCGTGCTCCATGGCGAGCTCTACGCGCTCGCGGCCTTCTTCGTTCTCGATCGGATCCGGGATCTCCTCGCTCCCTCGCCGGTCATCGAGCAATGCGTGCTCGCGTTCGAGATGGCCTTGGGAGCGGTCCTTCTCGCGCTGATCCTGCGAAACGCGCGACGGATCGAGCGGGCGGGGAGCGAGCCGCCCCCGGGCCCGGGGCGGGTGCTGTACCGGAGACTCGAGGGAGTCCTGCTCGTCGGCTTCGTCGCGGGCTTCGTCGCGTCGGTCGCGGGCCTCATGCAGTTCGCGCGGCTCGTCGCGTCTGCGCTCCTCGCCGCGCTCTACGTGGCGATGGCTCTCTACGCCGGGGCGCGAACACTGCGCGGACTCGTCGCCGTCGCGCTCCGTGTCCGACCTCTCTCGAGACTTCGCCTCGTCGAGCATCACCGGGCGCTCGTCGAGGAGCGGCTCGGTCGCTGGATCGGCATGGCGGGGATCGTACTCTGGGCGTATGCGACGCTTCGCAACCTCGGCTTCCTCGGCCCGATCGTGGACGGCGCGAGCGCGGTGCTCGACGCGACGATGCACTTCGGAACCTTCGAGATCTCGCTCGGCGACCTGGTCGCGATGGGGATCACCCTCTGGGTGTCGATCCTCGTCTCACGCCTCGTACGCTTCGTGCTCGAGGAGGACGTCTTTCCCCGGGTGGAGCTCGGGCGGGGAGTCCCCTACGCACTCTCGAGCCTCATCGGCTACACGATCGTCCTGATCGGCTTCTTGCTCGCGCTCGCGACGATCGGTCTCGACGTGAACCGCGCGACGATCCTCGCGGGCGCATTCGGCGTCGGAATCGGCTTCGGGCTGCAGAACATCGTGAACAATTTCGTTTCGGGGTTGATCCTCCTCTTCGAACGGCCCGTGCAGGTGGGCGACGTGGTCCAGATCGGCGAGGTCATGGGCGAGGTGCGCCGCATCGGGATCCGTTCGAGCACGCTGCGCACCTTCACCGGGGCCGAGGTGATCGTCCCGAACGCGGATCTGATCGCCGAGCGGGTCACGAACTGGACGCTCTCGGACTCGACGCGCCGCATCGAGATCCCGGTCGGAGTCGAGTACGGGACGGACCCCGAGCGGGTCGTCCGGCTCCTCGAGGAGACGGCGCGCGGGCACCCCGAGGTGCTCGCCTTTCCGGCGCCGATGTCGATCTTCGTGAGATTCGGCGAGTCGTCGATGGACTTCGAGCTGCGCGCCTGGGTGAGAGATGGGACGCGCTGGTCGCAAACGAGGACCGAACTCGCGATCGAAGTCTGGAAGGCGCTCCAGGGGGCGGGAATCACGATCCCGTTCCCGCAGCGCGAGGTGCGGGCGATCACGGACTGAAGGGGCCCCGCCGCCGGGCCGATGGCTTCGGTACGCTTCGGGCAATCGAAGAGGAGGGGGATCCATGAACCGCGCTGGGCTTCTGTTCGTGGCGGCGCTTGCGCTCGCGGCCGTGCTGGCCGTTCCGGCGGGAGCCGGGGCCTCGCCCGATACGCTCCGCATGGCGACCGAGAACCTGGTTGAGGGTCCCGTCGACATGGTGCTCGCCCCCGTCACGGCGGGCCGGGTACTC
The DNA here is from genome assembly GCA_905339255.1 of Myxococcaceae bacterium. Taxonomy (GTDB): domain Bacteria; phylum Myxococcota_A; class UBA9160; order UBA9160; family UBA9160; genus MYXO. The sequence continues at coordinate 18,741 of CAJPFO010000107.1, forward strand.
GCCCACAATGCCGGCGAGGTCGGCCTCGATCCCGTTGGAGGCCCGATCTACGGAGTCCTCGGCGGCGTCGGGATGACCGCCCTCCACGCGAGCTGGGGCCTCCTGCGTACGCTTTCCGGGGCGCTCCTGATCGTTCCCGGCGTGCTGCTCTTTCCCTTCGAGGGTGTGGACGTCCCGGAGGAGGTGAACGTCTTCGCGCACGACGAGCCGCTCCTCGAGGCGGAGAACCCGCTCGCCGAGGATCCTCCGGAGCTCAAGTGGGTGATGCCCGCGACGCCGGTCACGATCGACGCGAAGGTTGGCGTCGAGGTTCCCTACTCGCGCTACCCGGAGACCCGCGACGTCGGCGCCACCTACCCGGACGAAAAGTCCGAGTAACGACTCATTCGGGCGACGCCCCGCCGGACTCGACGGCCGGCGACGGCGGAGCCAGGGGCTCCTCCTCGTCGGGCCAGAGCAGGAACCAGGTCGTGAAGACGATCGCGACGATCACGACCACGATCTTGTTGAGATGCTTTCGCACGGCTCCCCCCACCTGCTCCGGCAGGCGCGGGAGATCGAAGCGGGGGGGGCGCCGGGCGTCAAGCGCAGGAGCGGTCTGACACGCGCGCCCCCCGCGAGCCACTACCGAGCAGAGGTTCTCGGAAGGGGCGGCCGTGAAGGATCGACGTGGGCTCGGGATCTCGCGTGGGGCTGTCGCAGGGGGCCTCGCGATCGCGCTTCTCTTCGGAGCGGGGCTCCCCGCGGTTGCATCCGCCGCGACCCAGGTCGAGTACCGGACGATCGACCTCCCGGACCCGGGTGGCGACGATCTCTGGCGCGCCGAGTACTTCGTGAGCGGCAGGCTCTTCGTCGAGGGCGAAGGGCTCTCCATCCTCTTCGATGAGACGAGCTTCGGGGCCCTCGGGGATCCTCCCGCCGCGGGTGCGGACTGGGACGTGATGGTGCTCCAGCCAGATCCGCTCCTTCCCGATGCGGGCCGCTACGACGCGCGTGCGCTCCGCGACTCGCCCTCGCTCGCCTCGGTCTTCGCGGTCTCGTTCGTCTGGCGTGGGCCCGGTCCTCCGGCGAGCCAGCCCTTCGAGATCTACGGCCCCTCGTTCGAAACCCTCGAAACCGGTGAGACGAGCCCCGTTCCCGAGCCCGGCGCCTTCGCGCTCGTCGCGGTCGGATGCGGTGGGCTCGGCGCGGCCATGAGACGCCGCCGGCGCTAGACGCGTTCGCGGGCTTCGGCGCCGCGATGGCGTACCGTGAGCGGCCGTGACGGCTCTCTCGCCCTGGTACCAGGCGCTCGATCGACACGCGCCCCGCCTCGATGGCCTGCGCGGCATCGCGATCCTGCTCGTGGTCCTCTACCACACCTGCCGCTACCCGCTCGCGACGACACCGGGCGAGCAGGCCTTCATCACCGTCGTCTCGATGGGGTGGATGGGCGTCGATCTCTTTTTCGTCCTCTCGGGCTTCCTGATCACGAGCATCCTCGTCCGACAGCGCGAATCGCCCTCCTACTTCCGCACCTTCTACGCGCGGCGGGTGATCCGGATCTTCCCGCTCTACTACGCGGCGCTCGTCTTGTTCCTCTACGTACTGCCACCGCTCACCGGCAACCCCGAGGGCTTCTGGACCGAGGGCTCCGACCGCGAGACGCTCTGGTACTGGCTCTTCCTCTCGAACTTCCAGAACGCCTTCACCGGAAACTGGCAGCATCATTTCCTCGAAGTGACCTGGTCGCTCGCGATCGAGGAGCAGTTCTATCTCTTCTGGCCTCTCCTGGTGTGGACGACCTCGCGTGCCGGGCTCGTGAAATCGTGCGTGGCGATCATGGTCGGATCGCTCGCGCTCCGGCTCGCCGTACTCTGGATCGGCGCTCCGAACGATCAGTTCCTCTACACCTTCACCCCCTGCCGGCTCGACGAGCTCGCGGCGGGAGCGCTCGTCGCGGTGCTCGCCGCCGATCCCGCCCGCCTCGCGATGCTCTCGCGAATCGCCCGTCCCCTGTTCGGCGCGAGCCTCGCCGTCTTCGTCGGGATCGTCGTCGTCGAGAGGCTCCGGATCGGAGAGATCCTCGCCGCGGCCCCCGCCGCTTCGCCGAAGCTCGCGGCGTCGCTCTACGTCGGCTGGACGACGTCCCCCTTCATCCAGGGCCCCGGTTTCACGCTGCTGGCGCTCGCCGGAGCCGCCCTCGTCGTGCGCGCCATGGCCGCCGAGCCGGCGAGTCTTCTCGCGAGGTTCCTCGAGTCGCGGGCGCTCCGGATCTTCGGCAAGTACAGCTTTGCCCTCTACTTGCTGCACGTGCTCGGAGGCGAGATCGCGAGCGCGATCTTCCATCCCGATCGCTTCGTCGCGGCGGGCGGGGGGTTTCTCGCCGCGCAGTTCGGCTACTGGGCGGCGGTGCTCGTCTGTTCGATGGCCCTCTCGCTCCTTTCCTGGGTTGCGCTCGAGTCTCCCTTCCATCGGCTGCGCCGCTTCGTCCCGTATCGCCAGCGCGAAGACGGGGGCTAAGCTCGAAGGTCGATCCACGCGAGGCACGACGCCTCGGAAAGAGGAGAACCCCGCCATGAGTCTGATCGGACAGAAAGAGCCGGCCTGGACGGCGACCGCGTACGTGAACGGCGAAGAGAAGAAGATCTCGAGCTCGGACTACGCCGGGAAGTGGCACGTCCTCTACTGGTACCCCCTCGACTTCACCTTCGTCTGCCCGACCGAGATCCGAGGCTTCCAGGAGAAGCTCGACGAGTTCCGGGACGACCGCATCGAGGTGATCGGTTGCAGCACGGACTCGTTCTTCAGCCACAAGGCCTGGTTCGCCGACCGCAAGACCTTCCCGAAGGAGATCACGCATCCGATCCTCGCGGACACGAACCACGCCGTGAGCCGGGCGTTCGGGGTCCTGAAGGAGGACCAGGGGATCGCGTACCGCGCGACGGTGGTCGTCGACGACAAGGGAGTCGTCCGCTCGGTCGCGGTGAACGACCTCTCGGCGGGCCGGAGCCCGGGCGAGGTGCTCCGCACCGTCGAGGCGCTGCAGAGCGGTGGCCTCTGCGGCGCGGACTGGAAGAAGGGCGACAAGTTCGCCGCTTGACCCATGCGGGCCGGCCCGTTTGTGCGGGCCGGCCCGCTCGAGGCTCCTTTGTCCCGACTCGAGATCCTCGATGGGAAGACCTGGTCCGACCTCGTCGCCGCGCCGAAGGGGGTCCTCGTCCTCGGAAAGAGCGACTGCGACGCCTGCAAGGCGTGGTCGGCCGAGCTCGAGGGGCTCCTCGACGACGGCGGCCGCTGGCCTGAGGTGCGCTTCGGCAAGCTCCTGCTCGACCACGCCGGGCTCGTCTCGTTCAAGCGGGCGAATCCTTGGGTGGCCGAGCTCGAGGTGCTGCCCATGAACGTGATCTACCGCGAGGGCCAGAAGGTCGGCGAGTTCGCTGGCGGCGGCGGAGAGCGCCTCGCGGCTCGAATCGAGCGCCTGCTCGGCTCCTGATCCGAGGCTCCTTACATCGTCCGGTGTCGCCTCGTCGGGCCGCGGTGATCGGGCCGTGAACGGCGAGCGCTCGACCTCGGCGGCGTCGCGAACGGCCGGCCTCCGGCGGACTCCGCTTCTCGCTCGCCCGCGGGGCGTCGATCTCCTATCTTGGGAGGTCACATCGGCGAGGAAGACGCATGTCGACGGGCAAGCTCCCGGCGCGAGAGATCCGCCAGACGTTTCTCCGCTTTTTCGAGCAGCGGGGGCATCGTCTCGTGGCGTCGAGCCCGCTCGTTCCCGAGGGTGATCCGACGCTCCTTTTCACGAACGCCGGGATGGTGCAGTTCAAGCGCACCTTCCTCGGCGAGGAGACGCGCCCCTACGTACGCGCCACGACCTCGCAGAAGTGCATGCGGGTTTCGGGCAAGCACAACGACCTCGAGAACGTCGGCCGGACGCCTCGCCATCACACCTTCTTCGAGATGCTCGGGAACTTCTCGTTCGGAGACTACTTCAAGCGCGAGGCGATCGAGTACGCCTGGGAGCTCGTGACGGGTCCCTTCGGTCTCGATCCCGCGAGGCTCGTCGTCACGGTCTTCCGCGACGACGAGGACGCTCATCGGATCTGGAGGGACGCGATCGGTCTTCCTGCCGAGCAGGTCTTCCACTTGGGAGAGGACGACAACTTCTGGGCGATGGGCGATACCGGCCCCTGCGGCCCGTGCTCCGAGATCTACATCGACAAGGGGCGGCAGCCGGGCTGCTCGAGCGCGTCTTGTGATCCCGCTTGCGATTGCGGCCGCTACCTCGAGTTCTGGAACCTCGTCTTCATGCAGTTCAACCGCGACGCTTCGGGAAGGATGGAGCCCTTGCCGCGGCCGTCGATCGACACCGGCGCGGGACTCGAGCGTCTCGCCTCGATCATCCAGGGCGTGGGATCGAACTACGACACCGACCTCTTCCGCCCGATCCTCGAGCGCGCGCAGGAGCTCTCGGGGGTCGCGCTCGGGTCCGATCCCGAAAAGGACGTCTCGCTCCGCGTCGTCGCCGATCATGCGCGTGCGGTCGCCTTCCTGATCGGCGACGGAGTCCTACCGAGCAACGAGGGCAGGGGGTACGTGCTTCGCCGCATCCTCCGACGCGCGGCGCGCCACGGAGTGCTGCTCGGGGTCGAGAGGCCCTTCCTGCACGGCGTCGCAGACGCGGTGATCGACGAGATGGGAGAGGCGTACCCCGATCTCGTCGAGCGTCGCGCCTACATCACCGACCGGGTCGCGCGCGAAGAGGAGCGCTTCCTCGAGACCCTTTCGAAGGGTCTCTCGCTTCTCGAGGACGAGATCCGCGCCGTGAAGGAGCGTCGCGCCGAGGTGCTCTCCGGCGACGTGGTCTTCCGGCTCTACGACACCTTCGGGTTCCCGATCGACCTGACCGAGGACATCTTGCGCGGGCATGGGCTTCGCGTCGATCAGGCCGGTTTCGATTCGGCGATGGACGAACAACGCGAGCGGGCTCGCGCGGCCTGGAAGGGAAGCGGAGAGAAGGCCGTCGGCGAGGTCTACGGACGTCTCGCGGCCGTCCACGCGACGCGCTTCCTCGGCTACGAAGCCCTCGAGATCCGCACTCCGCTTCGAGCGATCGTCCGCGATGGCGTCGAGGTCGAGACCGCCGCCGCGGGCGACCTCGTCGAGATCGTGACCGAAGAGACGCCCTTCTACGCCGAGAGCGGCGGGCAGGTGGGTGATCGCGGCGAGATCGTGACCTCGGCGGGCCGCGTCCGGGTCGAGGATACGCAGCGACCGGTCGAAGGGCTCGTGGTCCATCGCGGACGGGTCGTCGACGGGAGTCTCCGGGTCGGCGACGAGGGTGCTCTGCGCGTCGACGCCGAGCTTCGGGCGGCGACGGTTCGCAACCACTCGGGAACGCATCTGCTCCACGCCGCGCTCCGCAAGGTTCTCGGTCCGCAGGCGATGCAGAAGGGATCGCTGGTCTCCCCAGACCGGCTTCGTTTCGACTTCACCCACGATGCGCCGCTCTCGGAGTGCGAAATCGAGCGGATCGAGGATCTTGCGAACGCCTGGATCGAGGCGAACGCGCAGGCGAGGATCCGGACCCTTCCCTACAAGCAGGCGATCGCCGAAGGCGCCATCGCGATCTTCGAAGAGAAGTACGGCGACGAGGTCCGCGTGATCTCGTTCGGCGACTTCTCGACCGAGCTCTGCGGTGGGACCCACGCGTGCGCGACGGGTGAGATCGGGCTGCTCAAGGTCGTTTCCGAGCAGGGGATCGCCGCCGGGGTGCGGCGAATCGAGGCGCTCACGGGAGCCGGGGCGCTCGCTCACCTGCGCGAGCAGGAACGCGCGCTCGAGCGCGTGGCGGAGCTCTTGAAGGCGCCGGTCGGAGAGGTCCCGGCACGGATCGAGAAGCTCCTCGAAGAGCGTCGCGCGCTCGAGAAGGAGCTCGATCGGCTTCGCTCCGAACGCCGCGGAGCGGCGACCGGAGACCTCGCTTCGAGCGCCCGCGAGGTCGGTGGGGTCCGCGTGCTCGCCGCGAAGGCCGACGGCGTCGACGGGGGAGACCTCCGAGCGATGGTCGATTCGCTTCGTCAGAAGCTCGGAAGCGGGATCGTGTTGCTCGCCGCCGAGAGTGACGGCCGGGTGACGCTCGCGCTCGGCGTGACTCCCGATCTCGTCTCGCGCTTCCAGGCCGGGGTGCTGATCCGCGACGTCGCCGCGGTCGTCGGCGGCAAGGGAGGCGGGAAGGCCGATTTCGCGCAGGCCGGGGGCCGCGACGCCTCGAAGATCCCCGACGCGCTCGCGAGGTTGGTCTCGCTCGTCGAGGCCGCGGCGTGACGCTCCCGCCCTACGTGGCGGATCCCTACCGCCCCGTCCGACGCAGGACGCGAGAAGTGCTCGTCGGTGACGTCGCGATCGGAGGCACGAATCCGATCCGGGTCCAGTCGATGACGACGACCGACACGCAGGATACGCGGGGTTCGGTCGAGCAGATCGAGCGGCTCGCGAAGGCGGGCTGCGAGATCGTGCGGCTCACGGCGCCTTCGATCCGCGACGCCGAGAATCTCCGCGAGATCCAGGCCGAACTCGCGAGGCGCAGGGTTCGGGTGCCGCTCGTTGCCGACATCCATTTCACGCCGAACGCGGCGCTCGTCGCGGCCGAGCACGTCCAGAAGGTCCGGGTGAACCCGGGCAACTACGCCGACAAGAAGAAGTTCGAGGTGCGCGAGTACGACGATCGCGCCTACGCGCTCGAGATCGAGAGGGTGGCCGAGCGCTTCCGGCCGCTCGTTCGCCGTTGCAAGGAGCTCGGCCGCGCGATGCGGATCGGGACCAATCACGGCTCGCTCTCGGACCGCATCCTGAACCGCTACGGCGATACGCCGGCGGGGATGGTCGCTTCGGCGCTCGAGTTCCTCGACGTCTGCGAGGACGAGGGCTTCTGCGACGTGGTCTTCAGCATGAAGGCGAGCAACACGCAGGTGGCGATCCAGGCCTACCGCCTGCTCGCCGCGCGGCTCGAAGAGCGCGCCCCGGGCGAGCCCGGCTATCCCTTCCACGTCGGAGTGACGGAGGCGGGGGACGGCGAGGATGGTCGCGTGAAGAGCGCGATCGGGATCGGCGCTCTTCTCGAGGACGGCCTCGGCGACACGATCCGTGTCTCGCTCACCGAGGATCCCGTCCGTGAGATCCCGGTCGCGCGCGCGCTCGCGGATCGCTACGACCGGCGCTTCGCCGGGCTGGCGCCGGCGGCGGGAGTCTCGCCGGGCGCTCCCTTCACCGACGATCCCTTCGCGCATTCGAGGCGGGCCACGCAACCGGTTCGCGTGGGTGCGATCTCGATGGGAGCTGTGGAGCCCGTTCGTGCCGAGCTCGAACTCGGCGCCGTCCCGACCGCGCCTCGAGCCGCCGCGGATTCGCTCTCGATCTCGCTCGCCGTGCGCGCGGAAATCGCTTGCGAAGGCGTCGTGGTCGACTCGGACGCCGAAAGCGCGGCGCGGCTCGCCGATTTCGCGTCGGCGCTGGTCGCAGTCGGCGTGCGGGCGCCGCTCTCGGCGCGGGTTCCTGCGGCGGTCGTCGACGCGGCCGCCAAATCGGTCGCCCGGGTGATCGTTCCGGTCGGCTCCGCGACCCCCGAATCCGATCTCGACTCGGCTGCGGAGGCCGCCGCCGCACACGGGATCGCGCTCGAATGGTCCCTTGCCGGCGCGCCCGCAGCGATCCCCGCTCTCGTCGACCGTACGCTCGACGCCGCGAGGCGGGCCGGGCTCGAGCACGCGCTCTACGGCGTCGATTCCGAGCTCCCGGTGCACGCATCACGCGCACTCGCTGCGAGGCTCCGCGCGCGAGGCGCCGACGCTGCGCCGATCGTGCTCCGGCACGGACGTTCTCCCGACCTCTCCGACGAGGAGGCCGTGCTGCGCGCCGCCACCGATCTCGGGGCACCGCTTTGCGACGGGATCGGCGATGCCGTCGCGATCGGGGGTTTCGACGATCCGGGCCGGGCGCTCGATCTCGCCTACCGCGTGCTCCAGGGTGCGAGGCTCCGCACCTCGTGGACCGAGTTCATCTCGTGTCCGTCGTGCGGGCGTACGCTCTTCGATCTCGAGGAGACGACGGCGCGGATCAAGGCGCTCACGCAGCACCTGAAGGGCGTCAAGATCGCGATCATGGGTTGCATCGTGAACGGCCCGGGCGAGATGGCCGACGCGGACTTCGGCTACGTGGGCGCCGGTCCGGGGATCGTGAACCTCTACGTCGGCAAGGAGGTCGTCGATCGACAGGTGCCACAGGACGAGGCACCCGAGAAGCTCGTCGATCTGATCCGCCGCCACGGCCGCTGGGTCGAGCCCGGCTAGGCGATCGACTCGCCGATCCGCGGAGTCGTCGCGTTCGGGGCGCGCCGACGGCCGGTGCGGCGACTACGACGGGATGCAGCGCAGCAGGGCCTCGCGAAGCTCGCGAGCGCGAAGCGGCTTCGCGAGGAAATCGTCCATGCCCGCCTCGAGGCAGCGGCGACGGTCCTCGGCGAGCGCGTTCGCGGTGAGTGCGACGATGCGCGGGCGCGGCGTGGCCGCTCCCGACGCGCGGATCTCGCGGGCAGCGTCGACGCCGTCGAGCTCGGGCATCTGCATGTCCATCAGGATCAGGTCGTAGGCGCCTTCGCGTGCGGCGGCGACCGCCTTGGCCCCGTCGTCGACCACGTCGGGTCGGTAGCCGAGCCGCTCGAGCATGAGCCGGACGACGCGTTGGTTCACGGCATTGTCCTCGGCGATCAGGATCCGGAGCGGGACGCGAAGGGCGAGCGCGTCGTCTTCGAGGGCTCGCGTCTCGGGTTTCGACGACGCGGCTTCGGCCGGATGCAGCCAGAGGTTCGCGAACGTCTCGGCGAGGCGCTTCGTCCTCACCGGGCGGCCGCGGCGGCAGGAGAAGATTTCGAGCGCCTCGGCTTCGACTCCGGCCGGGAGGTCCCCGGGCGATGCGAGCAGGATCGACGCTCCGGCAACCTCGTCGACGACTTCGCGCGCGGCGTCGATTCCCTCGCTGACGAGGCAGCGCGCGTCGACGAGAAGGCCGTCGAAATGCGCTCCCGCTCGCAGGCGCTCGATCGCTTCGAGCAGCGACCCGACGCCGCGGATCCGCCAGCCGCGGTCGGCGCCATCGCGTTCGAGGAGTGCCCGCTGTCCCGCGTGCCGGTGCACGATCAGAAGGCTCTTGCCGGCGAGCGTCTTCGCGTCGAAGCGGATCTCGTTGGGGCTCGGCGGAGCGAAACGCACCGGCAGCGTGAACCAGAACCGAGAGCCGCGTCCGGGCTCGCTCTCGACGCCAATCTCGCCACCCATTCGCTCGACGAGTCGTCGCGAGATCGCGAGACCGAGGCCGGTGCCGCCGAAGCGGCGCGTGGTCGAGGCGTCGACCTGGCTGAAGGGTTGGAAGAGCCGCTCGCGGCGGTCGGCCGGGATGCCGATTCCGGTGTCGCGCACCGAGATCCGGATCCGGCGCGATTCTCCGTCGCCCTCGAGCTCGTCGGCCCGGATCGTGACGTCGCCGTCCTTCGTGAACTTGATCGCGTTCGACACCAGATTCACGACGATCTGGCGCAGCCGCATCGGATCGCCCTCGATGTGGCCGATCACGTGGGCCGGATGGTCGTAGAGAAGCTCCACGTTGCGTTCGGTCGCGCGCGGCGCGAGGAGCTCGAGCGCCTCCTCGATGCACGAGCGCAGCGAGACCGTGCGCTCCTCGAGCTCGATCCGGTCCGATTCGATCTTCGAGAAGTCGAGGATGTCGTTCAGGATCTCGACCATCGTCTCGCTGCTCCGCCGCGCCGTCTCGAGGAGATCGCGCTGCTCGGCGTCGAGCTTCGTCGCGAGGATGAGATCGGTGAGCCCGATCACCGCGTTCATCGGCGTGCGGATCTCGTGGCTCATGGTCGCGAGGAACTCGCTCTTGATCTTCGAGGCACGGAGCGCCGCGTCGCGGGTCGTCGCGAGCTCGTTCGCCTGCTCACGGATCTGCTGCTCGCGCTCGCGGAGCGCGGCGACGTGATTCTCGGTCGTTCGCCACTGCGACCACGAAGCGCCGAAGACCATGAGGACGAGGACGGATTGCGAGAGGAGGCGCTCGTAGGGTCGATCGAAGCCCTCGGGCGGGATCGTCCAGAACTGCTCGCTCCGATCGATCGCGAAGAACCCCGCGACGGCCACGAGCGTCCAGCCGAAGGTGGCGCGCACCGGAAGCAGGCACGCCGCGAAGGCCGGTACGAGCACGAGGTAGTACTGGACGAGCGAGGCCGATTGGCCGCGCAGGAGCGCCCCCCCGATCACCGCCGCCACTGCGGAGGCGATGGCGAGGTGCACCGGGAGCCGCGAGAACGGCTCTCGCGGTGGACGCCTCGCCCAGGCTCTCGCGGCGATCACGCCGACCGTCGACGCGCCGGTCACGATCTCGAGCCTCGGGCGGCCCTGCCCCACGTAGATCGCGAAAAAGAGAAACATCCCGAGCGCGACGACGAGGAGCGCCGATTGGATGCGCTCGTCGAGATAGATCTGATCGCGGCCGAGCGCCGTGGTTTCCACCGAGGCGAGTTGCGGCGCGGCCGGGCTCGAAGTGACGCTCATGGGCGCAGCCCGTATCGGCCGGCCTGCCGAAGAGGTTCAGGGGGCCTGCGCCCTGGAGCGATTCGCCACGGGGTCGTTCCCCGGTGCAGGCGGAGTTGCTGGCTCTCCCGATGGGCGGGTCGGGCTCGAGCGGGATCAGGGGACCTGGCTTGCCCCGAGCGGCGGCTCGGCTTCGGACGGCTCGATCTCGCTCGCCGGCGCCGGAGCCGCCACCGGCTCGCACTGCTCGACGGTCGCCGTCGTCGCGGCCGATCCGAGCGTGGCCGGGCGGACCTCGAGCACCTTCCGGCAACGGAGAGCGGGACGCTCCGTCGAAGCCGGCGCTGCGGGCGGACGCGCCGGCTTGGTGGCGCAGGCGAGCGCAGCCGAGAGAGCGAGCGAGACGAGGATCGCGGAAAGCGCCGGCACGCGGAGGAGCGTATCTGCGCTCGTCTGCGTCTGCATCCCGGTCCCGATCGCTCCTCGCCTGCGTGATGCGCGACGCCACTCACGCCCTAGAGTCCGGAGCGCATGGAGGGGCAGGCCTACCTTCTCGTCCTCATCGGGTTCGTCGCGCTCGCGGGGGGCGGCGAGCTTCTCGTGCGGGGCTCCGCGCGGCTCGCCCTCGGGCTTCGCATCCCGCCGCTCGTGGTCGGCCTGACGGTGGTCGCCTACGGGACGAGCGCCCCCGAGGCGGCCGTGACGGTGGCGGCCGCGCGCGAGGGAAGCGGCGCCGTGGGCCTCGGAAACGTCGTCGGAAGCGGGATCTTCAACGTCCTCGTCGTCCTCGGGCTCTCCGCCGTCGCGGCTCCGCTCGTCGTCACGCGCCAGCTCATTCGCACCGAGGTGCCGATCATGATCGGCACCTCGGCGCTCCTCTGGCTGCTCTGCCTAGAGGGCACGCTCGATCGTGCCGACGGTCTTCTCCTCGTGGCGCTCATGCTCGCCTACACCGTCTACACGGTGCGAAATGGCCGTCGCAATCACGACGCCGGCGCCGGGATCGAGGAGGACGTCCCGCGCGGCAGGCGGGATTTCGCGCGCTGCATCGCCCTCGTGGTCGCTGGGCTCGTCCTGCTCGTGCTCGGCGCCGGCTGGCTGCTCGACGGCGTCGTCGAAGCGGCTCGCCGCCTCGGGGTCTCGGAGCTCATCATCGGGCTCACGCTGGTCGCGGCAGGCACCTCGCTTCCCGAGGTCGCGACCTCGGTCGTTGCGAGTCTCCGGGGCCAGCGCGAGATCGCGATCGGGAACGTGGTGGGAAGCAACATCTTCAACGTGCTCTTCGCCGTCGGGGCGGCGGCCTCGGTCGCGCCTGAGCCGCTCGCCGTCCCCCCATCGATGCTGGCCTTCGACCTCCCGCTCCTCGTGGCGGTCCAGGTGGCGTGTCTCCCGATCTTCTTCCGGAACCTCCGGATCGAGCGCTGGGAGGGCGGCCTCTTTCTCGCGGGATACGGCGCCTACCTCACCTACCTGGTTCTCGACGCCACCGGCCACGATGCGCTCGAGGGCTTCAGTTGGCTCATGGTGACCTTCGTGCTCCCCTTCCTCGTCGCGACCCTGGTCGCGCTCGGAGCCGACGGGATCCGCCTCGACCGCAAGCGCCGCCGCTGAGCCTTGCCGCTCGCCCCCCCTGTGGTATCCCTCCGCATTCCGAAAGACGGGCCGCTCCTGGGCCCCGGAATACCACCTCAGCTCCTGCGCGCCGCCGCCCGCCCGAGGGCCCGGCGAGAGACTCCGGGGATCCTTCCCGGAGCGTCGGGGGCTCGGCGCCGAGCGCGTACGTCCACGAGGAGGACCATTTGCGGGAATACGAGACCACTTTCATCGTCCAGCCGGAGATCTCGGACGAGGGCCGCGAGGCCCTCTGCCAGAAGCTCGACGCGGCCCTCGAGCGCGAGGGCTCCGTGCGTCTCCTGCTCGACGACGTCGGCAAGCGCAAGCTCGCCTACGAGATCGCGAAGTTCCAGAAGGGCCACTACCTGACGCTGTCGTATCTCGACACCGGCAAGGCCGTGAAGGAGCTCGAGCGGCTGCTCCGTCTCGAGGAGTCGGTGCTGCGCTTCCTCACCGTGCAGGTCGCCGACGACGTGACGGACATCGAGGCGCGCAAGACCGAGGCGGCCGAGCAGGAGAAGATCCGCAAGCAGCGGGCGGCCGAGCGCGCGGCCCGGGAGGCCGAAGAAGAGCGCGCCCGCGAGGCCGCCGAGCGCGAGGCTCGGGCGCAGCGCCCCGGCCTCTCCGACGACGACGATTCCGACGACGAGTCCGACGAGGACGAGGAGTAGGCCATGGGCGGGAACTTTCCCGGGGGCGACGATCGGGGCGGATTCGGCGGCGACCGCGGCGGCTACGGCGATCGCGGTGGTTTCGGCGATCGCGGTGGGTACGGCGACCGTGGCGATCGCGGCGGGTTCGGAGGCGGCTACCGCGACCGTGAGGAGCGCGGCCCGATGGGGCCGAAGGCCAGGCTTCGCGCGAAGGCCCGCAAGAAGGCGCGCAAGCAGGCCAAGCGGATGTTCAACCGCCGCAAGATCTGCCGCTTCTGCGCCGATGCGACGATTCCGATCGACTACAAGGATCCGAAGGCGCTCAAGTTCTTCGTGAGCGAGACGGGCAAGCTGATCCCGCGGCGGATCTCGGGCAACTGCGCGCGCCACCAGCGGAGCGTGACGGTCGCCGTCAAGCGTGCGCGTCAGCTCGCGCTCATTCCCTTCACTTCGTCGGGGATCTAGATGGACCACGTGAAGGTCATCCTGCGACAGGACGTGGCGAGCCTCGGCGAGGCTGGCGAGGTCGTGTCGGTCAAGCCGGGCTACGCGTTCAACTTCCTTCTCCCCGGGGGCAAGGCCATCCTCGCCTCGGAGGGCAAACTGAAGGAGCTCGAGCATCACCGGCGCGTCGTTGCCGAGCAGGTCGCGCGTGAGCGCAAGACGCTCGAGGCCGAGCGCGACCGCCTCTCGCAGGTGGTGCTCGAGATCGCCGCGCAGGTCGGCGAGGAAGGCAAGCTCTTCGGTTCAGTCACGGCGATCCAGATCGCGGAGCTGCTCGCGCAGCGCGGTCATGTCGTCGACCGCCGCAAGATCGCGCTCGAGGATCCGATCAAGGAGGCGGGCGAGCACGAGGTGCCGATCCGGCTCCATCGCGAGATCGTCGCGAAGCTCAAGGTAAAGGTGGTCGCCGCGGAGTAGCTCCGCGTGGCATACTCGGCGCGCGAGCTTCGTACGCCGCGGGCACGTCTTTCCCGCGGCATCACCAGCCCGGGGGGGAGAGGTGGCGCGTGCGCTGCGCGGGCTCCGCGGAGGCGGGGCCGGGGGCGATGATTCGGGCCGCAGCGGCGGCCGCGGGCGGGTCCCGCCGCAGAACCTCGAGGCCGAGAAGGCCGTGCTCTCGGCGATCCTGCTCGAGAACGACGCGCTGCACGCCGTCTACACCGAGCTCAAGCCGGAGGACTTCTACCATCCGGCGCATCGGACGATCTACGAGGCGATGATCTCGCTGAAGGAGCAGTCGAGCCCCGTCGACCTCCACACGCTCTCCGATCATCTGAACGAGCAGAAGCTCCTCGACGCCGTCGGGGGCCCGGTGGCTCTCGCAGAGCTCGCGGACTACGAAGCCCACGCCGCGAACGTCCTCCACCATGCCCGCATCGTTCGGGACAAGGCCACCAAACGGCGGCTCATCTCCGTCGCGACCGAGATCGTCGAGATGGGCTACGACGGGAGCGAGGACGCCGACCGGCTCCTCGACGCCGCCGAATCGCGCGTGTTCGAGATCACGCAGGCCACCGCGCGACCGGCCTTCCGCAGTCTCCACGAGGAGATGCAGGACACCTTCGACTACGTCGAGGCGCTCATGAGCCGCGGCGGCGAGCTCACCGGGCTGCCGACCGGATTTCCCGATCTCGACGAGATGACCGGGGGGCTGCAGCCCGGCGAACTCATCATCATCGCGGCACGGCCGAGCATGGGCAAGACTGCGCTCGCGCTCAACGTGGCACGCAATGCGGCGGTCGATCACGGCCGCAAGGTGGCGGTCTTCTCGCTCGAGATGACGACCCGCTCGCTCGTGCTCCGCCTGCTCTCTGCCGAGGCGCGGATCGATTCGTCGGCGTTCCGCCGCGGCTTCATCGCGCAGAACGACCACACGCGACTCGTGAACGCCGCAGGACGCCTCTCGCACGCACAGATCTGGATCGACGACGGCTCCGCAGCGACGCTGCTCGAGATCAAGGCGAAGGCGCGTCGGCTCAAGGCCGAGCGCGGCCTCGACCTCGTCGTGATCGACTACCTCCAGCTCGCCCACGCCGACGGGGAGGTCGAGCGCCGCGAGCAGGAGATCTCGGAGATCAGCCGGGGGCTCAAAGGCCTCGCCAAGGAGCTCGACATCCCGGTCGTGACGCTCTCGCAGCTCAATCGCGGTCCCGAAGCGCGCGCCGACAAGCGGCCGATGCTCTCGGACCTTCGCGAATCGGGGGCGATCGAGCAGGACGCCGACCTGATCGGCTTCATCTATCGCGACGAGGTCTACAACAAGGAAAGCGAAGACGAGGGCATCGCCGAACTCATCATCGCGAAGCAGCGAAACGGTCCGACGGGAACGATCCGCTTGCAGTTCGAAGGCCGCTACGCGCGGTTCGGGAGCCTCTCGAGCCGCTCCGAACCGGGTGCGGGGGGTGCGCCCGTTCCGCCCGTCGGCGGCTTCTCCGGAACCGATCCGCTCGATCCGGAGCCCTTCTGATGGCGCGCGGCGCTGCCGCCCGCGATCGGCGGGACGCGCTCCGGCTCCCGCGAGCGGTGCGCCCGGGAGGCACGATCGGGATCGCGGCGCCGGCCGGCGCCGTCGATCCCGATCGGCTCGCCGCGGGCGAGGCCTCGCTTCGCAGCGCAGGGTTCGAAGTGCGGCGTCGCGAGGATCTCGTGGCGCGGCACGGGCACTTGGCGGGCGACGACGCGCGCCGCGCCGCAGAGCTCACGGAGCTCGTCTCGGATCCGAGCGTCGACGCGATCGTCTGCGCGCGCGGCGGGTACGGGAGTCATCGCATCATGGCACGGCTCGACGCGGCGCTCTTCCGTCGCGCCGCGAAGCCACTCGTCGGCTACAGCGACGTGACGACACTCCTGCTCTGGCAGCGTCGCTGTGCGGGGCTCGTCGGGATCCACGGGCCGATGCTCGAACGCGAGAGCGGGATGGATCCCGAGGGGCTCGTGGCGCTCGTGGGGATCCTCACGGGCTCGGGGCGGCGACCGCACGTCCTCGAGGGCGTGATGGGGGAGGGCGGCCGAGCCGAAGGCCCGATCGTCGGTGGCAACCTCGCGACGCTGGTCGCGAGCCTCGGCACGCCCTGGGAGATCGAGACGGAGGGCTCGATCCTCGTCTTCGAGGACGTCGGCGAGCGTCCCTACCGGATCGATCGCATGCTCCAGCAGCTCCTGGCCGCCGGCAAGCTCGAGGGGTTGCGCGGAGTCGGCGTCGGCCACCTCGTCGATTGCGAGCCGGCGAAGCAGGGCTACCCGTCCGCGCTCGACGTCATCCTCGAAGTGGTCTCGACGCTCGGCGTGCCGGTCGTCGCGGGCCTTCCGACGGGTCATGCCACGCCGAATCTTCCGTGGCCCTTCGGAGTCCGTGCGACACTCGACGCACGCGAGGCGACGCTCGAGATTCTCGATCCGATGGTCGGCTAGGCAGAAGGGGAGCAGCCAAGCGATGAAGCGCAGCCTCGTGCAGCGAAAGCTCGGACGCGTCGAACGTGCGCTCGACAAGGCGATCGCGAACGCCGAGATCCCGGGTGCGGTGATCGTCGCGAGCCGGCGCGTAGACGGCGAGAGGGTCGAGGCCGCTTGCGTTCGGGGAAGCGCGGCGCTTCGTCCCGAGCGAGTCCCCCTCGCGCGCGACACGATCTTCGACCTGGCGTCGCTCACCAAGGTGCTCGCGACCACGGCGGCGATCATGAGGCTCGTCGACGATGGAAGCGTTTCGCTCGACGATCCCGTCGCCAAGTATCTCCCGCCCTTCGGCGAACGCGGAAAGGACGCCGTCAAGGTCCGGCATCTGCTCACGCATTCGTCGGGACTCAAGCCCTGGCGCGCGTTCCACGAGCTCCTGATCGAAAAGGAGCGCAAGACCGGCCAGCGCCTGTTCGGAACCCCGGAGGCGCGGAGCTTCGTCCTCGAGCGGATCTTCCGCTCGAGCCTGGTGCACGAACCGGGCGCCGCCGCCGTCTACGGCGACCTCGATTTCATCGTGCTCGGCGCACTCGTCGAGGCCGTCTCGCGCAGTCCGCTCGACGCCGTGTGCGCCGAACGCGTGTTCCGCCCGCTCGGCCTCGAGACGACTTTCTTCGTTCGCCGCAGCGGCGACGAGCCGCCCGCGCCCGAGAGCGTCCGCCGTCGCTTCGCTGCCACCGAGGTCTGTCCTTGGCGCGGCCGTGTCGTGTGCGGAGAAGTCCACGATCCGAACGCGTCGGCAATGGGGGGCGTCGCGGGACACGCCGGGCTGTTCTCGACGGCCGACGAGGTGCACCGCTTCGGCGAGACGCTGCTCGATGCCTGGCACGGTCGGAGCGAGATCTTTCCCCCGGAACGGGTGCGCGAGTTCTTCACGCGCCAGCGGCTTCCCGAGAGCAGCGATTGGGCGCTCGGATGGGATACGCCCACGCGGGGGGCGTCGTCGTCGGGCCGGTACTTCTCCGAGGAGTCGGTCGGGCACCTCGGCTTCACGGGCACCTCGATCTGGATCGATCTCCGCCGCGAGACGGTGGTCGTCGTGCTCAGCAACCGCGTGCATCCGATCGCGCGGCGAAGCCAGTTCAGGCTCCGACCGCTCGTCCACGACCTCGTCATGGAGGCCTTCGACGCCGCATGACGAAGCAACACGTCCACTTCGTCGCGATTGCCGGCACCGGGATGGGATCACTCGCCGGGCTGCTTCGCTCGCGCGGATTCGTCGTGACGGGGTCGGACGAGAACGTCTATCCGCCGATGAGCACGTCGCTCGAACGCTGGGGGATTCCGATCTCGATCGGATTCCGTGCCGAGAACGTCCTCGCCCCGAGGCCGGACCTCGTGGTGATCGGAAACGCGGTGCGTCCCTCGAACCCCGAGGCGCGCGCCGTACTCGAGTCCGGAATCCCGTACCGCTCGTTCCCGGATGCGTTGCGCGAGATGGCGATCGAAGGCCGTCACTGCGTGATGGTCGCCGGTACCCACGGAAAGACGACGACGACGAGCCTCGTCGCGTGGCTGCTCCTCGCCACGGGCCGCGACCCTTCGCTCCTCGTCGGCGGAATCGCCGCCAACTTCGACGGCAGTTTCCGGAGCGGCTCGGGAGAGCACTTCGTCGTCGAGGGCGACGAGTACGATACGGCCTTCTTCGACAAGACGCCGAAGTTCCTGCACTACGCCGCGCGGACCGTGCTGCTCACCTCGGTCGAGTTCGATCACGCCGACATCTATCGAGACCTCGACCACGTGAAGCAGGCGTTCCGCGCGCTCGTCGCGTCGCTTCCCCGTGACGGGACGCTCGTCGCCGCGACGGCGCACGAGGGAGTTCGCGACGTGATCGAGAAGGCCCCGTGTCGCGTCGTGGCCTACCGCGCTGGAGCGAGCGAGGGGCCCGGCTTCGCCGGCGAGGCGGTCGAGGTGACTGCCGAGGGGACGCGCCTGCGTTTGCGCCGCGACGGCGGCGAGATCGGCGAGGCCTGGCTCCCGATGCACGGGAGGCACAACGTCGAGAACGCGGTCGGCGCGCTCGCGACGGTCGCGAGCCTCGGCGTCCCGCTCGACGACGCGATTCGCGCGCTCGCGGGTTTTCGCGGGGTGAAGCGGCGCCAGGAGGTTCGGGGCGAAGTCCGCGGGGTCACCGTCGTCGACGATTTCGCGCACCACCCGACGGCCGTCCGCGAAACGGTCGCGGGGCTTCGCCAGCGCTACGCCGGAAGGCGGCTCGTCTCGGTCTTCGAACCCCGGACGAATACGAGCCGTCGCCGCGTCTTCCAGCAAGAGTACGCTCGCGCCTTCGACGGTTCGGACCGGGTGGTGGTGTCGCGCGTCGCCGATTCGCCGATCTACAGCGCGACGGGCGAGGTGACGGAGCGCTTCTCCTCCGATGAGCTCGTCGAGGACCTGCGCCGCAGGGGTCTCGATGCCGTCGCGCTCGACGATCCCGACGCGATCGTCGACGACCTCGCGGCGAGCTCGCGAGCGGGCGACGTCGTCCTCGTGATGAGCAACGGTGCGTTCGGAAATCTCTGGGAGAAACTCCTCACGAGGCTTTCGGCACGCCCCGAGGTGTCCCGAGAGTGACACCGGACTGCGTCGTCGCCGTCGGAGCGCATCCGGACGACGCGGAGTTCTTCGCCGGCGCGACGCTCGGAAACTTCGCCGCGAAGGGCGCGAAGGTCTTCGTCGTGATCTGCACCGATGGCGCCCGGGGCGGTGCCGAGGCCGGCGCGGCGCTCGCGGAGCTTCGCCGCGTGGAGGCCGAGCGAGCGGCGCTCGCGCTCGGCATCCGGCCTCCGATCCTGCTCGGACGCGCCGATGGGGCACTCGAGGCAGACGAGCCTCTGCGTCGCGACCTGGTTCGCGAGCTCCGGCGGCTGCGCCCCACGCTCGTCCTGCTCCACGATCCCTCGACCTGGTGGACTCCCCTTCGGGAGCGCACCCAGCTCGGCCACAGCGATCATCGTGCGGCCGGGCAGGCGACGCTCGATGCACTCTATCCGCGGCTCCTCCTGGCGGGCTTCTACCCCGAACTCGCGGCCGAAGGGCTCTCGCCCTGGTTCGCGCGGGAGGCCTGGCTCTTCGATACGGCAGCCCCGGACCACTTCGTGCCGGTCGAGGAGCCGGGTGCGGCGGCCAAGCGCGGGGCCCTCTCGTGCCACGAGAGCCAGCACGTGGGTGGCCTCCTGCGGGGCGCGGCCGAGATCGAGGAAGCATTCGGCAAGCCCCTCGGCGTTCCGGCCGAGGCCTTTCGCCGGCTCGTCCTCTTCTGAGCTTCCCGGGAGGGCTCTGCTCTGGCACACTCGGTTCGAGTCGTCCCCCCCAACGGGCCGGCGCGTCGGGAGCATCGCTGCCCGGCCGAGGGCTCGAGCGCTGGCTCGTTGCGAGCCCGCGAGGCGAACGGGGGGAGCATGACGAGCTCGACGATCCCGGGGGCGGACGGAGCTGCGGAGTGGCTCCGAACGCCTCGCACGATCTCACGGCGCGTGCGGCGCCGCGTGTGGCATGCGATCACGCCCGGCCGGGAGGGTTCGCCGCGCGGCCGCGCCGTCGAGGCGGTGCGCCGGGCGATCGAGGCTCACGTCGACGGACAGCGCATCGCCGAGGTGCTCCCCGAGGTCGTCGATCGCGCGCGCCACTTCGAGCGGATCGTTCCGCGTCTCTTGCCGAGCTACCGCCGTTTCGTCTCGAAGGTCGCCCCGCCGTCACGGACGACTTCGCTCGAGGTGGCGTCGTTTCTCGTGGCACTTTGTGCGGAACGTGCACCGCGGCGCGTCCTCGAGCTCGGTACGGGCTTCGCCTCGCTCGTGCTGCGCTCCGGCGCGATCGAGCGGGAGATGGAGGTCTGGTCGATCGATCCCGATGCCGCGCGACTCGGACGAAACCGCGCCTTCCTCGTGGCGGAAGGGGTCGCGACGGAGCGGATGCGCGCAGTTCGCGGTGACGAGCTTCGTCTCGAAGGGCGCTTCGACCTCGTCGTCCACGAGCTCGGCCCGGATTCCTCGGGCCGGCTCGCGCTGGCCATCGAACGCACCGCCTCCGGGGGCTTCGTGCTTCTCGACGGCGCCCACGACCCCGGGGCCGAAGGCCCGGCGCGAAACATCCTCGATTCCTTTGGCGCCGAGCAGTGGAGTCTTCGCGCGCTCACGCGCGATTGCTTCGGCCGCCACGCGCTGCTCGCCAGGCGCTGAGTCGCGATGATCGACTTCGAGCTTCCGACCGAGCTCGCGCTCCTCCGGGATACGGCGCGCGCTTTCGCCGAGGGTCGTCTCCGGCCGCGCGAGCGGGTCTCCGAGGCCGAGCGAGGGGTCGGAGACGAACTCCTGCGGCTGCATCGCGAGATCGGCCTCGCGGGCGTCGGCTGGCCCGAGGCGCTCGGGGGAGCGGGGCTCGGCGCGCTCGCCCAGGCGCTCGTCCGCGAGGAGCTCGCTGCCGCCGATGCCGGAGCGGCGCTCGCGCTCGATCCGCTCGGGGCGGCGCTCGACGCGCTGCGGATCTTCGGAGGCGATGAGGCGCTCGAGCGCTTCGCAGCCCCCATCGTCGAACGCCGCGGAGCGCGGGCGCTTCTCGTCTACGATGCGGCGCCGCACGTCGAGACCCACTCGGGCCTCGCGCGCGGGACGATCGCTTGGGTTCCTGCCGATCGGCTCGACCTCGTGGTCGTCCTCGAACGCGAGCGTGCCTACCTCGTCGCCGACGCCCTCCGCTTCGAAGCGCGACGGGGGGCGGGGCTGCGGGCGGCCGGAGCATCGACCCTCCACATCGACGGTGCGCCGATCGTCGCCGAGTGGGTGAGCACGCCGGGCGCTCGTGCGGCGCTCGCCGCCGCGCGACTCGAGGTGGCGGCGTTGCTCGTCGGCGTCGCGCGCCGCGCCGCCGAGTTCTCTCGTGCCTACGCGCTCGAACGGGTTGCGTTCGGTCGGCCGATCGCGCACCACCAGGCGCTCGCCTTCCAGATCGCCGACATGGCCGGCGCGGTCGAGGCGGCGCGGCATCTGGTGATCGACGCCGCCTGGAGGATCGACTCGGGCCTCGCCGCGGACGAGGCGTGCGCGACGGCCTTCGTCGAATGCGTCGAGGCGTCGATGTTCGTTGCTCCCCGCGCGTTGCAGATCCTGGGAGGCCACGGCTTCATGCAGGACCACCCCGTCGAGAAGTACCTGCGAGACGCTCGCGCGCTCGGCCTGCTCGCGGGCGGAGTCGATCTCTCGCGCGAAGACGCGAGCCGCGCGATCGTCGCCTCGAGAGGTGCGATTGCGCTCGCGGCCGATGATCCGCTCGAGGGAATCGAAGCCTAGTGGACCTTTCGCTCGATGATCGCCTTCGGCAACGGCTCTTGCGCGTGCGCGAGCTCGGCCGCAGCGAGATGCGTCCGCTCGGCCTCGAGGCCGACCGGCTCGGTCGACCGCTTCCTGCGGACCACCCCTTCTTCGAGCGACTCGTCGCACTCGGACTCGGTCGGACCCGCTGGTCCGGCGAGGGTGAAGCGGGCGGTGCGGGCGGCGGGGGAACCCGCGCGGTCGTGCAGCTCGCCGAGGAGATGGCGTATTGGGACCGCGGCGTGGCCGTGGCGTTTCCGGGGCCCGGCCTCGGCGAAGCGCCGCTTCTCGCGCTCGGGAGCGAGGAGCAGCGCGAGCGATTCCTCGGTCCCTTCCGCTCGCCGGACCGACCGCACTGGGGTGCGCTCGCCATGACCGAGCCCGGCGCGGGCTCCGACGTCGCGGCGATCCGTTCGCGCGCCCGGCGCGTCGACGGTGGCTTCGTCCTCGATGGCGAGAAGTCCTTCGCTGCCAACGCGAGCCGTGCGGACTGGATCGTCGTCTTCGCCACCGTCGATCCGGCGCTCGGCCGCGAGGGGCATCGAGCCTTCGTCGTCGAGCGCGGAAGCCCCGGTCTCGGCAACTTCCACGTCGAGCACAAGATGGGGCTCAAGGCGTACGAGTCGACGAGCTTCACGCTGCGCGACTGCTTCGTTCCGGATTCGAATCTGCTCGCCGGAAACGATCCGAGCGCCCGTCGGTCCGGATTTTCCGGAGCGCTGCGATCGTTCAACTCGACACGCCCCGCGATCGCCGCGATGGCCGTCGGGATGGGACGAGCCGTCCTCGACGAGTCGGTGGCCTTCGCGAGAGCGCACGGTCTCCTGCGCTCGATCCGCGTCCAGGACCGCCTCGAGCGGATGCGGCGCAAGCTCCGTGCCTCGCGTTGGCTCTGCCTACGCGCGGCGTGGCTCGCGGACCTCCGGCGCGAAAACCAGCTCGAGGCTTCGATGGCGAAGGCCATCGCGCCCGCTGCCGCGCTCGATGCGGCGGTGGCCGGCATGGAGATCCTGGGCGAGGTCGCGGGCCGCGGCGATACGCTCGTCGAGAAGCTCTTTCGCGACGTGAAAGCGATGGACATCGTCGAGGGTACCGGAGAGATCCAGCGCATCGTGATGGCGCGGCGCCTGGTCGGGCTTCCTCGCGACACCGGCTGATGCAATCGCCAAGGAGGGCGGGAGATGCGTCGATGGATCGCAATCGTGGTCGGGGCCGTATTCCTCGCCGTCGCGGTGCCGCTCGCCGGGGCGCACTGGCTCGGCTGGGGAGGCGACGCGGCGTTCGTGCCGGGCGCCGACCGGGAGGTCGAGATCGGCGGCGGACGGAGGTTGAACGTCCGAGACGTGGGGACGGGGCCGCCGATCGTCCTCGTCCACGGTCTACCCTCGAACATCGGTGACTGGGGCGAGGTGCCCGAGAAGCTCGCTGCGCTCGGGCATCGCGTGGTCGTCTACGATCGGATCGGCTACGGACACTCGAGCCGCGACGACGACGCTTCGGCCGAAACGTATACCTACGAGTCGAACGCTCGCGATCTCGAGGCCCTTCTCGACGCGCTCGGAATCGAGCGTGCGACGCTCGCCGGCTGGTCGTACGGCGGCGCGGTCGTCCAGGAATTCACGGCGTCGCGGCCCGAGCGCGTCGAGGCGGTGGCGCTGCTCGGGTCGGTGGGCCCCGCGTCGGCGCCGGGAGACGACGCGCTCTCGATCCTACTCGGCTCTCCTCTGGCGCTTCCCGTGCTCCGTTGGGTGGCCGCGGTGCCGCCGGTCGGCAACGCCTTCCTGGGAGAGAACCTTCGGCTCGCCTTCGCGCGCGAGCGCGACATTCCACCCGGCTTCGCCGAGCGAACCCGTGCGATGCTCGCGCTTCCCGGAACGCTCGAGGCCTTCGTGGCCGAGGCCCGCCGTGATGCACCGTCCTCGCTCGAGCCCGAAAGGATCGCCGTCGCTTCGCTGGTGCTTCACGGGACGGAGGATTTCCTGGTTCCGCTCGAGGTCGGTCGCGATCTCGACCGGAGGCTTCCCGCTTCGCAGCTCCTCGTCGTTCCCGGTGGAAGCCACATGCTACCGACGACACACGCCGATCTCGTGGCCGGTGCGCTCCACGCACTCGCGACGGAGAGGGCTCAGGAAGCGGCGACTTCGTCCTCGGCCGGGACGAGCGGCAAGGCCTCGCGTCTCGAGCCGTAGAAGCGCGAGTAGACCTCGGTGAACTCGGCGCCGATGAAGAGAAGCTGCGCGGAGTAGTAGATCCAGAGCAGCACGAGGACGAGCGAGCCCGCGGCTCCGTAGACCGACGCCACGCCGGCGCGTCCGAGATAGAGGCCGATCAGGCTCTTTCCGACCGAGAAGAGGATGGCCGTCACGAGCGCGCCGATCCAGACGTCACGCCATTCGGGCGCCACGTCGGGGAGGAGCTTGTAGATCATCGCAAAGAGAGCCGTGATCACGAGGAACGAGAACCCGAGGTTGAGCGGTGGGACGAGCCGCCCGAGCAGCGGAGCCTGCTCGTCGACGATCTCGTGGAGCGCGGAGAGCGCCGCCGAGGTCGTGAGCGAGGCGAGCAGCAGGATCCCCACGACGATGATCATCGCGAAAGCCAGGGCTCGGCGTCGCAGCGCGCTGCGCACCGCGCTCGTCCCCGGATCGGGAGGCGGCGTGTTCCAGATCTGGTTGAGCGAGCCCTGGAGCTGGCCGACCACGCCCGAAGCTCCGAAGAACATCGTCGCGAGGCTCGCCACGGTGGCGACGACTCCGCTCGTCGGCTGGCTCGCCTGCTGGATCATCCCCTGCAGGAGTCTCGCGCCCTCGGGGCCGACCATGCTCGCGACCTCCTCGACGATCTCTCCCTCGGCCGCGGCTCGCCCGAAGACGAGGCCGGCGATGGCGATCAGGAGCACGAGCAGCGGCGCGAGCGAGAAGATCGTGTAGTACGCGAGGGCTGCGCCGTGCGTGAGCGCGCGGTCGTCGCTCCACTTCGCGTAGACCTCGCGCAGGAATCGGCCCGCCGACGGACGCTCGCCCATGGCGGGAATCTCTCGCTTGGAGCGGGCGCCGGCAAGGCGCGCGAAGCGCGAGGGTCCGGGCGAGCGCCCGGACCCTCGCCGCCGGGATCAGCGCCTGGCGCGATGCGGTCGTCGATCGGGGCTCGCCCCGGGCCCGCCGATCGGCCCCTTCGGGTTCTCCCAGTTCGTTCCGGGGCCGCCCACCCGTCCCGGCGGGTTGTTGTCGCGGTCGATCCGATGCGGGCGATGGAAGAGGTTCGGGCTCGCGCCGGCCCCGCCCCTCGGCCCGGGTCGGTTCTCCCAGTTGGTCCCCGGGCCGCCTCCGGGCCCGGGCGGGTTGTCGTCGCGGTCGATGGCCGATGCCGGAAGCCCGGCGCTCGCGAGGGCGATCGCGAATGCGGCGACGGGAAGGTTTCGCAGCCAGATGCTCGGGCGATGCATGGAGTCCTCCTCGGTGCGGCGCGGCGTCGAGTTCCGCCCCGTGCTGCTTCAACCGGGAGGATCCGGGAAGGTTTCGCTAGCGCGCCCCCTGCATCGGAAAGTGGAGGATCGGCGCTTCGACCCGGCGTCGGGGCGGCGCCGTGCGCCGCGCGGATCGGCCGGGGCCGATCTCCGTGGGGCCATGGCGGAAGAGCCGCTCGAGAGCCGATCCGTCCGACACGCTTCGGTGTAAGATCGGCCGGGCGTCGCCCGGAATCCCGGCGACGAGTTCGCTCGCCAAGAGAACACTCGCACGAAGCCCGTTCGCCGAGAGGGCGAGCTGGGTCATCGCCGCCGCCAGCGGGACGAGCGCCGTCCACTCGCGGAAGAGGAGCCGAGCGACGTCGCAGCGATAGTGCTCGAAGAACGGAGCGTCCGCGAAGGCGTGCTCGATGGCACGCATCGCACGCGGTGCGAAAGACGCCGTCGGAGCGAGGCGGATCGCGCAAAGCGGTGTGCCCGGGGTGGCCGCCCGGATCGGCAGCGTGAGCCAGACGTCGCCCGCGTCGGTCGAGAGCCTCGCGCGATGCGACGCGGGTGCCGCTTCGAGCGGAAGGTCGTCGCGGAGCACGACGGCGGCCGCCGAACGCGCGGCCAGGACGAGCCCCGCCGTGGGCCAGAAGGCCGGAAGCGTCGCGAGGATCCCGCGCTCCGAGGCGGCTCTCGCCAAGGTCTACCCCCGGACTCCCCCATCGGAAGATCGGGGATTCACTTGAGCAGGGGGGCGGCGTCGAACTCGACGCCCGCCGGACAATGGTCCGAGCCTTCGACCGCAGGCTCGAGCCAGGCGCGCCGCAGTGCGTGCGTGGCCTCCGGACAGGCGAGGATGTAGTCGATCCTCCAGCCGATGTTGCGTGCGCGCACGCCGAAGCGCTGGCTCCACCACGAATAGTGTCCGGGGCCCGGCTCGAAGTGCCGGAAGCTGTCGGTGAGCCCCGAGCGAAGCCAGCGGTCGAACTCCTCGCGCTCCTCGGGGAGGAAGCCGCTCGTCGTCCGGTTCTCCTTCGGTCGGGCGAGATCGATCTCCTGGTGCGCGGTGTTGAAATCGCCGAGGACCACGACGCACGCCCCCTCCTGGCGGAGCTTTCCGATCCGCTCGTGGAGCGCGCGGTAGAAGGCGAGCTTGAAGGGCACCCGCGAGTTGTCGCGCTCTCGACCGCTGCCGTTCGGGAAGTAGGCGTTCACGACGGCGAGCCGCCCGAAGCGCGCGATCTGGAGCCTTCCCTCGGAGTCGAGTTCGCGGTCTCCGAGTCGGGTCTCGAGATCGTCGGGCTCGCGCTTCGCATAGAGCCCCACTCCGCTGTAGCCCGCGCGCTCGGCGGCAGAGAACGACGTCCAGTAGCCCTCGGGCGACGCGATTTCCGCCGCGAGCTCCGTGGCGCGCGCGCGGACTTCCTGGACTCCGACCACGAACGCTCCGCTCGAATGGAGCCACTCGGCGAAGCCCCGCCTCGCGCACGAGCGTAGGCCGTTCACGTTCCACGAGAGCAGCCGGAGCGTTTGGCTGCCGCGAGCTACGCGAGCCACGTGCGGCAGCCCGCTTCTTCGAGGATCGGATCGAGCGTCGACCGGTCGACGACGGCCGCGTAACGCTTGCGCAGCACCGCGAGCGATCGCGCGTGGTACTTCTGCGTTTCCTGCTCGAAGTCCGTGCCATCGAGCGTCAGCCTGAACGTCGGCTCTCCCTTTTCGAGCGCGCGGGCGTTGGCGGTCGACCAGGGCAAGAAGATCGCACCGACCTCGTCGCGGAGCAGCGGCAGGAGCGTCGGTCCGAGCGACTCCCACGCCTCGAAGTCGCCTTCGGCGCGCGGGTCGAGCATGCGCTCGATCCAGCGCAGCACCGAGCGGCCTCGCTCCTGCATCACGCGCGAGGGGGTGGGATCGACCGCGCACTCGTAGAGCTGCGCGAAGCAACCGAAGTCGGCGAGTGCGGGGCGCCCGCCGAACAAGAAGCGACGCGAAGCGAGATGCGTCTCGAGGATCCGGACGAGTCGCTCGAACGAACCCTCGATCACGCCGCGAGTCGCCTTCGACGATCCGACCAACCGGAGGCGCGGGATCATCCGCTTGCGGATCATCTCGGCGGTGCTCGAGATCTGCTCGGCGGAGGCTCCCGGGAGCGTCTCCTTCGCGATCCTCTCGGCCGCCGAGAGCTGATCGTCCTCGTACGTCCAGCGGTAATGGAACATGGGCTTGTTGCCCCATTCGTCGGCGTACTCCTCGACGAGCGCCGAGAGGAACGCGAGGGCCGGGTCCGCGGGTTGGAGCGGCGGCTCGGGGAAGCGCTCCTCCATCCTCTCCAGGATCGGTGTCGAATCCTGCAGCGCCTCGCCTTCGGGCGTCAGCACGAGGGGAACGAGCGGGAGCTTCGCGTGCCGCTGGAACTCGGCCATCGTGTTCTGGTCGCGGACGATCCACTGGTGGGGGATTCGCTTGTAGCGGAAGTACGAGCGCACCTTGACCGAGTAGGGGGACATCTCGCTGCCGAAGATCCGATGGCTCGCCGTCAATGCTGCTCTCCCCGAACGCCCGGGGCGCCGGACGCCCGTCCATGGTGCCCGCGATACGAAGTCGCGCCAAGCCCCGATCCGGGCTCCGGCTCGGCCTCGGGCCGAAACGCGGCGCGCTCTCGGCGCAGCGGGGCGGGGAGGCTGGCGACACCGGGCGGTCCGTCGTACATCTCGGCAGCGCGATCGTCGCGACCGCCTGCGCGGCAGGCTGCCATCGGAGAGGACCCCCTGCCGCCCCCGCCGCCCGACGCCGTCGCCCTGCGTTCGATCGTCGCCTATTCCGCACCGGCGCTCGGCTTCGGCGCGATGTTCTTCCTCGTGAACCTCTATCTCTTGAAGTTCTCGACCGACGTGCTGCTGATCGCCCCGGGCGTGATGGGCCTGCTCTTCGGGGCTTCGCGGATCTGGGACGCCGTCTCCGATCCGCTCGTGGGTTTCCTCTCGGACCGCACGCGCTCGCGTCTCGGCCGCCGCCGTCCCTGGGTGCTCGCCTCGATCGTTCCGACGGTCGTCGTCTTCCTCATGATCTGGAGCCCTCCCGCGACGCTCTCGGACACGGCGCTCGTCACCTGGATGGCGGTCGGGATCTTCGGCTTCTACACGGCGGTCACCATCTTCGGCGTTCCGCACGCGGCGCTCGGCGCCGAGCTCTCGACGGACTACGACGAACGCAACCGGATCTTCGGCGGGCGCCAGATCGCCTACAACATCGGCGCCTTCCTCGCCGTCGGCGGGATGACCTGGTTGATCCGATCGGACGAACCGCGAACCACCGCTTTCGAGATCGCGATCCTCGCGAGCCTGATCGCCGTGCCGACGCTCGTCTGGTGCGTGGTCGGCTCGAGCGAGAGGATCGAGCACCAGGGCCGGGGAGGCGGAAGTCCCTGGACCGCGACGCGCGACATCTGGCGCAATCCGCACGCGCGGCTCCTGCTCGTCGTGATCTTCATCGAGCACCTGGGCTCGGCGACGATCGCGATCCTGACGCCGTACGTCTCGCAGTACGCGATCCACACGCCCGAGAAGACGGGGCTCTACATCTTTCTCTACATGCTGGCGTCGACGATCAGCGTCCCCGTCTGGATCCGGTTGGCGGCGAGCCACGGCAAGAAAAGGCTCTGGCTCTTCTCGATGGTCCTCGCGGGGGCGTCGTTCGGCGCGATGTTCCTCGGTGGCCCGGGGGACTGGATCCTGATCGCGACGCTCTCGTTTCTCGGTGGGACGGCGAGCGGGTGCGGGATGGTGGTGGGGCAGTCGATCAAGGCGGACGTGATCGACTACGACGAGTGGAAGACGGGCGAGCGCAAGGAGGGGGCGTATTTCGCCGCGTGGAGTTTCGTCTTCAAGGGAGCGGGCGGGATCACGATGATGATCACGGGGCTCGTGCTCGAATACTCGGGATTCGTCCCGAACGCTCCGCAGACGGAGACCGCGACGCTCGCGATGCGAGTGCTCTTCGCGATCTTCCCGCTCGTCTGCTACGCGATCGGAGCGATCCTCTTCACGCGTTTCTCGTTGAATCGTGAGGAGCACGCGCAGATTCGTGCCGCGATCGATGCACGACACGCGGCCGGCGAAGCGTAGCGGCCGAGCGGCGTCGAACCTCGCGCGGAGCCGGGTCCGGCTCAGGCGGCCGCTGCGAGGATCCCGATCATCTCCTCGCGCGAGGGGCCGAGAACGGCCGGATCGCGCTCCTTTCGTCTCGCGTGCGAAGCGAGCACTCGCGCCGCGAGGTCCGGCCGCGCGAGGAGGTCCTCGGGCGAATCGAGCATGTGGATCACCCGAACGAAGGCGCGAAGCACGTGGAGGTCTTCACGGAGCGCCGGGAGCAACCCTTCGCGGATCACACTCCGGGCGAAGGCCTTCGGATCGATCGTCCCGTCTGCGCGTTCGAAGCGGTAGGGGTCCTCGCCGCGACGAAGCGCCTCGTTCACGAGAACCGCATCCTGATCCTGCGCGATCTGCGCGCGAACCCACGGCCCGCACTCGCGCTCGACCGCGGCGTCGAGATCGAGCGCGAGCGCGCGGAGGTCGTCGCCGTGGCGTTCGAGGGATCGAGCGAGCGCATAGGCCGCGAGCCATGCGAGCGTGCAGCCCCGGCCGGTGATCGGGTTCGCGTGCGCGAGCGAATCGCCGATCGCGACGATCCCGATCGCGATCGGCTCATTGTCTTCGACGAGGAAGCGGCGCACGTCGTTCAGGTTCGCCATGCCGTGGACCTCGGAGATCGGCGTCGAGACCTCGGGGCGAACCCACTCCGCAACGAGGGGCAGGGCGCTCGCGGCGGCGTCGAAGCCCGGACCACGCAGCACTCCGCGGATCGGATCGTCGTCGGGGGCGGCGGCGAGGGTGACCGAGAAAGTCCCCGAATCGCCGGGGAAGATCCCGCACTTGAGGTAACCGAGATCCGCACCGATCACGGCATCCGGGCTCGGGCGTCCGACGCCCGGAAGGAGCCGGTAGAAGCGCGAGCCGTAGAAGATCCCGCACGGCTGCCGGATCTCGCGAGGTCGCGGGGCTCCGATCGCGTGGAGCCAGTCGCCGAGGCGGGTTCGACGGCCGCTCGCATCGACGACGAGCCGTGCTCGGAGGCTCGTCTCTTCGCCGCCGCCCACGCGAAGGCGGACGCCTCGGACGCGCGGTGGAGCGCCGTGTTCGGAGACGAGGCCCGTCACCTCGACGCCGCCACGGTACTCGACGAGACCCGTCGCGAGAACGTGCTCGCGAAGCGCCCACTCGAGCGTGACCCGGCGACAAGCGAGGAGCACGGCTTCGTCGTCGCGAGGCTCGAAGACGGCATCCGGGAAATGGCGGAGCGCTTGTGCACGGAACGGGATCGGCTCGGCGCCGAGCGCCAGCAGGCGCTCGAGAAGCTCGGGCTCACGGTCGCGGATCAGGTTGTGCATCCGAGCGAGAAACGCATGCGAGTGTCGGATCTGCGGGGAGCCGCGCCGCTCCCAGGGGTCGAATGCCTGGTCCGGGCCGTCGGGAAACGGAGTCGGATCCCGATCGAGGACCACCACGCGCTCGCCCGTTCGTGCGATCGCGAGCGCGCCGATCAGGCCCGCGACGGAGCCTCCGACGACGACGATCGGCTCGCTCATCGCCGCCGCGCGACGCGAGGGCAGGTTTCGGGCATGCCGCTCCGGCCTCGATGCGGATTTCGGTCCGGCTCGCTAGGCCAGGAGCTTCTTTGCACCGGCCACGACCTCCTTGCAGGCGTCGGCGCAGGCACGGCACTCGGGCTGGTGTTCCTCGTGCACGCGGCACTGCTTCTCGCACTCCTCGCAGACTGCGATGCACGCGCGCGCCATCGGCGCGAGGACCGCCGAATCGTTCGCGGCGAGGAGCGCGAAGGCCTGGCAGGTCGCGATCATCTCGTCCACCGCTCGCGCACATTCGGCCATCTTCGTATCGCCGGCGACGAAGGTTTCGAAGCAGTGGCTCAGGCACGCCTGCCCCTTCGCGACACAGTCGTTGATGGTGCCGACGAGCGCGGCGTTCCTCTTGAACGCCGTGGCCTCGCTGTAGGGATGCGCAGTCCCGGCGCTAGAAGCCCCCGCGGCAGGAGCGTGGTGATCGTGGTGCTCGGCGGCGCGAGCGACGCCGGCGAGTGTCGCTCCTGCGAGGAGCGTGGCTCCGGCGAGAAGATCCCGCCGGTGGAGCGACGGGGTATCCAGGGACTCGTTCGTCCGGGCGTCCTTCTGCAAGGGCTTCCTCCTGCGCGGTGGGGTAGCGCTCACCGCTCCCGGGGAGCCTGCCCGGTGGCGTTCGACCCTGCAAGCCGGACTTTTCGTCTCAGTCCCGGTCGTGCGCGTCGTCGCTACCGGCCCCGGCCGGGCCGGAGGAGGTCCGCTTCGCGTATGCGTCCGCGGCGCCGTGCTCGTAGACGAGGGCGCCTCCCGAGTGGCCGACGCCGAGCGCAGCGGCGAGGACGATCCCGCCCGCGACGACCGTCGCGGCCCGACCCGCTCGACCCGCGCCTGCCGGCAGCAGACCCGTGCCCGAGACGAGCGTGGCTCCGATGACGAGCCAGAGCAGGCGCTCGGCGGCCTCTTCGTGCGCCTCGATCGGGTCGTGGCCCACGACCTTCTCGACGCGCTCCTCCTGCTGTTCCCCGGTTTCGAGCGCGACCCACACCGAGCCCGCGAGCAGGATCTGCAGCGCGACGAGAGTCCCCCAGAAGCGAGGCGGGAGCGCTCCGCGGGAGATCGCCACCGCAGCGGCCAGCGCGAAGACCGGCAGCAACATCGCGAGCGCGATGGGAAGATGGACGAGTGCGGGGTGGAGCGGATCGGGAAGCATGGTCATTCCTCCAACGGGAAGTTGCGCCTACCTTGGAGCCGCTGCACGGCCGGCGCCATCCGACACCCGTCGCATCGCGCAACTCCCGGCGGCTGCGGGGAAATCCGATGCGGACCGAGACGAAGGACGGAACCGCGAGCTTCGAGGGCTGGCTCGTCGCCGGGCTCGTCGTGCTCGCGCTCGGAACCGGGATCGACCTCGTCCTCGATCGCCCCGAAACCATCTTCTCCTTCCACGTCGCTTTCGAAGCGGGTCTTCTCGCATTCGCGACGGGGCTCCTCGTCCGCTTCGGGCTCCGAGCGGCGCGCGATCGCCGCGCGCTCGGCCGGGCTCGCGAGGCGCTTGCTTCGCGGCAGGTCGAGCGCGACCTCTGGCGAGCAAGGGCCGAGTCGTTGCTGCGCGGCCTCGGCGAGGAGATCGACGCACAGCTCGGCCGCTGGGGGCTTTCCCCCGCCGAACGCGAGACGGTTCTCCTGCTCCTCAAGGGGTACGGACACAAGGAGATCGCCCGCCTCCTCGGCAAGAGCGAGCGCACCGTCCGGCAGCAGGCGGCCTCGGCCTACAAGAAGTCGGGGCTCGCTGGACGCGCCGAGCTCTCGGCCTTCTTTCTCGAGGATCTGCTCCTGCCGAGAACGGACGCGTCGCGCTGATCGGCGAGGCGCTCGCTCACGACCGGATCGACGCGGAGGGCCTTGGCGAGATCGCGGTCCGTGGGCCCGCTACGCGATCCCGAGCCGCTTCGAGATGATCACCTTCATGATCTCGTTGGTCCCGGCGTAGATCGATTGCACGGCGGCATCGGCGTAGTCGTCGCAGACCGGGTACTCGCGCATGAAGCCGTAGCCCCCGTGGAGCTGCAGGCACTCGCTCGAGAGGCGCTTTTGCAGCTCGGTGGTCCACCACTTGGCCATGCTGACCTCGGCCACGATGTCGTCGCCGCGAACGTGCGAGACGAGAAGCCGGTCGACGAAGGCCCTTCCGACCTCGACCTCGGTGGCGAGCTCGGCGAGGCGGAACTGCGTGTTCTGGAACGACGCGATCGACCTGCCGAAGGCCTTGCGCTCCTTCACGTAGTCGATGGTGTCGAGAAGCGTTCGGCGGCACGACGCGATCGACGCCACGGCGATGCAAAGACGCTCCTGCTGGAGTTTTTCCATCAGCATCCGGAAGCCCCGGCCCTCCTGCCCGAGGAGGTTCGAGACGGGGACGCGGCATTCCTGGAAGAAGAGCTCGCTCGTGTCCTGGCCCCGGAGGCCGAGCTTGTCGAGCTTGCGGCCGCGGACGAAGCCCTTCGTCCCGGCTTCGACGAGCAGGAGCGAGATGCCGTCGTGCGGCGGGACGGCCTGCGGATCCGTCTTCGCGACCACGACGAAGAGGTCGCCGATCTGCCCGTTCGAGATGAAGGTCTTGGCGCCGTCGAGGACGTAGTGGTCGCCGTCGCGGATCGCTCGGGTCTGGACGTTGGCGAGGTCGGATCCCGTCCCGGGCTCGGTCATCGCGATGCCGAGGATGATCTCGCCCGTCACGGTTCCCGGCAGGTAGCGCTGCTTCTGCTCCTCGCTCCCGTACGTCTCGAGGTAGGGCCGGCAGATGTTCGAATGCAGCGAAACCATGATGCCGTGCGCGCGGAGATCCGAGAGCTCCTCCATCACGATCGCGTCGTAGAGAAAGTCGCCGCCCGCGCCTCCGTACGCCTCCGGAGCCGAGACCCCGAGGAATCCCTCGTCGCCGAGCCGGCGCCAGGTCTCGCGATCACTCATGCCCCGCTCGTTCCAGACCGCGACCTTCGGAGCGATCTCCTTCTCCGCGAAGCGCCGGAACTGGGAGCGGAAGAGCTCGTGCTCGTCGCCGAACAGATCGCGGCGCATGGACCCTCCGGGGTGGCGCGGCGTCGTCCGCGTCGCGCGACTCCGGAGTTTGCTCGGAGCGACGCCCGCGCGCCACCCTCCGCGCGCGGAGAAAGCGCGTTCGCTGCCGCTCTCGCGCGAGGCGGACGAGCCGCGCATACCGGGAGGTGCGAAGCGATCGGGACCTCACGCGACGCTCGGCCTCGCGAATCCGGCCAACGGTCTCTCGACGCCCGGAAAGCTCGCCGCGAGCGGCTGCTGCATCACGGCGAGCCTCGAGCCGATCCAGCGCTCGGTCTCGCCCTTCAGGTCGCGGACCTCGCCGGGGCGGAGGATCGGGCCGAACGAGAGGCGGGCGCGGACGCGAGGCTTGCGGAACGAGCGGACGAAGTGGCCGAGGAAGGGGTCGTCGTCGACCCACGCGTCGTCGGGGTCGTCGAACTCGATCGCCGCCGGCATCACCGGAAATCCGTGCAGTTCGGCTTCCTGGAACAGGCCCGGGAAGAACGGAAGGAGCCCCGGGCCTCGCGAGGTGGTTCCCTCCGGAAACGCTGCGAGCGTGAGGCCCTCGAGCAACCGCTCGACCGACGCTCGCCGCGCCGCACGCCTCGAGAGCTTGTCCTCGCGCTTCACGAAGACCGCGTGGGAGAGCCGCGCGGCGCTCCCGAAGACCGGCCAGTCTGCGATCTCGGCCTTCGCGAGGAAGGCGCACGGAATCTGCGAGAGAAGGATCGGGATGTCGAGGTACGAGCGGTGGTTCGAAAGAAGGAGCACCCGCTCGCGGGGCGGTTGCCCGATGACCTCGAGTTCGACGCCCACCGAGGGCAACATCCGCTTCGCCCAGGCATGACCGAGCGCGACGGCATCGTGCGGACGGACCCCACGGAGTCTCTCTCGCCACTTCATCCTCTGGACGGTCGCCGCGGTGGTCGCCGCCATCGTCACGAGGCGCGCTCCGACGCGCGCCGAGTCCACGAGTCCCATCGTTCGCTTTCCTCCTGCGGGGGGTTCGTGCACGCCCGGAGGGTCGGCTCCGAGCGTCACGTTCCGGTGACGGGAGGCCGGAGAATGGACGGCACCGGTGCAGCGTCGTTGCATCGTGCGGACTCCTACCCTCTTTCGTCACGGACCGACACGCAACCGTGACGGAGCGAGTCGATCCTCCGGGCGTCGAGGAGCGATGCGCGCGAGCGTGACGCTCCGAATGGGGGATGATCGATGTCACTCGAGAGTGTGAGCGCGTTCGACCCTCTTCTGATGGACCCGACACCGCCCCGTAGCGGGCGGCGACGCTCGGCAGGCGCCTTCGGGAGAGGACTCGGCCGGAGGCTCCTCGCGTTCGTGGGCCGTCACGAAGGGCACGCGTTCGTCGCGAAGCTCTGCAGCGCGAGAGGAGTGTCCGGCGTCGTCGAGGGCCTGCGCGGAGTGCTCGGAGACGGCTTCGGGACCCTGGTGTCGGGTGAGGATCGTGTGGCGAAACCCGAAGCGTTCCTGCTCTGGATCCATCTCCCGGGCGATCTCGCTCGCGCGGCCCGAGTCGACGAACCGTCCCCGGTCCTCGCAAGGCTCGTCCGCGAAGGCCGCACGAGCATCGTTCCCGTCCACGTCGAGCGCATCGCGAAAAGACGCCTTCGTGCCACCCTCGGCGCGCCGATCCCGGGTTCTCGTCTTTCGAAGATCTCCACCGCTCGCGAACTGTTCCGCTTCCTCGGCCAAAGATGCGCCGCCCTCGAGCATCGGAGCCGCACGCGGGCGGCTCCTGCAGGAGCGCTCGTGGGCGCGGCCCCCGTCGCGGACGCGATCTCCACGGACCTCGTCGAGCGGGAGATCCGCGCGCTCCCGCGCGACCAGCAGCTCGTCGAGAGCGGTCGCTTCGTCGTCGTCCAGGCGCACGAGCACCAGATTCCCGCCTGCGTTCGCGAGGTCGGAAGGCTCCGCGAGATCACCTTCCGGGCCGCGGGCGAGGGGACGGGCCGCTCGCTCGACCTCGACGCTTGCGATCGGAGCTACCGCCATCTGCTGCTCTTCGATCGCGAGGCGAGCGTGATCGCGGGGGCCTACCGCTTCGCTCCGACCGATGAGATCGTCCCCGTCTTCGGAGTCGAGGGCCTCTACACGAGCACGCTCTTCCGCATCGATCCACGGCTCTTCGAAGCGCTCGGTCCGAGCCTCGAACTCGGTCGCTCCTTCGTGCGGCTCGAGTATCAGCGCGGCTACGCGCCCCTGCTCCTGCTCTGGAGGGGGCTCTCCGCGTTCGTCGCGGCAAATCCTCGCTACCGGATCCTCTTCGGCGCCGTGAGCGTGTCCGCGACCTACGCGGCCTTTTCCCGGGAGCTCCTCGCGACGGTGCTCGGTCGCCCGCCTGCGCTGCATCCGCTGGCGTCGTTCGTTGAACCCCGCAATCCGCTGCGACCTCGTCGCGGGGTGCGGAGCGCACTCGATCGCTTCGGCGCCTCGATCGAAGATGCAAGCGATCTCGCGGCGATCGTCTCCGACGTCGAAGCCGATGCCAAGGGGCTTCCGGTCCTGCTGCGCGAGTACCTGAAACTCGGCGGTCGCCTCCTCGGATGGAGCGTCGATCGAACGTTCGCCTCGGCGCTCGACGGGTTGATCGCCGTCGATCTCCCGCACGCCGACCCGCGACTGCTCGGCCTCTACATGGGGCGAGAGGCGGCCGAGGCCTACTGCCACCATCACGGCGTCGCGGGCTGAACGAGAGCGCCGTCCTGCGCGGATCGGTCCGCGCGAGTCCCGGAACGGACAGAGCGCTACGGCCCGCGTGGCCCGTCCGGTCAAGGCCGTGCCGGGGACGGTCGAGCAGGACCGGCATGAGCGGGGAAGAAGCCGAACCGGCCCCGGGGACGAGGGCGAGGGTCCGCTTTCTCGACGGCGTCGAGCGCGACGGTTGGATCCGCGGCTTCTCGCCGACGAACGAGACGATCGATCTGACCGAGGCCCCCGGCCTTCCCCCGACGCCCTTCGACGTCGCAACGATCGCGTTCGTGGCCTTCGAGCCCGAGGACATCGCCGGAGCGCCCTCCGAAGCGGACGCCAGTCCGGCGGTGCGGGTGCATCTTCCGGGCGGGGCGAGCCTCGCCGTTGCGCCGCTCGAGGCGACCGGATCGCCGAACGGCTTCTGGGGTCGCCCCCTCACGATCTCGGGATTTCTCCGGGTCTACGTTTTCGGACATGCGGTGCACCTGCTCGAGGTGGACGAGTCGATCGGGGTGCTGCTGCTCCGAGAGGGGGTCGTGGCCCCCGAAGCGCTCGAGCGGGGCCTCGAGCGCCAGGCCGAGCTGCGGCGGCGCCGGATCGGAGAGATCCTCCTCGAGCGAAAGGGCCTCGCGCCCGAAGCGCTCGATGCGAGCCTCGATGCTGCGCGTCGCCGTCGCCTCCGGATCGGCGACGTCCTGGTCGAGGCGGGCCTCGTTCGCGCGGAGGACATCGAGACCGCCCTCGCCGAGCAGCGCAAGCGTCGAGGCAAGCGCATCGGAGAAATCCTGGTCGAGATGGGCGCCGTGACCGAACCGGCGCTCGCGACGACCCTCGCCGCCAAGTTCAATCTTCCGTTCGTCGACCTCGACGCGTGCCTGATCGATCCCGACGCGGTTCGGTCCGTCCCGCGGGCGGTGATCGAGAAGCACCAGATCCTGCCGATCGAGATCGAGGACGACCACGTGACCGTGGCGATCGCCGACCCACTCGACATGGAGCCGATCGATCTGCTCCGCTTCCAACGGCGCGGCCGGGTTCGCGAGGTGATCGCGACTCCGAGCCAGATCCGGCGCTACGTCGCGGGGCTGCTTTCGGAGGGAGAGTCGGGCGAAGCGGCTGGCGAGGTATCCACGCTTCTCCAGAACCTCGGCTCCGCGCTTCCGGAGGACGCATCGGAGCGCCACGACGACGCCGCACTCGAGGTTCGAGAGTCCGACAACGCGATCATCCAGCTCGCCAACCAGATGATCCTCGAGGCGCTCCAGCGCGGCGCGTCGGATCTCCACATCGAACCCAATGGAGCCCGCGACGGCGTCCGGATCCGGCTGCGGATCGACGGAGAGTGCGTTCAACTCCCCGACGTTCCCGCGAGCCATCGGGCGGCGCTCGTCTCGCGGATCAAGATCATGGCGAACCTCGACATCTCCGAGCGGCGGAAGCCGCAGGACGGAAAGATCCGGCTGCGGCTCAAGGATCGACCGGTCGAGCTTCGTGTGGCGACGGTGCCGACGGTGGGGGGCGAGGATGTCGTGATGCGCGTCCTCTCGGCGTCGAGGCCGATCCCTCTCGATGCGCTCGGCCTCGCCGATCGAAACCGCAGCGAGCTCGATCGGTTGGTGAGGCGGCCTTACGGCCTCATCCTCTGCGTCGGACCGACGGGGTCGGGCAAGACGACATCGTTGCATTCGCTCCTCGGGCACATCAACGGGCCTTCGCGAAAGATCTGGACGGCGGAGGATCCCGTCGAGATCACGCAGGCCGGGCTTCGCCAGGTCCAGGTGCAGCCGAGGATCGGATTCGGCTTCGGAGAGGCGCTTCGCGCCTTCCTGCGAGCGGATCCGGACGTCATCATGGTGGGAGAGATGCGTGATCGCGAGACCGCGACGATGGCCGTCGAAGCGTCGCTCACCGGACACCTCGTGCTCTCGACGCTCCACACCAACAGCGCGGCCGAGACCGTGGTCCGTCTGATCGACATGGGTCTCGATCCATTCAGCTTCGGCGATGCGCTCCTCGGGGTTCTCGCGCAACGACTCGCGAGACGGCTTTGCGAGAGTTGTCGATCGCTCGAACCCGCGGACGAGCCGTCGCGCCAGGCCTTGCGCGATGCCCTCGGATCCGATCCCGCAGCGGAGCGCGTGGGGCGTCTGCTCTGGAAGGCCAACGGATGCAGCGCGTGTCGCGGCAGCGGATACCGCGGCCGGGTGGCGCTCCACGAACTCCTGGTCGTCGACGACGAGCTGCGGACGGCCACGCACGCCCGCGCCGATGCGGATCGGCTTCACGAGCTCGCCACGGCGGGCGGGATGACGACGCTGCTGCAGGACGGCGCCCGCAAGTGCCTCGAGGGGGCCACGGACCTCGCGCACGTCCTCGCCGTCTGCTCGCGCTGATTCAAGGCTCGTCGCCGGAGGGCCGATGAGCGAGCGGGCCCTCTTGGGCCGGAGGGAGCGATGCGTGCACGAACCACCTCGCGCAGGCTTCGGCGACACGGCGGCTTCTCGATCATCGAACTCTTCGTCGCGCTCTCGATCGTCGCGATCCTCGCCGCGGCGGGGCTCGCGATGTTCCGGTCGCAGTCGCTCAAGGCTCGGCGCGCCGAGGCCGTGATGGGCCTCAAGGCGATCCATCGGGCGCAGCGATCCTACTTCGCACAGAACAACGGCTTCGGAGACACCTTCGACGAGCTCGGGCTTTCGCTCGACGGAGCGACCCGGGTCGACGCGCAGACGCTTCGAGGCGAGACGTACACCTTCACGATGCGGGCGCTTCCGCTCGGCGGAAATGCCCGCGGCAACTTCCAGGCGATCGCGACCGGCGACCTCGATCCCGGAGACGGCGTGCTCGACGTGCTGATGATCGAAAACGGCTTGACGGTTTCGCCGTAGGGCGATCCCCTGGAGAAGGAGAGCAGATGAGTCGGATCGAATCGCGGTCTGGGAGGCTCCTGGTCGCGGCGTTCACGCTCGCCGGCCTCGCCGCACCCGCCATGGCCGACGAGAAGGTCGACGCGGACCAGATCGTGATCCTTTCGGACGACATCTCGAACACGATGCGAAGCGTCGACCGCTCGGGAGCCGACTCCGGTTCCGGAAGTGGTGCGGACTCGGGCTCCGGTAGCGGCGCGCCGTCCGGCGCGGGCGGCCCGGGAGCGGGAGCGGGATCCGGAAGCTCGAACGACGACGCGGCAGCGGCAGCAGCCGCCGCCGCGAAGGCTGCGGAAGCGGCAAAGGCTGCAGAGGCAGCGAAGGCTGCGGACGCGAAGAAGGCGGCCGAGGCGGCGAAGAAGGCCGAAGCCGCCAAGGCGGCGGAGGCCAAGAAGGCGGCCGCTGCCGCGAAGAAGGCGGAGGCCGCGAAGGCTGCGCAAGCGAAGAAGGCGGCCGAGGCGGCGAAGAAGGCCGCGGCCGCGAAGGCCGCCGCAGCGAGTGCGGCTTCGAAAGGCGCGAGCTCGCAGCCCCCGGCTTCGCCGGCGGCCGCGTCGAGCAGCGCGAAGGGCCGTTGAGCATCGACGGAGAGGTCGGTTCGTGACGCAAGCCCGGGAGGTCGGGACACGGAGTATCGCGACGGCGGATGCCGAAGAGCGCCTGCGCCGGCTCGAGGCCCTCTCGCGTCTGCTCGCGAACGCGAAGCCATCGGGCGCTCCCGGATCTCTCGCCGAGAAGCTCGCGGGCCTCCGTCGCGCTCTCGAGAGCCTCGCCTCGCGCCGCCGCGCACTCGAGGCCCGACTCTTCGACGCTGCGACGGCCGCGTCGGAGCGAGCGGCCATCGAAAGCGAGCTCGAACGCGTCGACGCCGCCCTCGCGATGCACGCCGGAACGCTCCGGTCGGCGTTCGACGACGTTCCGCTCGCAGGACTTCGCCAGACGATCAGCGCCCGCGGAAGCGATGGGCGTGACGAGGCGGCCGTATTGCTCGATCTCCTCCTCGAAGACGAGGACTTCCTCGCCCGACGCATGGAGCTCTTCGATCTCCTCGTGACGCTGCTCTCGACGGAGGAGACCTCGAACCGCAGACGGATCGCTCGGGACCCCGTCTCGCTCACGCCCCGCCTCGCGGCCTCGTGCGAGAGGGCCGCCCGCACCGGGGCCGAGGACTCCGCGTCGATCGAGCAGGAGTTCTTGCGGGCGGCCGAGCGCTGCGAGTCCGGCGAGATCGCCGACCTCGTCTCCGAGATGCGCGCTCGCAAGGCGACGCTCGGCGCCGTGCTGCTCGTGCCCGACGTGTTGCGCGCGGCCGTCTTCTACAACGCGAGCGTCTGGAGCGTTCTCCGCTCGCACCTCGGCCACGAACGTGCGGCTCCGTCCGCCATGGCGACCGCGGTCGGCTCGTCTCGCGTCGAAGCGCCGGAGGTATCGGAGGTCGAGCCGATCTGCGAGCAACCCGAAGCGAACCCCGAGGCCGGCTCGACCGAGGCGCCCGTCGAAGAGCCGCCTCCCGAATCGGCGGTGCACTGGGCCGTCGAAGGTCTACCAGAAGCGGTGCGGTCGCCGGCCGCCGAACGCGCTCCTCGAGGGTCCGGTCGGCGCATCGTCGCGGGAATCTGCGCAGCCGTCGGCGTCGCTGCGGTGGTCGCCTGGTTCGCTCTCGACGCGCCCCCGCACGCCGCATGGCCGCTCTCCGCTGGCGAACTCCGGGAGGTCTCGCCGATCCTTCGCACGGGGTATCGAGATCGATCGCAGCGGGGACGCGTGTTCATCGGAACGGTCGGGCCGGAATGGGAGCGCCTTCCCGGCCCGCAACGCCGTGAGAGCGTCGATCGCCTCGTCGGGCGGCTCTCGCGATCGGGGATCCGGGAGGTGCTGCTCTACGACCCGAAGCAGCGGCTCGTCGTGCACCACGCCGAGGGGCTCCCGCGGCGACTCGTTCTCTAGGGTTCCGGGTCGAGCGCTCGCGGCGCGATTCCGGTCCGCACGATCAGGACCGCCGGGCTCTTCGAGCCGAGCGGCATGCGATGCGCGACGTACGAATCCCGCGATCCCGGGTTGAACCAGAACGAGAAGCGCGGTAGAAAGGGCCTCGCGATCGCTTCGAGCACGGGGTTCAGGTCGAGCTCGTAACGAACCTCGACCAGCGCGGGAGCCCCTTCTCGCGCCGGAAGCTCGCGAGCCACGGTGGCCCTGGCATCGACGAAGCGCGGACCGAGCGCGCAGAGGAGAAACTGGAACTCGATCTTCTCGGTCTCGCCCTTCGCGAGCGGGAGGAAGAGGAGGTTCAGCGGGACGTGCGCGACGCGGTCGGGCTGCGGAACCTCGAGCTCGTCGGGGGGCTCGCTGCGGCCGTCTTCGTGCGAGCAGAAAGCCCGCTTCTTCTCGTGATCGATGAACATGATCCCGAGCGAGCGGCCCTGCTTGTCGTAGGAGTGCGACATCTGCCAGAGCGGAGCGAGCGCCTTGCCTCCGTCGACGGGGGCGAGCTCGGTCGAGAGCACCATCGCCTCGCCGTGGTCGATCCCTCCCGATGCGAGCAGGTAGGTATTTCCGTTCGGAAGCTTCATCGAGTCGATGCGTGCTTCGCCGAGACGCTTGCCGGTGTCGTCGTAGGTCGCAGACGGGATCGTCCCCATCACCGCCGGAAGCGGGAGCCGCAGGCTCGACTCCGCCGCCGCGGGAAGATCGGGACGAGCGAGCGCGAGAAGGAGCGCGACGCCGAGCCAGTGCGCCGGGTTTCGTCGGGGAAGGGACATGGAAACGTCATGGTAGCGAGCGGTTCGCGGGGGGTAAGTTTCCGTCGCCACGAAGGACTCGTGACCGAGGGGGGCACGATCGGCGAGCTCGCAGAGTTCTGGCGCGGTGTCCTGACGGGCGTCGCCCTCTCGGCGCCCGTCGGCCCGGTGAACCTGCTCACGTTGCGCAGGACGCTCGCGCACGGGGGCAGCTCGGGGGTCGCGACGGGTCTCGGCGCAGCCGTCGCCGATGCCTGCTACGGCGCCATTGCGGCCTTCGGCCTCACGCTCGTGTCGAGCTTCTTGGTTTCCCACCAGGCGTGGCTTCGCATCGCCGGGGGTTCGTTCCTGGTGTGGATGGGGCTCCGCGCGCTTCGGATTCGAACCCTTCCCGAGCTCGCGAGCGACGAGCGTCCACCGCTGCTCCATGCGGCCGGGTCGAGCTTCTTGCTCACGCTCTCGAATCCCATGACGATTCTCGCCTTCGTCGCCGTCTTCGGAGCCGTGGGCGCGATCGATCGGCGAGCGGCATGCTCGAGCGCGCTGCTGCTCGTTGCGGGGGTGTTCGTCGGCGCGATGGGGTGGTGGCTCGCACTCACCGCGATCGTCTCGGGCCTGCGACGCCGGACGAGCCCTCGCAGCGTCGAACGATTGAATCGCGCGAGTGCCCTCCTGCTCGTCGTCTTCGGGATCGTTCTCGCAGTGAGTGCGCTCGGGGGCCACGTGAGTCGTGGCGCGGAGCCGCCGCAGGCGCACCCGGCGGGCTCAGGCGGGTCGAGGAGCCTCGTCGAGGGGATCGGTCCGGATCTCGGCAAGCACCCCGAAATGGTCGCTCGGCCAGACGCCATCGATCTCGTCGTCGCAGACCACACGGCAGCGCTCGATGCGACCGATCCCGCTCGGCTGCGGATAGCCCGCGAGCACGTAATCGATCCGCCGGTCGGGCTCGATCGCCGCTCGCGCGTAGGGGTTCCGGTTCGACCAGGTGAAGCCCGGGCCTCCGTCGCCGGCGAGTCGCCACGCGTCGTAGAAGAGCGTGCTCCTTCCCTCGAGTGATTGGAGCCCGGTGAGAAAGCGGATCTCCGCCGAGTCGGGCTCCGCGTTCAGATCGCCCGCGATGATCGGCGGCAGCTCGAGCCCGGGGCGCCTCGCACGCGCGAACTCGGCGAGTGCCAGCACCTGCCGCTCGCGAACGAAGCCGTGATGGAGCTTCCAGTTGAGATGGGTGCAGGTGAGGCCGAGCGGGCCGTGCGGCGTCGCGATCGTGACCGCGAGCGCGACCCGCCGCTCGCCATCTCCGGAACCGGGAAGCACGCAGACATCGCGATCGCGGATCGGAAACCTCGAGGCCACTGCATTCCCGAAGCCGATCGACGAGTCGCGCCAGAAGGGCGTTGCGGCCGCAAAATCGAGTTGGAACCCCGAGCCGCCGAAGAGCTCGACGAGCTGATCGCACGAAGCTCCTCGAAGCACCTCCTGCAAGGCCACGACGTCCGGGTCGAGGCGCGTGATCCACTCGCGGACGCGCTCGCGGCGGCGCGGCCACGGGCCCTCGTCGTGCCAGAGGTTCAACGTGAGGATGCGGAGCGTCACGCAGCACCTCGAGATCTCGGTCACGAATCGATGGCCGCCGTCCCTCCCGGGCGCAGGCCTGCGTGCTCGAAACGCGATGCAGCATAGCGGCGACCCTCGTTCCTGCGGGCGCCCGGCGGGGGCTCGCACGCGTGGACAATCGGGAGAGCCGCGGTCACGCTGCCGCCACGAGGAGGGCGTTCGGAGTGCAGGGGGCACGGCTCGTCGCCGGGGTCGCGAGCGTTCCGCTCGATGCGACGCCCGGGCTCGCGATGATGGGCTACGCCCTCCGGACGGGTGCTGCGCAAGGCACGCTCGATCCGCTCTCCGCGCGGGGCCTCTACGTGCGGGGAGCGCAGGACTTTCTCGTGGTCGCCCTCGATCTGTGTCTGGTCGCCGTGTCGCAGGCGGCCGAGATCCGCGATCGGCTCGCGGTCCGGACGGGAGTCGGGCGCGATCGGATCACGGTGACCTGCATCCACACGCATTCGGGTCCCGATACGGGATTCGCCGCCATTCTCGCGGGTGCCCCGGTTGCGCCGCCGGTCGCCCGTCTTCTCGACGCGGCGGTCGAAGCGGGAGCGCGTGCCTTCGACGCGGCGACGCCGGCGCGAGCCGGTTTTGCGACGGCGCCGCTCGCGATCGGCCGCAGCCGCCGCAGGGCCGGCGCAGACGCCGACCGGAGGGTGCGCGTCGTCCGCATCGATCGCGACGACGGCTCTCCCCTCGCGATCGTCTGGCACCACGGCTGTCACCCGACGGCGCTCGGACACGA
Source organism: Myxococcaceae bacterium (assembly GCA_905339255.1). Lineage (GTDB taxonomy): Bacteria > Myxococcota_A > UBA9160 > UBA9160 > UBA9160 > MYXO. The sequence continues at coordinate 63,214 of CAJPFO010000107.1, forward strand.
GAACCTGCTCTTTTCCGCCGATTGGCCGGGGGCGGCGCGGTCACGGATCGAGGCCGAGTTTCCCGGCGCGCTCTCGATCTTCTTGCTCTCGGCGCATGCGGACGTCGACCCGCGAACGCGTGGTCTGCAGGATCTCGCGCTCGTGAACCGCAGCGTCGGGGTCGGGGTGGCGGCGATGCGCGAACTCGGCGACGAGGCGGGCGACGCCGTCGTGCGCGCGGCCAGCCGCGCCGAGACGCACTCCGAAGTCGCGGTCGGCGTGGGGGCGACCCGCGTTCGGGTCCCCGTGCATGGCGGCGACGATCCCGACGCGGCCGCGACGGCCCTCGCGCGGCGGCGCGGCGAAGCGTTCGATGCGATCGGGCTCGACCCCGGGGCCCGCGTCCGCAATGCCGATCTCTTCCGGCTCGCCGAGGCTCGAGCAGCAGCGCTCGGCCCGGCGGCCGCTCGCGAGATCTCGTCGAAGCTCCGTCTCTATCTTCGCGATCGGAGCGCGTCGCAGATCGTCGGTGCGCGGGAGGCCGAGTTCGATCTCCAGGTGCTCTCTTTCGGCGAGGCGCGCTGGCTCGCAGTCCCCTTCGAGCCCACGCTCCGGGTGGGGCGGGCCTTCGAAGGCGCTGGCGCAGGCGAGCATCGTGCGGTCCTCTCGATCGCGAACGGCTGGCTCCGCTACCTTCCACACCCGATCGATTTCGCAGACCCGCCGGGGGGTTACGGGTACGAGGTGCTGAACTCGACCCTGCTTCCCCGGGGGGCGACGCACATCCTCGAGACCGCGCTCGAGATCGAACGCGACATTGATTTTCATTTTCGCTCGTGGTAGGCTGCCCTCGTCCTGAACGGAGACGAGCGCGTGATCGTTTGCCACTGCAAGGGAATCTCGGATCGGGACGTTCGGGCCGCCGTGCGAAGCGGAGCGAGCTGCCGGCAAGAAGTCGGCAATCGTTGCTCGGCCGGAACCGGCTGCGGTGGCTGCCATCCGACCATCGACGAGATCATCGTCGCCGAGCGCGCCGGCGAGGGCCGCTCTGGCGCCGGCGTTCCGGGACGCCTCGCTCCGTCGCGCTGACCGCGGCCGCTCGTTGAACCTGCGCCCCTCGCATCCTACGGTTGCGCCATCCATCGAGGAGGCGAACCGTGCAGGGCGATCGCGAGGTCATCGAGGCGCTCAACGAGATCCTCACGGCCGAGCTCACGGCCATCAACCAGTACTTCATCCACTCACGCATGTGCGACAACTGGGGCTACCGAAGGCTCGCAAAGAAAAAGCACGAGGAATCGATCGACGAGATGAAGGACGCGGACAAGATCATCCAGCGAATCCTCTATCTCGAAGGCGTTCCGAACATGCAGCGCCTCGGGCCGATCCGGGCCGGAGAGGATGCGGTCGAGCAGCACCGGCTCGACCTCGAGATGGAGCGTGCAGCGATCGAACGCTACAACCGCACGATCGCGCTCTGCAGCTCGAAGGGAGACCACGGCACGCGAGAGCTGCTCGAGGACATCCTCCAGGGCGAGGAGCACAGCGCCGACTGGCTCGAGTCGCAGCTCCACATCGTCGAGGAGATCGGCAAGGAGCGGTACCTCGCCGAGCAGATCCACGAGTAGATCCGCTCGAAGCAGGCTCCCGGTCGAACGTTAGAACGACGCACCGCGCGCCGGAAGGCCGATCGACGAGTTCGATCGGCGTGCGGGCAAGATCATTCGAAGCCCCATGCCGGCGACGAGGCCGAGAGCGGCCGCCCCCGTTTCGAAGCCCGGCGTCCTCAGCAACCCGGCGAGCGGAGCCGCGAGCAGCGCACTCGCCGCCACCGTGAGCGCGGTCGCGCCCGACGGGCTCGCGCGGAGCCAGAGACCGAGCGGCAGCGCGAACGCCGCGAGCCAGACGCCGTTCAGCCAATCGCGCGCCGCCGCTGGGAGGCCGAGCGGCGCCCAGACGAGCCTCCACCCCGAGCCGGCCGTGAAGCCGAGCGGACATGCGCTGCGCTCGCCGCTCGAAACACAGAAGCCGTGTCCATCGCGACGCAGCGTCATGGCGGCGTTCGCTCCGGGCGCCACGTTCTCGAGAGCGCCGGGAAGGCGGAGCAGCGGACGATCGAAGCCGACGACCTGCGCCCAGTTGCGTCCGCGCACGACGAGATCCTCGCCCTCCGCCGCGAGGAAGAGAACCTCACGATGCAGGTCGTCGTGGATGGTGACGAGCGGCGCGAGCGGTCCTTTTCGCGTCGCGGTTTCGAGCTCGATGCGAAACGGGACCTCGGTTCGCCAGAGCTCGCGAAGCCGGTCCGAGTCACGGGCCTTCCCGTTCGTGACCATCAGATCTCCGATCGAGATCGATCGGATGCGGCCTTCGTAGCGAGCGAGGTTGCCGAGTTCGGGGACGAGCCCCACGTGCCACGTGAGATCCGGTAGCGCTGGCGAGACCAGCAGGCCGGTGCCGACGACGAGAACGGCGATCGCGGCAGCGGCGGTGAGCGCGAGCCGGTCGGCCGCCGTCGCGCTCGGCTGGAGCCAGTACGGCGCCGAGCGAGCCAGCGACGCGCCGAGGAGCGCGCCCGCCGTGTTCGCGAACAGGTCGGCTCCGTTGGCGTAGCGGCCCGGGATTGCGAGCTGCGCGACCTCGATGGCCGCCGAGAGCGCGAGCGCGCGGAGCCCCGTTGCGGCGATCCCGACTCCGCGTCGCGCGAGGAGCACTCCGAGCGGGAGGAACAAGAGGACGTTCCGTACGAAATCCGCGAGGAGCAAACGAAACGAAAGGCGATCGTCGTGGAGCTCGGGGCGGGCTTCGAGCGGGAAGAGCGTGACCGCGAGGATGGCGACCACCATCGCGACGACGGCGATTCCGATCGGCCGCCGCCTTGGCCGCAAGGAGGAGAACCCGAGATCTCCTCGCGGCGGCGTCACGATCGCGCGCTCATTCGATGTCCGCGCGGAGCAGCAGGACCGTATCGTCTCGCGTACTCGACGACACCGAGCCCGTGGTGAGCCGATCGCGCTCCTCGTTCGTCGATCGGTCGAGCCCCCCGACGAGGATCGTTTCCCCGGGCTTCACGCTCACGAGCGTGGATGCATTCGTCTTCTCGATCCGACCGCCGCGCGCGAGTTGCCCGGCGAAGGAGGCGAGGTCGACCTGCACGCTTCCGTCGGCCTGGATTCGCGCACTCGCCTCGAACCCCGTCGACGCGGTGACGAACTCGGTGTTCGGCCCGAAACGGCTCCGCGTCGTGAAGGGGACCGTGGTGCCGGTCGCGATCCGTGCCCGTTCCCCTTCGGTCACACGCAGCGTCCCGGCGAAGGACTCGGCGAGCCGCCGGGTTTCGTCGTCGAGACGCACGGCGACCGACGAGCCCGATCCCGTGGGACGCGCGAGGTTCCCGATCCGGAAGTCTCCTGCCTGCGCCGTCCAGCGGACGGAGAAGCCTCGAGCCTCGAGATCGCGGACGCGTCGCGTGTCGTAGCGCAGGACGACGCTGCGGAGCTTCCGGTCCTGCGTTTCGAGGAGGCCGAGGACTTCCGATACGGACTTCGGATCCCCGATCAGGACGAGCGAGTTCGTCCCGCGATCGACGGCGACGCTCCCGCTTCCGGCGAGGATCGTTTCGACGATCGGAGCCATCTCCTCGGCGGTCCGGTATTTCATCCGGTAGACCTCGACCCGCCGCTGTGCGACGGCCGAGGGAACGAGGCCGGCGACGGCGAGGCCCACCGCCGCGGCCATTGCGAAGATGACCCGCCTCGCCATGCGCAGAGGATAGGCGCAACCGCGCCGCTCCGGAACGCCCGGCTCCCCCGAGATCCCGGGGCCGTCTCCTAGAAGCGGAGGATCTCGGGAAGGAGCGTCTCGAGGTCGACGATCCCGATCGCGTTGTGTCCAATCAGATGCCCGGCGCACTCGCCGGGGTTGAAGACGAGCGCGCCCGATCGGGTCTCGATCGTCCGGCGGTGCGTGTGTCCGTGGAGCGCGACGTCTCCGGGCGAGAGCACGATCGCGTCGAGATCGCGCGGGTCGTGGACCGCGACGATCCGACGCCCCGCCCATTCGAGCTCGAGCCGGTTCGCGCGCATCTCGAAGCCGAGCTCGGCGGCGGCGCGCGAGAGCCCTTCGCGCTCGTCGTTGTTCCCGAAGACGCCGTGCAGGGGGGCACGAAGGCCCGCGAAGGCGCGGAGTGTCCGTTCGCGCGTCACGTCTCCCGTGTGGACGACGTGCACGACCCCCGCCGCGTTCAGGAGCTCGACGATTCGCGCCACGCTTCGAAGCTGGTTGTGCGTGTCGCTCACGACGCCGATCCGCACCGATCAGCCGTTTGCGAGACGAAGCCCCGCTCGGGGCCACGGCATCGAGACGAGCCTTCCCGTCCCCGAGAGCGTGCAGAATGCGGTGCGAAGATCGGCTCCACCGAAGCACACGTTCGTGACGAGGGGATCCGGCAGCGCGTGATGCTCGATCTTCGCGCCGTCCGGGGAGATTGCGGTCACGCCACCGTTCACGATCGTCGCCACGCACACGAAGCCTTCGGCGTCGACGGCGAGCGAGTCGAGGAGCTGGTAGCCAGCGAGGCCGGCGAGGAGCGTGCCGCCCGCGGGACCGAATCCGCCCGCCGCGGCCACCTCGCCGGGGCGAGGGACGCTCCACCACCACACCCGCCCCGTGTAGGTTTCAGCGACGAACACGCGATCGCCGGTCGGCGAAAGACCGATCCCGTTCGGGCCGTCGAGCGGGAAGATCACCTCGCGGATCTCGGAGCCGTCGGCCTTCGCGTAGAAGACCCCCGTCCGGTCTCGCTCGCGCTCGTGCGTCGCGCCGTGATCGGTGAACCAGAAGCCGCCATGGGCGTCGAAGACGAGGTCGTTCGGAGCGCGCAACGAGCGTCCGTTGCAGCGGTCGTAGAGCACCTCGACCTTGCCGGCTTCGAGATCGACCCTCTCGATGCGGCCGCCTCGATGCTCGGGGGGCGTCGGCCCGGGGATCAAGAAGCCGCCGAGCCGGTGGTAGCTGAAGCTCCCGCCGTTGTTCGTCACGTAGAGCAGACCATCGGGGCCGAGCGCCGCGCCATTGGGTCCTCCGCCGGGCTCGGCGATCGCCCGCTTGCTTCCATCGGGAAGCACGCGGGTCACGCGTCCCGCGGCGATCTCGACGAGGACGACGCTCCCGTCGGGCATCCAGACCGGTCCTTCGGGAAAGGCCAGTCCGTTCGCGATCTCGCGGATCTCCGCCATGACGTCCTCCGATCGGTTCGGGTTCGGCGTAGAATGCGTCGCTCGACGCGAAAGGAAAAGGCATGCAGGAACGGACCGAACCGAGACGCTCCGGCTCGAGGAGCCCGGCCCGCGAAGGCGCATCGGACGCGACCGACGGCTGGCTTCGTCCCGGTTGCGGGGGGATCGCTCGCGCGGTGGCCGAGGCGAGGGCTCGATCGTGAAGGAGCTCCGCGCCGCCGACGGACTCGTGCTCCGCGACGCGGGAGAGGAGAGCCTGCGGATCGGATTCTCGGAGCCCGACTGGCTCGGTCCGATCGCGCGGCCCGCCGGCCGCGTCGAGGTCTTCGGCGGCGCCGACCCGCACGGACGCTGGGAGGGGATGCGCTTCGAAGCGGCCGAGGGCGCCCCGCGACTCTGTGTTCGCGCGTACGCCGAGCGTCCGCTCCTGGTCTTCCGGATCGAAGCGCGACGTTCGCTTTCGGGCCTCGCGACCGGGAAGTTCGCGACCCCCGGCGTCGTCTGGCCCGGGTTCCGTCCGGACCGTCGTGCCGCCGGCGGAATCCCCGAAGGCACCGCGAGCTACGGCCATCAGTACACCGAGTTCGCGCTTCCGGTGCAGGGCGATGCCTCGTGTCTCGGGTACACGTTTGCCGGGCATCGTCCGCCCGTCGTCTTCCCGCTGCTCTTCGTCGCGCCCGATCTCCGAACGCTCCTCCTCGCGCCGCTCGAGGGTTTCCACGAGCAGGTGATCGTGGTGCCGAAGGACGCCAGCGAGGCCGACCTCGGGGTGCGTTGCGGATGGCACGGAGATCTCGACTCGGTTCCCGAAGGCTTCGTGACCGAGCTCGCCGTCGTCGCCGCCTCGCGCCCGCGAGCGGCCCTCGATGCGCTCGGCGAGATGCTCCTTCGCCGGCACGGGACGAGACGGCCGTCGCGCTACGCCGACGACGGGGTCGGAAGGCTCTCGTACTGGACCGACAACGGATCGGTCTACTACTACCGCACGGAGCCGGGCGAGGACTACGCGACGACGCTCGAGCGGACGATCGCCGAGCTTCGAGCGGCGCGCGTTCCCGTTTGCTCGGTGCAGCTCGACTCGTGGTTCTACCCGCACGAGACGCTGCGGCCCGTATCCGATGAAGGGGCACCCGTCGTACCGCCGACCGGGATGCTCCGCTGGGAACCCCGAGAGGACCTCTTCCCGAACGGTTTCGAGGGTCTCCGCGAGAGGCTCGGTGGGCTTCCCCTCACGTTCCACTCGCGGCACTTCTCGGCGCACTCGCCGTACTTCGACGCTGCGAGCGCCTGGCGCGACGCCGCATACGCACATCCCGTGGACTCGCGTCTGCTCGATCGCCTCCTCGAGCAGGCCGCGTCGTGGGGCGCCATCACCTACGAGCAGGACTGGCTCGTCGAGAGCTTCCTCGGCGTCCGAGGGCTCCGCGAGGCGCCGGGGCGCGCCCGCGCCTGGCAGGAGGGCATGGATCGCTCTGCGCGCTCGCGCGGGCTCACCCTGCAATGGTGCATGGCGACCCCGGCGGATTTCCTCCAGACGGTCGGACTCGAGCAGGTGACGTCGATCCGGACGAGCGGCGACTATCGCTACCTCTTCGAGAACGGCCTCAACTGGGTCTGGTTCCTGCATGGAAACGCCTTCGCCCGTGCGCTCGGTCTCCATCCTTACAAGGACGTCTTCGTGAGTCACGGCGAAACCGGCCTCGGGCCGGGCGAGCGTTACGCCGAGGCAGAATCGTTGCTGGCCGCGCTCTCGGCGGGGCCGGTCGGGATCGGCGATCGCCGCGGCCATACCGATCGCGACCTCGTCCTGCGGACCTGCCGCGACGACGGCGTGCTGCTCAAGCCGGACGCCCCGATCGCGGCGATCGATCGCTGCTTCCGGCGCAACGCCTTCCTCGAGGCGACCCCGCTCGTGGGCGAGACCGAGTCTGCACATCCCGCAGGCCGCTGGGTCTACGTGCTCGCGATGAACGCGTCTCGGGCGAAGGTCGCCCTGCGCGAGTCGATTCCGCTCGCCGACCTCGGCGCCGCGGCGCCTTCGGGCCCAGTCGTCGCGTACGATTGGCGAACGCGACGCTTCGCGAAACTCGACCCCTCGGGCGCACTCGAGATCGATCTCGGCTGGCAGGAGTTCTCCTACACGGTTCTATGTCCCGTCTTCGAAGGAGGCCTCGCGCTCTTCGGAGATCCGACGAAGTACGTGACCTGCGCCGATCGACGCCTCGGCGGGATCGAGAAGACGCCGGACGGCCTTCGTTTCGACGTCCTCGGATCGCCGGGCGAGGAGATCCGGATCGAGGGTTGCGCGGCTCGCCCGCCCGCCTTCCGGGTGCGGGCGCCGGACGACTCGCTCGCCGCGCGCCGTCTCGACGAGGGCGGCGGGCGCTTCGCGATCGTCGTGCGGCTCGGACGCGCCGGGCGCGCGGAGGTCGAGCTCGACGTTCGCACGGAGAGCGCCTGAGACGATGACGAGGCGACGCATCGTCGTGTCGGCCCCCGGGCGAGCCAACCTGATCGGAAACCCGTCCGACCTCTACGGTGGAAGGCAGGTTTCGTGCAGCCTCGCGCTTCGCGCGCGAGCGAGCCTCGAGGCCGGGGACGGAACCTCGCTCGCAACGAGCGGGCTCGAGACGAGGATCTGCGACGCTGCCGATCTCGATCCCCGCGGAGACCTCCTCGACCTCGGACGTGCCGTGTTGCGTTTCGTCGGGCCTCCGCTTCCCCGCGCGCGGATCGATCTCGCGAGCGAGATTCCGCTCGCGAGCGGACTCGCCGGGTCGGCCGCGCTCGTCGTCGCGCTGCTCCGCGCGTTGCGCGCCTGGCGCGGCGAGCCGGCCGGCGGCCACCGCCTCGCGGAAGAGGCGCGATCGGTCGAGCGCGACGGCATGGGGGCCGTCTGCGGCTTCGGCGACCCCTACATGGCCGTCTTCGGTGGGCTGCGTTTCCTCGATTTCCGGGGAAAGGGCTACGGGGCGCCCGGCGAACGGAGCGAGCTCGCGACGGTCGAGGACCTCGGCCCCTTCGTCGCTCCGCCGCCCTTCATCGTCGCGTCGACGGGAATCCGGCACTCGTCGTCGGCGGTGCATGCGCCGATCTGCGAGCGTTGGCGGTCCGGCGAGCGCGAGGTCGTCGCGGGATACGAGCGGGTGTCTGCGCTCGGCGCGATCGGCAAGAGCGCTCTTCTCGACGGCGACTGGGCCGTGCTCGGTGCGGCGATGAACGAGAACCACGCGATCCAGCGGAGCTTCGGCGGGTCGGGACCCGCGAACGAGCGGCTCATCGATGCGGCGCTCGAAGCCGGAGCCCCCGGAGCGAAGCTCGCCGGAGCGGGGCAGGGAGGAACGATCGTCGTGCTATGGCCGGTCGGAGATCGCGCCCCGCTCGAGCGCGCTCTCCTCGACGCCGGAGCGGTGGCGCTCCATCCGGTCGATCCGGTCGAAGGCGTCCGGATCGACCTCGGGATCTGACGAGCGGCCGTTCGAACTCGTGCGCGCCGTCACCCAGGCCGCGAGTTCGTCGAGCACGCGTTCGACGCCGCGGTTCGCCGCCACCACGCCACCGTAGGGATCGTCGCTCGGTGCGGCCTCGACCGCCTCGAAGGTCTTCGTGTCGACGAGATGCCCCGAGCGCGAATCCGAGAGCTCCGCGCGGAGCACGACCCTCGAGCGCGACGGCGAGACGGTGAAATCCTGCTGGAACGCGAGAACCTGGGTGTCGAGGCGGAGCGCCGCCGCGGGAGAGGCGCCCGCGCGAGCGACCGAGACGGAGGCCTTCTCTTCGAGCATCGAAACGAGTAGCGGCGCGAGCATGCGGCCCGGCGTGTCGACCCACTCGTGGTGCGCGTAGGCCTCGAGTTCGTAGGGGCGGCGCACGTAGATCATCTGCGCGGAGTCGAAACCGGGGGCCGTGGTCGGCGGTGTCACGACGAGGAGCGGTCGCTCGCCGGCGGGGTCGGCCGCCTCTGTCGATCGCACTTCGAGCCCGAAGCGCCGTGGAGCCTCCGCGCCTCCCGGAAGGAGCCAGGCACAGGAGACCGCGCCGAGTCCGAGAGCGAGAAAGAGAGCGGAGGCCGCGAGCGCTCTCATCTCACTCTCCCGGTCCGGGCGGCGGGGGGCGCCTCCCGAGAACGAGCGCGCTCGGATCCCTTTCGAGCTCGCGCGCGATGGTCGAGAGCGAGGCCGTGAGGTGGCGCGCCTCGACGATCAGCGACTGGAGGCCGGGGAGCGCGTCGGTACCGAAGCGCTCGACCCGATCGAAGCCCGCTCGCGCCGACTCGCCCGCCTTTGCGACCGAAGCGGCGGCGCGTTCGACCGCCGCGGCGCTTCTTGCGACCTGCCCCACGAGATCGTCGAGCCGCTCGCTCGCCCGCGCACCATTCGCGATCGCGCGCGATGCGTCGACGAGGCTCGCATCGATCGCTTCCGAGCGACGCGCGACGGTGGCGAGAACGACTTCGAGATCCTCGATCGCTCGGTGCAACGATGCGCGGGTCTGCGCATCGAGGAGATCGTTCACGCTCTGCGCCGTACGCGAAAGGTCGGACAGGAGGCCCGTGGTCGAGGTATCGAGCCGTCGGAAGAGCGACGGACGCGTCGCGATCGCCGGCGGGCCGCCGTCCGCGGAGGGCTCGAGCAGCGGGGCGTCGCGCGTGCCCCCTTCGAGGTCGAGGAAGGCGATCCCGGTGAGGCCCTGCACCGAGAGCACGGCGACGGTGTCCTGCCGGATCGGCACGTCGCGCTCGATCGCGAGTTCGAGCCGGACGCGCTCCGGGTCCTCCGGATCGAGCTCGATCCGCTGCACCGAGCCGACGACGACACCCTTGTACTTGACCGGTGCGCGTGGGTTCAGGCCCGAGACCGATTCCTCGAAGTACGCGACGTAGGTCGCGGTCTCCTTGCGACTCGAACGGCTCGAGGAGATCCAGAGGACGGCGGCGACGAGCGCCACGGAGAGCGCGACGACGAATCCCCCGACGAGCGCGAAGTTCACCTTGGTTTCCATGCCTGCTCCCGGGCCGCGCGCCCGCGCGGCCCGTGGAAGTACTCACGAACGAGGGGCTGCTCCGAGACCGAGAGCTCCTCCATCGTGCCGATGCCGACGATGCGTCCTTCCACCATGAAAGCCACTCGGTCGGCGACGTGCCAGAGGAGGTCGAGGTCGTGGGTGACCATCAGGATCGAGAGGCCGAGGGCCTCCTTGAGGTGACGGACGAGCGCCTCGAAGCCCGTCGCCGAGAGCGGATCGAGGCCCGCGGTCGGCTCGTCGAGAAAGAGCAGCCGCGGGTCGAGCGCGATCGCGCGAGCGAGGGCCGCGCGCTTGCGCATGCCGCCCGAAAGCTCGGAGGGGTACTTGGAAGCGGCGCCCGACGGAAGCCCCGTGAGAGCGATCTTGACCGCGGCGATTTCGTCGACGAGCGCGTCGTCGAGATCGGTGTGCTCCCGCAACGGGAGGCCGACGTTCTCGGCTACCGTGAGCGAGCCGAAGAGCGCCCCGCGCTCGAAGAGCACCCCCCAGTCCCGGCGCAGCGAGAGCGCCGCCTCGTCGTCGATTCCGACGACCTCGCGTCCGAAGACGCGGATCGATCCCCGCTGGGGCTGCTGGAGCCCGATGATCTCGCGGAGGAGGGTCGATTTGCCGCAGCCGCTCGCTCCGGCGAGCGCGAAGATCTCGCCCTCGCGCACCTCGAGGCTCACTCCGGCGTGCACGATCGAGCGTCCGAAGCGCGTGTGGACGTCACGGACCTCGACGAGCGGTCGCGGCGACGTCACGGCCATCTCAGATCCCGAGCGCATTGAACGCGACCGAGAAGAGGGCGTCGGTCACGATCACGAAGAAGATCGCCCGTACCACGCTCACCGTCGTGCGATGGCCGACACTCTCGGCATCGCCCGCCACCTCGAATCCCTGATGGCAGCCGATCACGGCGATGATCGCGGCGAAGATCGGCGCCTTGCCGATCCCCACCAGGAAGTCCGAGAGCCGAAGCGCTCGCTGGAGGCGATCGAGGAAGTCGGCGTAGCCCACGTCGAGCTCGGAGTGCGCCATCAGCATTCCGCCCGCGACGCCGAGGACGTCGGCGTAGACGGTGAGCAACGGGAGCGCGATCGAGAGCGCGAGGATCTTCGGCAGCACGAGGAGTTCGATCGGTGCGATCCCGACGGTCCGCAGTGCGTCGATCTCCTCGGTCACCTTCATGGTCCCGATCTGCGCCGCGTAGGCCGAACCGGACCGGCCCGCGACGATGATCGCCGTGAGCAGCGGCGAGAGCTCGCGGAGCATGGCGAGACCGACCAGGTCCGCGACGAAGATGTTCGCGCCGTAGCGCTCGAGCTGCGTCGCTCCCTGGTACGCGATCACGATTCCCATGAGAAAGCAGAGAAGCCCGGTGATGGGGAGGGCATCGAACCCCGCCGTCCGCACGTTGAAGAGAATCGGTCGCCAGCGGATCCGGGACGGACTCGCGAGCGTTCGCAAGGCGACCACGGCGACCTCGCCGACGAAACCGAGCAGCCGGCCCGATCCGATCGCCGCCCGCCACGCGGCCTCGCCGACACGCTCGAGCGCCGAGCGCGGCGCCTCGGCGCTCTCGCCGTCCTCGCGCTCGGCCGACTCGACGAACGAGACCAGCGCCCGGTGTTCGGGGCGGAGGCCGGAAACCTCGGAGGCGCGGCCGTCGTGGCCGAGCTTCGCCGCGATCCGCCGAAGCAGGACGACCCCCGCGGTATCGAGCGCGGAGATTCCCGATGCGTCGATCGCGGAGACCCGGCTCCGCGAGGCCTCGCTTCGCTCGAACTCCCTTTCGACCGGTGCGATCTCGCGAACGGTCCAGTCGCCGCGACACCGGAGCACGTCGCCCTCGAGGGCGAAGCCGGCCCGCGGCCCTTCTGCTCGCGGGCGGCTCAACCCGTCCCGCCGCTCGTCGCACGCCGAAGGACGACGCGCGGCCTCGCTCGAACCGAGTCGAGCGCAGCGCCTCCGATCCGGGCGATGCGGAGGTCTCCGAACGGGGTCCCGATCCCGCCGTTCACGGTCATCGCCACCGCGAGCGAGCGGCTCGGATCCGCCCAGGCACCCGAGCCTCCGAAGCCGAAGTGGCCGAAGGCCCGCTTCGGGACGCCTCGCGTCGTGAACACCGCGTGCCAACCGAGTCGCCAGCGCATGTCGAAGGGGATCACGACGCGCGTGGCGGGAGCGGCCTCGCGTTCGGTCGCTCGCGCGAGCGTCTCGGGGGAGAGCAGCGTGACGCCGTCGAGTGTCCCTCCGGCCGCGAGGAGTGCGTAGAGCTTGGCGAGCGAGCGTGCGGTGAAGAGGCCGTTCGCTGCGGGGATCGACGCGCGCAGCGTTCGCTCGGCGTCGAACTCGAAGCTCGTGATTCCACGCGGCGCGAGCGCGTCGACGATGCTCGGCAGGTCGAGCTGGAGACCGACGGCTCCGGCCGCGCGCTGGATGACGACGGTCCACGCCTT
>CAJPFO010000108.1 GCA_905339255.1 Myxococcaceae bacterium
CGCGAGCGCCGCGAGTTCGAGCGAGGATCGAGGCGGCCTACGAAGACCCGGAGCGCCAGATCTTCTTGCCGACGCTCGATTTGTCGGAGTCGGGCGTCTTCCTCGTCGCGCCCGAGACGCCTGCGGTCGGCAGCCGTGCGCAGGTCGTACTCGAGATCCCGGGACACGAGGCTTTCGTGAGGCTGCGCGGGACCGTGATCCGCGTGCAGTCGAAGCCCGTGGCCGGCTTTGCCGTGCGCTTCGACGCCGCAGAAGAGGATGCCAAGGCGCTCGAGGTCGTGCGCGATTTCGTCGCACGCGAGATCGGCGCCCGATGAACGGCGGGGCACAAGAAGGGAACTCTGCTTCTCTTCCCCGCCGGGGCGACGGCCCGGCGGCGGTTCCGCCCCTCGACCGGAAAGTGCCTGATCGGCGGCCGTCTCGACGTGCGGTTGCCGCTTTTTCGTGGTCTGGCACGTTGCTTGCTGCTGCTCTCGACGGGACCCCGGGTCCCCACTTTTGAAAAGCCCAGATCCAGCGGAGGAACGCTCGACCAGAGCCGGGACGAATGAGCGGCGTACGTAACGCCCGAAGCCGCGTCAGGGTCGCGCGAGAGCGCGATGCGGCCGGGCCGATCGGACACCGCCCGGGATATCGAACCCCCCCGAGCCGCGGCGCAGCGGTTCTCTGCGGATCCACCGCAGGAGCCCCCCCTTGCCCGTTGCCGAGACGCCGTGGACGAGCGACCAGGAGCTCGTCGAGAAGATCCTGAAGGGCGATCGAGCGGCCTTCGAGCTTCTCTACGAGACCTATTTCCAGCGCATCTATCGATTCGCGTATCGACGCCTCTCGGACGCCGGAGAAGCCGAGGACGTGACCCAGGAGGTCTTCATGACCGTCCTCGGGGCGCTCGCGTCGTTCCAGGGGACCTCGAGTCTGCTCGTGTGGATGTTCGGCATCACCCGCAACAAGGTGAACCGGCGCTTCCGCAGCCCTCGGCGCCGGGTCGAGGCCATCGAGGGCGACTCGATCAACGAGGCGGAGGCCCCGGAGGCGCCCACCGATCGGGCCGTCGATGCGCGGCGGGTCCTGAATCGTTGCGAGGAGGTGATCGAGCGCGATCTGACGCCCCTGCAGCGGCGGATCTTCCACTTGAAGCACCTGCGGAGGCAGTCCGTCCGGGCCATCGCCGAGGCGCTCGGCAAGTCCGAGGACGCCATCAAGGCGAACCTCTATCGGATGCGACGGGTCCTCTCCGACGCCGTCCCGGGCCTCGACTCCGTCGTCTCCTCGTAAGGCTCCGGCTCGAGCTGGATTCGCGGGTCGGCGCGTGACGAGTCGGGTGCATTCCACCCAGGTTCCTGAAAAACGCAGCTCGCTGGCAGTCTTTGCCACGATTGAGGGGTAGCGACCACCTAATGGGTGAGGGCGTGAGCTCTCCCCTGGGGAAGGGACGACGCGAGGAGTTGCGCGTTGGTCCAGAAGCTCCCGTTGCGCTCGCGAAAGCCCGAGGCCCCTTCCGTCGGAGGCAGGGGCGTCTCGTTGGCCGATGCCGAACTCGTCGAGGGAATCCGTTCCGGCGACGAGGCTCAGTTCAATGAGCTCTACCGCCGGTATTTCCAGAGGGTCTACAACTTCACGTTCCTCCGCGTCCGCAACCACGCCGACGCCGAGGAGATCGTGCAGGAGACCTTCACGGTCGTGTTCCGTTCGATCGACGGGTTCCGCAGGCAGTCGAGCCTGCTCTCGTGGATCTACGGGATTGCCAAGAACACGGTCAACAATCATCTGCGGCGGGCGAAGAGCCGTGAAGGCTGGCTCGAGAACGCGGAGCCGGAGCTCTTACACCCGTCGCCGGGAATCGGGGGCTGGTCGCCGGAGGAGCAGCTCAATCTGCGGCGCTATACGGACGAGATCCGGCGACGATTGAGCGGGACGGGAGAGTGGCAGGCAGAGGTCTTCGTATTGCGTCACATGGAGAATCTCTCGATCTCCGAGATCTCGGCGCGCACTTCGCGGTCGAGCGACGCGATCCGATCGAGCCTCTACCGCACCAAGCGGCTCTTGGTCGAGGCGAGCCAGGGAGAGCATCTGACGGAAGGCCCGTAATACGGGTCCGGGGGGTGATGTGGTCGAGAAGCGATCTCTCCCGAAGGGAGAGTCGACCGCCGGGATCGCATCGGAGGCAGCAGGAAGCGGCGAGCACGCCGCAGAGGACGTGGTGGTGGCGGAGAGCGCGAGCTTTACGAGCGAGGAGCTGCGGGAGTTCCTGGATGCCGACATGGCCGGGGACCTCGCTGATCCGGAGTTCAAGGAACGCCTGCGACTGCGGCTCTGGGAGATCGTGCGCAGGCGTGCCGAGGGGCTGCCGCCCGCCGGCGACTGAGCGTTGCCGCGGGGGTCGGGTCGTCTATTCTCGACCTTCCGATGAGGCACCCCTTTCGCCGCAAGACGTTGAGTCCTCGCTTGTTGCCGGTCTACGCGCTCGTGCTGCTCTCGTTCTGGCTCGCTCGGCCGACGCCGATCGGCTTTGCTCTCGGGCTCGTCCTGATCGCCGCCGGCGAGGCGCTTCGAGTCTGGGGAGCCGGGCATCTCGTGAAGAACGACGTCCTCACGGTGACGGGGCCCTACGCCTACGTGCGGAACCCGCTCTACGCGGGAACGCTCGCGATCGGAGCCGGTTTCGCGATCGCCGCGGGTGGCGTCGTCGGCCCCGTCGTGGCGGCGGCCGGGCTCCTGCTCTTCTTCGGCTACTACTTCCCGTACAAGGAGCGGATCGAGAGCGCGAGGCTCGAGCGCGCCTACGGCGAGCCTTACGCCGCCTACCGCGCGGCGGTTTCGGCACTCTGGCCGTCGTTCACGCCCTGGCGGCTACCGACGTCCGACGGCCAGGTGGTGTCCGCGCCGTGGAGCGCCGCGCGATTCGCGGACAACGACGAGAGCGGGACCTTGCTCGCGGTCGTCGTCGGCGTGATCGCGCTCGCGATCCGGCCGCTGTTGCCGATCGGATGAGCACCGCCATGGAGATCGAGAGCCGGCTCCCGACTCGCGAGATGCTCGCGATGCGGACCCGCTCGCGTCTGCAGCGAGGCGGGCTTCGTAGCCCCGACGTGCTGCTCGTCGAGATGGCGGGCGCCTTCATGGTGGTGAAGGACTTCCAACCCCGGCCGTTCTGGCTGCGACACACGCTCGGGCGCTGGCTCATTCGCCGGGAGCTTCGCGCCTATCGCGCACTCGCCGGGCATCCGTCGGTGCCCCATCTCTTCGGGCGCATCGACGCCTTCGCGTTCGCGATGGAGTACCGGCCCGGCGTCCGGATCGCTCGCTCGCTCGCGGGGCGCGTTCCCGATGATCTCCCCGAGGCGCTCGAGAAGGCCGTCGCGGCGATGCACGACCGCGGGGTCGCCCATCTCGACCTGCGGCATCGAAGCAACGTGCTCGTCGATCGCGACGGCGCGCCGGTGCTCCTCGACTTCGCGTCGGCCGTCTGTTT
Source organism: Myxococcaceae bacterium (assembly GCA_905339255.1). Classification (GTDB taxonomy): domain Bacteria; phylum Myxococcota_A; class UBA9160; order UBA9160; family UBA9160; genus MYXO. The sequence continues at coordinate 3,473 of CAJPFO010000108.1, forward strand.
CCGGCCCGGAGGCCTGCTCGCACGTTGGCTGCTCCCGCGCTTCGCTCGCATGGATCTTCGCGCGCTTTCCAAGTGGCGGGATCGGCTCTTGGTGAGAGCGTAGATCAGGGGAAGGGCCGGACGGCGAGCCGACCCACGAAGTGCCGGAACGTCTCGAGCGTGAGCCGCGCGTCGGCGAGCGCGCGGTGCGCGACGGGGCCTTCGGCGAGGCCTGCGGCCACTGCGGCCTGCCGAAGCGAGAGCGCCGGAACCGCCTCGCCGCAAGCGAGCGAGTGGACATAGAAGAGCGTCACGAGATCGATCACGTGATAGTCGAACGGATTCGAGATCCGGCAGCGACGGTAGGCTCGCTCGAGGAACATCACGTCCATCCGGACGTTCTGCCCCGCCGGAACGACCTTTGCCCCCTTCGGCAGCATCGCGCCGATCGCGGCGAGAACCTCCCGGAGCGGCCGGGCATCGGCCCAGCCCGCCTCGCTCCAGCCCGACATCTGCGCCGCACCGGTGCTCACGCGCTCGGGGCGCGCGCGCACCTTCCACTCACCCTCCGCGAGCTCCGCGAGCCGGTAATCGGTGACGATGACGCCGATCTCGGTGATGTCGTGGAGCTCGGGGTCGAGGCCGCCGAACTCGCAGTCGAGGAAGGCGAAGGCGAACTCGGTCAAGGGTGGTCTCGCATCCGGCGCGAGAGCATGGCGCTCCCAACGGGAGTCGAACCCGTGTTTTGGCCTTGAGAGGGCCACGTCCTAGGCCACTAGACGATGGGAGCGTCTCGGCGTGAGAGGCGCAAACTAGCCAGCGGGCAAGCGGGCTGTCAACGGGAGGGCTGCGGGGCCGCCGCTCCGACGAGCTCGGCCGGATCGAGCGGCGGGAGCAGGGGAAGCCCGAGCGCGCTGCGGAAGCGGTTCTCGGCGGCGATTGCGGCCTCGAGCGACGGCGCGAGCGTTCGCAGCCCCGCGAGCGCCGAGGTGAGCGCGTCGCGGTCGCCTCGCTCGCGCGCGAGGCGGGCCTCGAACTCGAGGACGCGCGAATCCGCCGGCATCGCACGTCGTGCCTCCTCGAGCGCCACCCTCGCGCCGCTGGCGTCGCCGCTCGCCGAACGCTGGCGGGCCCGGGCGAGTGCGGCCGAGCCGTTCGCGTGACGCTGCTGGTACGCGAGATCGGAGTAGCGCCTCGCCTGCTCGGGCTCGCCGACCGCGTCGGCGAGTCTCGCGAGGAGGTCGGGAAGATCCTGCAGCAGCCGACCCTCGCTGGTGTCACGATAGCGGAGCAGGGCCTCGTAGGCCGGGCGAAGGGTCTCTCCTCGCTGGCCGCTCGCGAGCGCCCGATCGGCGTCGTAGACCGCGAGTCGCGGGAAGCGTACGCGAGCCTCGCTCGGAATCCGATCGACCCACGTCCACGCGAGCGCAGGATCGACCCGGTGGAGCGCGCGCGCCGCATCGAAGGCATCCTGCGGGTCCCGAGACCGCTGCCAGGCAGCGGAGAACGCCTCGCCGGCTCCCGCAAAGTCGCGTCGCCGGATCGCGAGGTGGAAACCGAGCGCGCGCAGCGCATCGGGCCGCTCCGGAGCGACCGCGGCGAGCGCACGCAGGCGCTCGATCGCATCGCTCTCGAGCTCGACGTCGCGCGCGCGACTCGCTTCGCGCAAGACGTCGCGAACGTACGGATCGATCTTCGCTCCGTGGTTCGCGAGCAGGCGCTCGAGCTTTCGGGCGAAGGGAGGCTTTCCCGAGCCGGGGCGCCGATCCGATGCCTCGAGGAGCGCGCGAGCGACCGTCGCCACGTCGACCTCCCCTGCGAGCGGTGGCAGCACCGGGGCGCTTTCCGGAAGTCGCGCTTCGATGGCGCCGAAGTCGGCGCGCGCCCAGTCGAGCCGTCGCGGGATCCTCGTCTCGACGAAGGCGTTGTCGTCGGTATTGGCGGCGTCCGGAGCGAGCGCGGCAAAGCTCGCGGCCGGCCCCTCGAAGAGCGCGACGACGCGCTCGGGAGAGTCGAGTTCGAAGAGTCGAAGCAGCGTCGCGATCCCGGGCTCCGAGATCCTCGCCGTGAGTGCGGCGACGTCGACGCTCAGCGGAGTTCGGGCGCCGAGCAGGATCAGCGAGTCGCGAGGCGATCCCGAGCCACCGTCGACGACGAGGGCGCCCGGAAACACCCGCTCGAAGCTCGCGACGAGCGCGAGGAGCGACTCGGGGTCGGTGCGAAAGCCGTTCACCCAGGCCGCGAAGACTCCTCCGGGCGCGAGATTCTCCTTCGCGAGCGCGAAGTACTCCTCGGTGAAGAGGTTCGCAGCTCCCGCCAACCAGGGATGGCTCGGCTGCGAGGCGATGACGTCGTAGGGCGCCTCGTCGCGATGGCGTCGCAGCAGGAGCTCGTGACGTCCGTCGCCGATCTTCACGCCGACGCGCGGATCATCGAGAGGGCTCTGGCGGCCTCCGTAGAGGATCTTCGCGGCCTCGAGCACGCCGGGCTCGAGTTCGACGACGTCGATTCTCGAGAGCCCCGTCCGCTCGAGCGCGTCTATGGTGTTCGCGCCGCCGAGGCCGACCACGAGGGCACGGCCCGGGGATTCCGCGAGGAAGTACGGAAGGACTCCGAGGAGCACCGTCTCCCTCGCGAGGTAGGGGGGGCCGAAGAGCACTCCCGCCTCGGGAAGTCCGTTGTTTTGCAGCGTCCGTGCCACCGGGGTGTCGTGGACGGTGACGATCGAAGTCTTCCCTTCGGCAAGGAATGACCGCGAGCCGTCCATGGCACGAAGCGTTCGTGCGTAATCTCCGAGCGACCCCGCTTCGAGCGTGCGGCCGGCGATCGCCTTCTCCGCCTGGACCCCACCGAAGAAGAGCGCGATCCCGACGAGACCCGCCGCAGCGAGCCCCGTGGACGGGGCTCTCGACCGGAGGTCTCCGGGCTGGAAGCGGAGCAGCACGACGAGCGCCACGCCGAGGTCGAGGAGCAGCAGGAGGTAGAGCGTGGCGTCCATCCCGGCGGTCGGGATGAGCAGGAATCCGACCGCGAGGCTCGCGAGGATGCTGCCTCCGGTGTTCACCGCAGTGGCGATTCCCATTCCCTCGCCGACGGACTCGGCCCGCGTCGTGTAGAGCCGGATCAGAACCGGAAAGGCGGCGCCGAACAAGGCCGTCGGGAGCAGCACGATCGGCGCGACGAGAACGAAGAGGAGATGGACCGCATCGCCGCCGCCGCTCGCTTCGGCGAGACGACGGAGCGCGAAGGGGAGGTAGGGAATCGCGGACATTCCGGCTGCGACCGCGGCCGCGATCGCGAGGTGCAGGAGTCCGAACGCGCGCGGCAGGTTCCGGATGCGATCGACGCGAGGCGCCATCGCGAGGCTCCCGATCGCGATGCCGAGCAGGTACGCGCAGAGCACGGCCGCGAATCCGTAGAGCGTCCCCTCCATCACGATCCCGAAGACCTTCGACCAGACGATCTCGTAGCCGATCGCCACGAACCCCGAGATCCCGAAGAAGACGAGGAAGGCGCCGCGATGCGGCGACCCTTGCGGCGCCAGCCCGCTCGCTTCTTGCGGTGGTCCGCATCGGGGCTCCGACACGGAGTCCGGCGCACGGAGCGATCCGGCGACCCCCCAGACGAAGGCCGCCACCGCGAGATTGATTCCGCCCGCCACGCCGACCGAGAGCGTGAGGCCGAGGCCGGGAAGCATCCAGAAGCCACAGAGGTAGGCGCCCAAGACGGCACCGAAGGTGTTCGCGGCGTAGAGGGCGCCGCTCCAACGACCGAGCGTCGAATCGTCGGCGACGAGACCCCGCGCGACGACGGGAAGCGTGGCGCCCATCGCCACCGTCGGCGGAAGCAGCACGAGCGCGGCGAGTCCCAAGCGGAGCAGCGATGCCGCCCAGGGCTCGAGCGTCGCGGCGAGCGGAGCGAAGAACTCGTCCAAGTGGCGGAGCAACGGAAGCGACGCGAGCGCAAAGACCCCGATCGCGAGTTCGAGGAGCGCATAGACGCGCAACGGGCGCGAGACGCGGACGAGGCGTCTCGCGGCGATCAGGTTTCCGAGCGCCATCCCGGCGAAGAAGACCGCGAGGACCGTCGCGATCGACTCCGTCGTGGTGCCGAAGGCGAGGCCGAGAAGCCGCGTCCAGAGAAGCTGGTAGACGAGTGCGGCGAGCCCCGAGAACACGAGGCAGGCAGCGACGGCAACTCGACGGCCCATCCGACCTCCGCGGCGGGGGCCGACGCGGAGACGCCGCGCGATCCGTTCCCCCTCCCGGATGTTCGGCCGAGGCGCCTTCGGGCTTGACCCTGGGTGACGGCTTTCGTCGTCCCCGACGCCGCGTTTCGTCACCACGAGCGCGCTTGCCGCCACGAGGGCCTCGGCGTTCGGCCGGCAGCCTTCCCAACGAGGCCATGCCGCGGCTCAGGTTTCGAGGGCGGCTGCCGATCGTTCCGGGTGCGGGGGGGCCGCTGGCACGGCGGTTGCTTTCTACCGTGCCGTGAGAAGACGTCGAGCGCGCCAGCAGCCGTCGCCTGGAGACGGGGGGAATCGGGGCAAAGCGTTCCGAAGCCATCGGCGCTCGAGAAGGAAAGAGGAAACGAGACGATGAGCAAGCTTCTTCGCAAGCGCCGTGGCGGCTTCACCCTGATCGAGCTCATGATCGTGGTGGCCATCATCGGCATTCTCGCCGCGATCGCCATTCCGAACTTCGTGCGATTCCAGCTCCGGTCGAAGTCGAGCGAAGGCAAGACCAACCTGGCCGGCATCCGCACGGCCGAGGAGTCCTACTTCGCCGAGTACGGCACCTACATCGATGCGGGGACCTCGCCGGCGATGCTCGCGGCCCCGTCGTCGTCGAAGCAGGCCTTCGCGGATACGGGTGCTGCTGGTGCGAACTTCAACACGATCGGCTGGGCTCCCGAAGGCCAGGTCTACTTCCGCTACGCGGTCAACGCCGTGGGCACCGACTACACGGCCGACGCCGAGGCGGACATCGATGCCGACGGTATGAACCAGCTCTGGGGCTACGCGCGCACCGTCGGCGGTGCGGCCCCGACCGTGGCCGGTACGCTCACGTGCACCGGTGTCTGGGATGCGGTGACGTCGATGGCCAACCTGCCGAACCAGGTGGGGCCCTGCGACGGAACGTCGGGCCAGAGCGTCTTCTAGTCCGGTTCGGGAGGGCCGGGCGGCTGCGCCCGGCCCTCCACCCTTTTCCCGCCTTCGTCCTCCAATGCCGGGAGATGCACCATGCAGGTTCGCCGCCACCAGCAAGGCTTCACGATCATCGAGCTCATGCTCGTCGTCGCGATCATCGGAGCGCTCTCGGCGATCGCGGTGCCGTCGTTCCTTCGCTACCAGCTCCGCGCCAAGCGCAGCGAGGCGTATTCGAACCTCGCTGCAGTCGCAAAGGCCGAGGAGTCCTACTTCGCAACGAACGGCCTCTACGCCGATACGGGCGGATCGTGGCCGGGAGGGCTCAGCGCGAGCAGGCGCCAGTGGACCCCCGCGGCGGAGACCGCGTTCTCGAGCATCGGTTTTCGCCCCGAGGGCTCGGTCTACTTCGACTATGACGTGAACTCGAGCTGCGGCTGCTCGGCGTGCTTCACGGCGACGGCCTACGGAGACGTCGACGGCAACGCGGCGGTGGTGGCGCTCATGTACGTGCGACCCCCCGCGGCCGGCGCGGAATGTCCGAGCGGCGTTCTCGGCTTCGCGACCCCGGTCGACGGCGGAAGCCCGGTCTTCAACCAGGTCGCCTGGAACACCACCACCGACGACTTCTGATCACCAGAGCGCTCGACCGGAGGGGACGTCGGGGATGTCGTGGGGGCGGCGCTGGATCTTTCGCGGTGCGGGGATCGCACTGCTCGTGGCCGGAACGGCCTTCGCGCGAACGCAGTTGCCAGAGCGGCCGGCGACCGAAAGCGGGGATCTCTTCGTTCCGCAACCGGAGGTGGCGAGGCTCGCGTCGCTCGGCTACCGGAACCTGGTCTCGGACTATTACTGGCTGCAGGCGCTCCAGGTCGTCGGCGGGTCGGCGCAGAATCCGAGCGCGCACGCGCCCCTCATCGGTCGCTTGATCGACGTCGTCACCACGCTCGATCCCTGGGTCGATCACCCCTACCGCTTCGCTGCGCTCTGGATGACGGACAGCGCCGAGAGCGTACGGAAGGCGGATGCGCTCCTCGACCGCGGAATCGAACACCATCCCGACGAGTGGCGGAACTTCTTCTACCAGGGCTTCAACCGCTTCTTCTACCTCGACGAGGACGAGCGCGCCGCCGATTCGCTCGAGGCCGCCACCCGGCTGCCGGGCTCGCCCGCATACCTCCCGCGTCTCGTCGCGAAGCTCCGGGCCGGCGAAGGAGGGCTCGACGCCTCGGCCGCGATGCTCGAAGAGCTCGTCCGCGAGTCCGACGACCCGTACGCGCGCGCCGAGTACGAGAAGGCGCTCGACGAGATCGAGACCGAGCGTCGGGCCCGCACACTCGATGCGGCCCGCGACGAGTTCCGGCGTCGCCACGGACGCGACATCGTCCGCGTCGAGGAGCTCGCCGAGGGCCCGGACGCCGTGCTCGAGTCACTCCCCCCGGAGCTCCACGGATTCGAGTGGGTGCTCTCGCCGGAGGATGGTCGGATCGTCTCGTCCTGGTACGGCGCGCGGTACGAGCCCCTGTTCCATGCCAGCGCCCGAACCGAGCGCGAACAGATGCTTCGAGGCGGCGCGGCGGGTTCGTCTCGGACGGAGTCCCGATGAGCGTTTCACGCGAGGAGATCGTGCGGGTCGAGGGGCTCGTGAAGGAGTTCCGGACCGGAATGGGAATCCGGCGCAAGCGTGCACTCGACGGAATCTCGTTCCGCGTCCTCGAGGGCGAGATCTTCGGTTTCGTCGGGCCGAACGGTGCCGGCAAGACGACGACGCTCAAGATCCTCATGGGACTGATCTTCGCGACCTCGGGACGGGCGTCGGTGCTCGGCCACGACGTCGGCGAGACCGAGTTCCGGCGCCGGGTGGGCTTCCTTCCGGAGAACCCGTATTTCTACGAGTTCCTGACGGGACGCGAGATCCTCCGCTTCTACGCGAAGCTCTCGGGCGTCGCGAAGCCGGAGATCGAGCGGCGCGTCGAGACGCTCCTCGATTGGGTTGGACTCGCGCATGCGGCCGATGCGAGGCTCCGCACCTACTCGAAGGGCATGCTGCAGCGGGTCGGGATCGCGCAGGCGCTCGTCCACGATCCCTCGGTGGTCTTCCTCGACGAGCCGATGAGCGGGCTCGATCCGATCGGCCGCAAGGAGATCCGCGATCTCATCCTGCGCCTCCATGCCGAAGGCAAGACGGTCTTCATGAACACCCACATCCTCTCCGACGTCGAGCTCCTCTGCGACCGGGTGGCGATCATCGTGAAGGGGGCGATCCGTTACGAAGGGCGGATCGAGGAGTTCCTCGGGGTCGACGAGCGGTCGACCGACGTCGTTCTCTCGCGGGTCGATCCGGGGCTCGCGGCAGCACTCGAGGAGCGCTTCGGGGCGATCGGGGGACGCGGCGAGCTCGTCGAGGTTCGCGTGGCGGAGAAGGAGGTTCGCGAGCTTCTCGACCGCGCGCTCGGCGCCGGAGCGAACGTGGTGAGCGTCACTCCGCATCGTGCCTCGCTCGAATCGATCTTCCTCTCCGCCGTCGCCGAGGCCGGCGCGCGCGATCGGAGCCCCGGACGATGATCTCGATTCCCGCCATCGGCACGCTCGCCGCCAACACGATGCGCGAGGCGATCCGCAGCAAGGTCCTCTACACGCTGCTCTTCTTCGCCGTGCTCCTGATCGGGACGGGGGTCCTGCTCTCGACGCTCACCTATGTCGAAGGCGAGCGGATCCTGCAGAGCGTCGGGCTCGCCGCGATCCGGCTCTTCGGGGCGGCCATCGCGATCTTCATCGGGATCGGGCTCATCCACCGCGAGGTCGAGCGGCGGACGATCTACACGATCCTCTCGAAGCCGATCTCGCGGGGCGAGTTCCTGCTCGGCAAGTATCTCGGTCTGGTGGCGACGATCTGGCTCCAGGTGCTGGTGATGGGCCTCGCTTTCGCGGCCGTCTCGCTCCTCGCCGGGGCACCACTCGGAATCGGGCATGCGCAGGCGCTCGGACTCGCAGCGATCGAGCTCGCCGTGGTGGTTGCGTTCTCGACGCTCTTCTCGTCGTTCACGACGCCCATGCTCGCGGCGCTCTTCACGACCGGCCTCTACGCCCTCGGCCACCTCTCGCGAGACCTTCGCGACCTCGGCTCGCATTCCGACGTCGAGACGGTCCGGCTCGTGGCGTCCGGTCTCCACCGCGTACTGCCCGATCTCGAGAGCTTCAACCTGACGACGCAAGCGCTCCACGCGCTACCGGTCCCAGGGAGCGAGGTCGTCTTCGCCGGGCTCTACGGCGTGGGCTATAGCGCCATCCTGCTCGTGCTCGCCGTCTTGATCTTCGAGCGCCGCGATTTCAAGTAGCGGTCGAAGCGAAGATCCGGGCTAGCCTGCGCGTCGATGAACGCCCTCCTCGATCCCGAATCGGCCGTGCTCGCCGGCGTCGCGTTCGCGTTCGGACTGGTGGTGGGATCGTTCCTGAACGTCGTGATCCACCGCGTCCCGCGCGGGGAGTCCGTGGTGAGCCCGCGCTCGCGCTGCCCGGATTGTGGGCACGCGATCGGGGCGCTCGAGAACGTCCCCATCGTTTCCTGGATCGTTCTGCGAGGACGCTGTCGCGGCTGCGGAGCGCGCATCTCGCTTCGCTATCCGACCGTCGAGGCGCTCACGGGAGTCGCCTTCGCGGCGATCGCGGTCTCGAACGGCGCGGTCCCGGCGACGGTCGCGCTCTGCGTCTTCGCTGCGTTGCTGATCGCCGCGGCCGGGATCGACTTCGATCATCAGTGGATCCCGGACGAGGTCTCGCTCGGCGGGCTCGTGGCGGGGCTCGTCGGCTCGGGGGCCGTGGCCTGGCTCGACGGCGCCGACGTGCGCGCGGCGCTCACGGCGAGCGCCGTGGGCGCGGGGGTCGGCTTCTTCTCGCTCTGGAGCGTGGGCTTTTTCCATGCGCGGCTCTCGGTGGCGCTGGGGCGCACGTTCCCGCATTGGCCCGGAGAAGGAGAATCGCCTCCCTCGTTTCCGAGTCTCGATTGGTGGACCTGGTTTCCCGGGATGGGTTTCGGCGACGTCAAGCTCGCCGCGATGATCGGCGCATTCCTCGGTCCGCGCGGGGTGATCGAGGCGATCGTGCTTTCGGCGGTGGCCGGGCTCGTTCTCGGCGTCGCGTGGATGGCGTGGCGGCGCGACGCGAGCGCGCCGTTCGGATTCGGCCCGGCGCTCGCGCTCGGCGCGATCGCGGCCGCCGTGTTGCCCTCCTGGCTTTCGGTACCCTGGTAGCCCGACCCGGGATCGGAGGGCCGCATGAGCGCGAACGCCGAGATGAATCGCTACTGGAACGAGGCGAGCGGTCCCCGCTGGGTGGAGTTCCAGCACTGGATCGACCGCCAGATCGAGCCGCTCGGAGCGCGCGCTCTCGAACGCGCGAGGCTCGGGCCCGGCGAGCGGGTGCTCGACGTCGGCTGCGGCTGCGGCGCGACGGCGCTCGCAGCCGCGCGGGCCGTGGGTCCCGAGGGCTCGGTCACGGGAATCGACCTTTCGCTTCCGATGCTCACGAGGGCGCGCGAGCGGGCCGCGGAGGCGTCGCTCGCAAATCTCGAGTTCCTCCACGCCGACGCGCAGACGGCCACGCTCGCGAAGGGTTTCGACGTCGTCTTCTCGCGCTTCGGCGTGATGTTCTTCGAGGACCCGGTGCGGGCGTTCGAGAACCTCCGCCGCTCGCTCGTTGCGCGAGGGCGACTCGTCTTCGTCTGCTGGCAGGCGCTCGCGAGAAACGCGTGGATGCGCGTTCCGCTCGAGGCGCTCGCCTCGGTCCTCCCGCTCGCGCCTCCGGCGTCGCCGACGGCGCCGGGGCCCTTCGCGTTCGCCGATGACGCGAGAGTCCGTGGCATCCTCGAGCAGGCCGGCTTCGGTGAGATCGCCTTCGAGAGCGTCCAGGAGGTGCTCCCGATCGGCCCGGACGATCTCGAGGGATCGGTTCGTTTCGCGCTCGCGATCGGTCCGGCGGGAGCCGCGCTCCGCGACTCTCCCGAGGCGGCGGCTCGGCGCCACGAGATCGAGTCCGCGCTTCGCGAGGCCCTCCGCCCGTATTGGGGCCCGAGGGGCGTCACGCTCGCGTCGGCGAGCTGGATCGTGACGGCACGCAGCGGCGGATAGCCGAGCCGCAGGCCGGCGGGGCGCCCGTGGTTCCCCGGGATGGATTCGAACCACCATTCGCAGGTTCAGAGCCTGCTGTCCTGCCGTTAGACGACCGGGGAAGAGGCGACCGACGGCCGCAGAACGTACCCGACGGGTCCCTCGCCGCAACGCTGGCCGGGTATCTAGGCCCCGTGTCGCGCGAAGTGGAGGCCCTCGGCGAGGCGACCGACCGAGCGCGCCTTGCCGAGCACTTCGAGCGTGTCGAAGATCGGCGGCGAGACGGTCGATCCGGTGATCGCGACGCGGACCGGCTGAGCGAGCTTCCCGAGCGGAAGATCGTCGTGTGCCGCGCGGACCTCGTCGAAGACCGCTTCGAGTGCGGGGACCGTCCAATCTTCGAGCGCGACGAGGCGCTCGTGGAGCGCGGAGAGCACCGGTTCGATCGTGCGGGTGAGAAACTTCGTCGCCGCCTTCTCGTCGTAGGCGACCACGTCGTGGACGAAGAAGCGCGCGAGCTCGGCCATCTCGAGAAGCGTCCGGCTCCGCTCGCGAAGCAGATCGACGAGCCTCTCGAGGTCTGCCGTCCGCTCGACGGGGTGCCCGGCGACTTTCTCGAGGAAGGGGCCGAGCTCGCTGAAAAGCGCCTCCTGCGGGAGGGTCTTCAGGTAGTGCTGTGAGAGCCAGGAGAGTTTCGCCGCGTCGGCGCGAGCGCTCGCGCGCTGGACCGAATCGAGGTCGAAGAGCGCGGCGATCTCGTCGCGCGAGAAGATCTCCTGGTCGCCGTGCGACCAACCCGTGCGCACCAGCCAGTTGCGCATCGCATCGACCGGATGGCCTTCGGCACGGAACTGCTGGACCGAGACGGGGTCGCGGCGCTTCGAGAGTTTCTTGCCGTCGGCGCCCACGATCAGCGGGACGTGTGCGAAGCGCGGCGGCGTCGCGCCGAGCGCACGGTAGATCGCGATCTGGAACGGCGTGTTGCTGTGATGGTCGGCTCCGCGGATCACGTGCGTGATCCCCATGTCGACGTCGTCGACGACCACGGCCAGGTGGTAGAGCGGTCCACCGTCGCTGCGCCGGATGATCATGTCGCCGATCTCCCGCGCATCCTGTCCGCTCGGGCCGTAGACGAGGTCGTCCCAGCCGAGGTTGCCTTCGGCGGGCAGGCGCAGCCGCACCGTGTGCGGGCCGCAGTCGGCGCCGAGCCGCGCATCGCGGCAGCGCCCGTCGTAGGTCCACTTGTGTCCCGCGGCGATCGTCTCCTGCTTTCGGGTCTCGAGCGCTTCGCGAGTACAGACGCAGCGGTACGCCGCGCCACGATCGAGGAGTCCTTCGACGACCTCGCGGTGTCGGGCGATCCGCTCGCTCTGGCGGTGGGGGCCCTCGTCCCAATCGATGCCGAGCCAGCGCAGGCCATCGAGGACGGCCGCCTCGGACTCGGCCGTCGACCGCTCGCGGTCGGTGTCTTCGATGCGGAGCAAGAAGCTCCCGCCGTGTCGGCGCGCGAAGGCCCAGTTGAAGAGCGCGGTGCGCGCACCTCCGATGTGCAGGAATCCGGTCGGGCTCGGTGCGAATCGGGTTCGGACGCTCATCGGCGCGCGAGTCTATCGGAGCCGAGGCGAGCTTGTGCCGGGGGCCGCGTCCTGCTATGAACCGGCTCCATAAGTGCTGGAAACCACTACGCTTTCCAGTGCTCCACCGGGCCTGGGAGGCGTCTCATGAAGCTGCTCGTCGATCGCCTCGGCGATTCGCCGCGGAGCGAGAGCTTCGAGGCGGACGCGGCGTGGTGGGAGACCGCGTCTGCCCGCCTTCCCGAGCTGGGCTCGGCCGATCGAAGGGACTTCCGCTTCTGCGTCGACGCGCATCGGATGGGCCAGGATCTCTACCTGGGCGGCGTGGTCGAGGGCCAGCTCGAGCTCGAATGCGGCCGCTGTCTGAACCGCTATCGTCTGCCGCTCCACGAATCGTTCCGGGTGGTGCTCGAGCCGGCCGGAGATCGCTCGCCCGCGGAGCCCGAGGCAGCAGCGGCGCTCGCTCGCGACGGTCTTTGCCTCGGCGACGACATCGAAACCGGGTGGTTCCGGGGCCGGGAGCTCGAGCTCGGCCCCTTTCTCGAGGAGGTGGTGGCGCTCGCGATTCCGGCGCATCCGGTGTGCCGGGAGGATTGCCTCGGTCTGTGTCCGCAGTGCGGCGCCGACCGCAATCTCGGAGAGTGCGGCTGTCGGGAGGCTCGACCGGAGTCGCCCTTCGCCGCGCTCCGAGCGCTCCGCCGACCCTCCGATCAAGGAGAGAGCTGATGGCCGTTCCGAAGGGCAAGACCTCGCGCGCCAAGCGCGACAAGCGCCGCGCGCACGATTCGCTCGCGGCGCCTGCGCGTTCGAACTGCCCGCAATGCGGGGCTCCGAAGCCGCCGCATCGGGTCTGCGCGAGTTGTGGGACCTACCGCAAGCGCACGGTGATCGAGACCGACGAGGAGTAGGGCGCTTGCTCGCGCTGCTCTTTCCCGGCCAGGGCGCCCAGGAGGTGGGCATGGGGCGCGACGTCTTCGAGGCGTCGCCGGCCGCACGCGCCGTATTCGAGATCGCCGACCGGGTCCTCGACCTGCCGCTCTCGCGCCTGTGCTTCGAGGGGCCGGAGGAGGAGCTCGTCCGCACCGAGATCCAGCAGCCGGCGATCCTCGCGACGAGCATGGCGCTGCTGCGGGCGCTCGAGGAGCGCGTGACCCTCGAACCGGTTGCCGTCGCAGGGCACAGCCTCGGCGAGTACACGGCGCTCGTGGCGAGCGGGGCGCTCGCGCTCGAGGATGCGCTGCTCCTCGTCCGGGCTCGCGGTCGTTACATGCAGGAGGCCGTCCCCGAGGGACGAGGCGCGATGGCGGCGGTGCTCGGCTGCGGTCCCGAGCTGGTCGAGCGCGCGTGCGACGATGCGCGCAAGGAAACGGGCCGGGTCGTGGCCCCGGCGAACTACAACGGCCCTTCACAGACCGTGATCGCTGGCGACGCGGTGGCCGTCGAGCGCGCCTGCAACCGGGCCCGGCAACTCGGCGCACGTCGCGCCCTGCCGCTCGCGGTGTCCGCGCCGTTCCACTGCCCGCTCATGGAGCCGGCGGCCGAGAAGCTCGCCCCGGAGCTCGAACGCGTCCGGTTCGGCAACCCCAAGCCGCCCGTCGTGAGCAATGTCGATGCCACGCCGAACAGCGAAGGCGAAAGGATCCGCGGGCTTCTCGCTGCGCAGGTCACGTCCCCGGTCCGCTTCACGGAGATGGTCGAGCAGCTCCGGGCGATGGGCGTCTCGAGGGTGCTCGAGGTCGGGCCGGGCCGGGTGCTGACCGGCCTCGTCGCACGAATCGCCCCGGACCTCGGCCGGCTCAGCCTCTACGATGCGGACGGGATCGGGGCCGTGGCCGCGGCGCTCGTCGCGACGGCCGGGTAGGATTCGGCGCGAACGGGGTCGGGCGGCCGGGCCGGCCCGAGTACTCCGACGGAGGTGGGGAGAGAGTCATGCAGCTCGAGGACCGGGTCACCAACATCATCGTGAACCACTTGAATGTCTCGCAGGAGGAGGTGGTGCCCGAGGCCTCGTTCGTGGACGACCTCGGCGCCGACTCCCTCGACATCGTCGAACTCGTGATGGCGATGGAAGAGGAGTTCGACGTCGAGATCCCCGACGAGGATGCGGAGAAGATCCAGACCATCGGGGACGCGATCGCCTACCTGAAGGAGAAGCTCGAGGCGTGATGCCGTGAGACGCGATCCCTCCGCGAGGCGGCGCGTCGTCGTCACCGGAATGGGCTGCGTGACACCGCTCGGGGTCAGCGTCGAGAGCACCTGGTCGGCGCTGCTCGCGGGCGAGGGCGGCGTGGCGCCGATCGCGAGCTTCGACGCGTCGGCGTTTCCCGTCCGGATCGCGGCGGCGGTGAAGGAACCGCTCGACCTCGGTGATCTCCCGCCGAAGGAGGCGCGGCGCCTCGATCGCTTCGTCGCGCTCTCGCTCGTCGCCGCGCGGCAGGCGCTCGCGTCGGCGGGGCTCGATCCGCTTCCCGAAGGGGTTGCCGCAGATCGCGTGGGTGTCGCGGTCGGCTCGGGAATCGGAGGCCTCGCGACGCTCACCGAGAATCACGTGAGCTTCCTCGAGGGAGGCCCGCGACGCGTTTCCCCGTTCCTGATCCCGATGACGATCTCGAACATGGCGAGCGGCTACATCGCGATCCGTTTCGGGCTGCGCGGGCCGAATCTCTGTCACGTGAGCGCGTGCGCGACCGGGGCGCACGCGATCGGCGAAGCCGCGAGGATCATCGAGCGAGGCGACGCCGACGTGGTGCTCGCAGGAGGCTCCGAGGCGCCGCTGCTCCCGCTCGCGGTCGCGGGCTTCGCGGCGATGCGGGCGCTCTCGGTTCGCAACGACGATCCCGCGGCGGCGAGCCGTCCCTTCGATTGCGATCGCGACGGCTTCGTGATGGCCGAAGGCGCAGGAGTCGTGGTGCTCGAAGCGCTCGATCACGCGAGGCGGCGGGGCATGCCGATCCGAGGCGAGATCGCTGGCTACGCGGCGACGGCCGACGCGGCTCATCTGGCCTCACCCCTCGAGGATGGAGCAGGGGCGCGGCTGTGCATGGAGCGCGCGCTCGCCGACGCGCAAGTGCCTCCCGACGAGGTGGGCTACGTGAATGCGCACGCGACGAGCACGCCCGCGGGAGACGCCGTCGAGGCGCGCGTGCTCCGGAGCGTCTTCGGCTCGCACGTCGAGCGGCTCCCGGTCTCGTCGACCAAGGGGGCGACGGGGCACCTGCTCGCAGCGGCGGGCGCCGTCGAGGCGATCGTGAGCCTGCTCGCGCTCGAGACGGGTTGGCTGCCCCCGACACTCAACCTCGATCGCCCCGATCCGGAATGCGCGCTCGATCACGTCGCGCGCAAGCCGCGGAGGGCGGACGCGAGGATCGCGGTCTCCAACTCTTTCGGATTCGGTGGCACGAACGCGGCGCTCGTGATGCGACGCTGGGAGGAATGATGTCGGATCGGTCGGCTTCGTCGCAGTCGGACTCCCGCGGCCCCACCCCGGCACTCGATCGTCAGGATCCGGCGATCGCAGAGCTGCTCCGCCGCGAGGCGCGCCGGCAGGCGCTCGGGCTCGAGCTCATTGCGAGCGAGAACTTCGTTTCCGAGGCGGTGCTCGAGGCCGTGGGGTCGGTGCTCACCAACCAGTACGCCGAGGGCTACCCCGGGCGACGCTACTACGGAGGCTGCGAGGTCGTCGACGAGGTCGAGACGCTCGCGATCGATCGCGCCCGTGAGCTCTTCGGCGCCGACCACGCGAACGTCCAGCCCCACTCGGGGTCGCAGGCCAACGAGGCCGCGTACCGGGCCGTGCTCGAGGTCGGCGACACGATCCTCGCCATGAACCTCGATCACGGAGGTCATCTCACGCACGGAAGCCCGGTGAACTTCTCGGGCAAGCTCTACCGGATCGTTCCGTACGGCGTGCGGCAGGACACCGAGCAGATCGACCTCGACGAACTCCGCCGGCTCGCTCGTGAGCATCGACCGAAGCTCATCCAATGCGGCACCACGGCGTACTCGCGAACGCTCGATTTCGACGCCTTCCGCTCGATCGCCGACGAGGTCGGGGCGCTCCTCCTCGCCGACATCGCGCACATCGCGGGTCTCGTCGCCGCGGGGCTCCATCCCTCTCCCGTCGGCCGTGCGCACCTCGTGACGACCACGACCCACAAGACGCTTCGCGGCCCGCGCGGAGGGCTCATCCTCTGCGACTCGGCGTACGCGAAGGCCGTCGATTCGGCGGTGTTCCCGGGAGGGCAGGGCGGGCCGCTCCTCCACGTGATCGCCGGAAAGGCGGTGGCGTTCCAAGAAGCCCTCTCCCCGGCGTTCAAGGACTACTGCGCGAGGATCATCGCGAACTCGAAGCGGCTCGCCGCCGCGATGGCCGAACGGGGCTTCCGGATCGTGGCGGGCGGGACGGACGTGCATCTCTTCTTGCTCTCGCTCGTCGACCGCGACACGACCGGCAAGGCGGCGCAGATCGCCCTCGACCGGGCGGGGATCACGGCGAACAAGAACATGGTTCCCTTCGATCCCCGCAAGCCCGCGGTCACCTCGGGGATCCGGCTCGGCACCCCGGCGGTGACGACGCGCGGAATGGGCGAAGCCGAGATGGACGCGATCGCTGCGCTCGTCGCCCGCGTGCTCGAGCGTCCCGGCGACGTCGACGAGCTCGACCGCGTGCGGGCCGATGTCGAAGCGCTGTGTCGGCACTTCCCGCTCTACCAATCGCGCTGGAACGAGCGGGGATAGCGTGCGCTGTCCCTATTGCGCCGACGAGGCGAACCGGGTGATCGATTCCCGGCTCGGGAAGGACGGGCTCGAGATCCGTCGGCGCAGGGAGTGCCTCGAGTGCGGGCGGCGTTTCACGACGCGAGAACGAGTCGAAGAAGTGCTTCCGAAGGTGATCAAGCGCGACGAGCGTCGCGAGGACTTCGATCGCTCGAAGCTGCTCGCCGGCGTGCAGCGCGCCTGTGCGAAGCGGCCGATCAGCGTGCTCGCGATCGAACGGCTCCT
>CAJPFO010000109.1 GCA_905339255.1 Myxococcaceae bacterium
CGTCTCCCCAGGCGCGGGAGTCCCGACCACTACGCGCAGCTCGCTACCCGTCCGCAGGTCCCCCGCGGGCCGGATCACGAGGGTCGCCTCGCCGGCGAGCCCCGCATCGATCGGGAGCATCGCGGTCGTCGAGCCTGCCGGAACCACTACCGCCTGCGTCACCGCCGCTACCGCAGGGTTGCTGCTCGAAACGACCAGCGGCGTCGCCTGCGAAACCGGCGCATCGAAGAGCCGAAGTGAGACGCTGCGCGTCCCGCCGGATGCCACGATCACGTCGCCGAGCGACGGCAGCGACAGCACGAGCGCGCCTACCGGCGGCGCGAGAATCGGCGCCATCACGTCGGCCGCCGGAGCTCCCACCACGACCCGCAGCTCGCGGCCCGCGCCACCGAAGCGAAGCGTGAGAACCGCCTGGCCGGCTCCGCCGGTCATGATCGGGACGAGCACGCTCGTCTCGCCTGCCGCGAGAACGATGCTCGCGTCGATCGTCGCGACGGAGGGATCGCTACTCACCACCGCGATGGGGCGTGCGCTCGTCGAAGGCACGTCGACGAGTGGCAGCCGCAGCATTCGCAGCGCGCCTTCGGGGAGGCTCAACGCTCCGATCGCCGGGAAGCGCTCGACCAGGGCGCCCTGCGGTGCCGCGAGCACCGCGGTGCCCGGAACGATCGCGACGGGCTCGCTCACCGAGGCGATCGTCGAGGTGCTTCCGCGACTCGACGTCACGACGATGCTGGTGGCGCCTTCGATGAGGCCGCTCGCCGGGATCACGAGCTCGCGCTCGCCGGCGGCAAAGAGGAGCGACGCGGGAACCCCCACGATCGAAGGATCGTGAGCGATCAGCTCGATCTCGAGATCGGCGAGCAACGGGCCCGGCGCAACGAGGCGAAGCGCACCGGTTCTGCCGAGCGGCACTCCCGTGATCGGCCGCTCGAAGCGGAGCCCCACGACCACCGGCACCGTCACCGCATCGCTCGCCAGCTCGACTCCCCCCGCATCGAAGGCCGTGGCGCGGATCGAGAGGACGGGCGTCGCGTCCGCGCGCGGCGCCGTGTACACGGTGCGGAACGGTGCCGCCAGGATGTCCGGGAGGGCCTCGCCGTCCACCGTGAAGACGACCCGGGCGATCCCGAGAGCCGCGCTACCGCTCGCCTCGAGCGTGATCTCGCCCTGCTCGATGATCGATGCGCCATCGGCGGGCTCCGTGATGGCGAAGCGACCGGTCTCGAAGTGCCGGGTTCGGATTGCCGAACCATCGGCTTCGCCGATCGGGTTTCCGAACTCGTCGCCGAGACCGCCGATCAGATCGAGGGCGTACTGCGTCTCGAAGCGGAGCGGCGCGAGCGGCCTCACCTCGAGCACGAGGCCGCCTCCGGCGAGGGCAACTTCCACGTCGACCGCTGCGTCGCTCGCATCCGCGAGTCGCACGCGCTCGGCCGTCGCGCTCGCGGGATCGAGCGGTTCGTCGAAGCGCAGCCGCAGGGTCGGCCGGATCGAGACGTTCGTGGCTCCGTCGACCGGATCGACCGCGACGAGCCTCGGTCCTCGCGCCAGGTCTTCGCCGTCGGGAGTCCCGTCGCCGTCGCTATCGCGCCGCTTCGGATCGGTCCCCGTGGTCCGCACCTCCGCGAAGTCGTCGAGACCGTCTCCATCGGTGTCGCTCGTGTCGAAGCGCGTCCCGAGCGCGACCTCCTCGGCGTTGTCGAGGCCATCGCCGTCGGGATCCTCGCCGGCGTCGTCGCGGAAGGGATCGGTGCCCGCACGCGCCTCGTCTCCGTTCGTGAGGCCGTCGCCATCGGCGTCGGCACCGTCGGCGTGCACGAAGATCACCACCTCGGGAGCCGTCGCGCGAAGCGCACCGGCCGAGAATCCGCGGGCGCCGATGCGGAGCTCTGAACCGCCTCCGAGGGAAGCGAGCGTGGGAGCCGCGACCTCGACCTCGAAGGGCGCCGAGCGATCGGTCTCGAGCAGCGAGCCGCTACCGAGAAACTCGACCGTATCGATCCCGAGCATCGCGTCGGCTCCGGCCGCGAGCCCGAGGGGCCTCCCCTCGACCACACGCGCGCCGTTCGACGGCGCCGTGATCGCGAGGCCAGCCGTCGTGAAGACGTGACGCCGCTCGACTCCGATCGGAACGCCGTCCCGGTCGGCGAGCGCGTTGCCCGAGACGTCGGTAACGGAGCCCGAGAGGACGAGTGCATGGCGCGCTGCGGGGATGAGATCGGCGTCGAGCTCGAGCCGCACGACGCTCTCGTCGCTCTCGACGACGATGCGCGCCCCGACGGGCGTATCCCCGCCGTCGATCGAGACGAGTTTGAAGCTCTCGGCCGTGAAGGAGGCCGGGGCCATCGGCTCGTCGAAGATCGCACGCAGCACGGGCCGGAGCGGGACTCCGACCGCCCCAGCGTCGGGCTCGAGAGAGACGAGCCGCGGCGCTCTCGTATCGGCGGGGCCC
Source organism: Myxococcaceae bacterium (assembly GCA_905339255.1). GTDB lineage: Bacteria > Myxococcota_A > UBA9160 > UBA9160 > UBA9160 > MYXO. The sequence goes on from CAJPFO010000109.1 coordinate 2,456, forward strand.
GTCGTGAAGCGGCTCGTCGAGACGCCGAGCGGATTTCCTGCGAGGTCCGTGAGAAGCCCCGAGAGCGAGAGGGTGTGGAGGGTCTCCGGTGCGAGCGGTGCGAGCGGACGGGCGTCGATGCGAAGCCCGTCCGGCGAGAGCGAAAGCGAAAGCGCAGCGGCAGGTCCCGATTCGGGGAGGAGCGCAACACTCACGTCGTTCACGCTCGCGGCTGCGATCGGCTCCGAGAAAAGAACGCGCAGGACGGGCTTCGGTCCGATCCCGGACGATCCGTCGGGAGGATCGACGAGCACGACCTGCGGTGGCACGACGTCGGCGACGCGGACCACGACGGATCCGCTCGCGGTCTCATGCCCCGCCGCATCGACCGCGATCGCGGAGAGCGCGATCTCGTCGCCGGGGGCGGCGTCCGCGGGAGCGGAAACCCAGAAGCTCCGCAGCACCTCGCTCGCCGCCGGCGCGACGACGACCTCGTCGTGGAAGCCTGCCGCGCCGCTCGCGTCGAGTGCGAGTCGCACGACTCCGAACGCATCGCGCCCGCGAATCACCACCTCGAACGCTTCACCCGGTCGGACGAGGGTCGAAGCCGGGGGCGAGATCACGTCGACGGTCGGAGCCGTCGCGTCGGCGACGGGAATCTCGAGCACCTGCTCGCCGCTCGTCGCGCCGTTCGTGTCGAAGGCCTGGGCGAGGATCCGGATCGGCCGTCCCGCCGGGGTGTCGGCCGGGACGAACCCCGCAACGAGGATCGGCGCTCCGTTCGAAGTCAGGAGCGGACGCACGAAGGCGCCGGTCGCCGAGGCGCGGATCTCGCGGAGCGCCGAATCGTCGCTCGCCGAAACCTCGACCACCACGCTCGTCCCGGTGGGAGCGGCGCCGCTCTCGGGGCTCACGCGCACGAACGAGATGACCGGCGGCTCGTTCTCGACGACCGCGACCGGAAGCTCGAAGATCGGGCCCTCGTTTCCGAAACGGTCGATCGCGACCGCTCTCAACACGACGGTGCCCGTCGCCGGGAGGACGAACGGTACGGCGAGCGAGCCCGCCACGCTTTCCGCGACGGGAACGAGATCCGCCGAGACACGCAGCCGTACTTCGGGTTCGGGAGCGACGAGTGTCGCCGCGAGCGTCACGGGAGCACTCGCCACCGGAGCCACTCCTCCCTGCAATCCGAAGCTCGCGATCTCGGGGCCGATCGTATCGAGGGTCTCGAAGTGCGTGCAGAAGAGATCGGGCGAACACGCCGGATCGGCGTCGGCGAGGTTTCCTGCCACGTCGCGAAGGTCCCGGATCCGTGCGGCGTAGTGTGAGTTCGGTTCGAGCACGGCGTCGGGCGTGAACACGAGCACGCGGCCGCCGATGCCGAGGTCGACCCTTCCGGCGACTTCGCCATCCGGGCCGGAGAGCGAGACCGTGGCGCCCTCCGCGATCGCCTCGTCGAAAGAGAGGCGCAGGACCGAACGCGGATCGATCTGCTCCGAACCCACCGCCGGAGAGATCGAAACGAGGCCGGGCGGATCCTCGTCACGGGTGCGGAACGAGTACGAGAAGGTCGAAACGAGGCTCCGGCCGACGAGATCGCGCGGTCCCTCGGCCACCACGGCCCCGACGGCGTCGAGGAGCTCGCCATCGACGACGACCACCCGATGATCGGTCTCGCTCGCGAGGCTCGCCCTCGGCCGGATCTCGAGGATGCGAAGCTCTCCTGTCGCGGAGTCTTCGACGAGCGAGACGTCGGAGTCGATCGGGCCTGCTGCCGAGCGGACGAAGATCGCGCGCGGATCGACGAGGTCGGGGTCGAGTGCTTCGCTCGCCCGCAGCCGGATCACGACGTCGCTCGCAACCGCCTCGCTTCCCGGTGCAGGGAAGGCCTCGACGATGCGGGGATCCGCCTCGTCGAGCGCGACGCTTCCGAGATCCACGACCTCGCCGTTCTGCGTGATCTCGAGCGATCGCCGCGCAATGCCGTTTCGGATCGGAACGATCGACTCGAGCTGCACCCTCCCCGCCGGAATCGACTCGAAGCGGAAGGCTCCGTCCTGCCCCGTCCGCTCGGTCGCGCGACCGAGCGCACCGCTCGGAGCCTCGTAGAAGAGCACGACGTCGGCAGCCGCAGCCGGTGTCGTCGCGTCGGAATGAACGAGACGGCCGAGGACCGTTCCGCTCGCCCCGAGGACGAGGTCGATCTCGGGGTCATCTCCCTCGGCGAGATCGTCTTCGGAGAGCTTCCCGTCGGTGGCTGCACGCTCGAGGCGAGGTCACGGGCGCCCGGGAGGGCCCGAAGCAGCGTTCGCGCCGCGTTCACGCTCCATTCGCAGGGCGCGTCGACCGACGTGGACG
>CAJPFO010000110.1 GCA_905339255.1 Myxococcaceae bacterium
TGTCGTGGAGGTCAGGGGATACCACCCCGTTCACGATCCCCGATCCAGGTGTTCACCATGACCGATCTTCGCGTTCACGATCCCGATCCGGGCGTTCACCATCCACCGATCCAGGTGTTCACGATCGACCGAAACGCGCAGAGGAGCACCGCGCCGTCTCGATCGACTACGTGGATCGCGTCGGACCGGACGCCCGCAGCACGTTTGACGCCCTCAAGCACAGGCGCGATATTGTCGATGGCTGGCAGGAGGTTTCCAATGACGTCCCCTTCGGATCCCCGCCGCGCTACGTCGACGGCCGAGGAAAGGCTGGTGGCGCGTATGATGACGGAACTGGACGCTTCCGAGGACAACCTGTCTCGAATCGGGGAGCTGGTGGCGGAGTACCGCCGGAAGCACGGGATCCCGGAGCCGGAGGGCCTGGCGGAGCGCCGCCGCGCGCTCGGCCTCCGGGATCTCCCCCCCCCGAAGGGGGAGTAGGCGGAACCCCGCCGCCCGAGAATCCGGAGGCTCCGCCCGGCCGGCGCACTCCCGAGGGCTGGCCCGGCCGCGGCTTCAGCGTCCGCGTCTCCGACCGCGAGCCGAAGTTCGTGCACAGTGCGCGGATCCTCGGCGATGACGCCGAGGCGTTCGTGCGCTCCTTCCTCGACCACCCGGTCGAGGGGCCGCGCCTCGAAGCGCGCCGACGCGGCGTGCTCGGCGCGGCGAGGGTCGACGAGCTCGCGCAGCGCGTCGGCCTCTCGACCTCCGACTATCTGCGCATGGCGCGGGGCTCGATCTTCCCGGCCGAGGTGCAGGCGCATCTCGCGAGCCTGATCCACGGCCACCGCGAGGCGCTGGCCGAAGTCTCGGCGCACCACGAGCAGGCTCTGCGCGATGGTGATGCTGCGGGCGTCGCCGCGGCCGAGGCCTCTGTCGGCGAGCTCTCGCACAACATGGCGCGCCTGCTGATGACGCTCGAGGCCTCGCGCTCCGAGGCGGGCCGCACGCTCGGCGCGAACCGGCTCGCGAAGACGAAGGCCGAGAGCCTCGCCATGAAGGCCCTGCGCATGGTGATGGACGAGACGAGGCTGCCCGAGGCCGTGCAGCAGCGCCTTGCCGCGCGGATTGCCGCTGCCGGCGGGGACTCGACCGCCGTGATCGATGCCGTGCGCGAGGCGTATCTGCCGGGCTGGTGGCAGCGTCTCGTCGAGTACCGCGTCAACATGCTCCTCTCCTCGCCCGTCACCATCCTGCGTAACACCGTCGGCAACGGGCTCGCGGTCGCCACGCGCCTCACCGAGCAGATCGTCGGCCTGCCGATCGATCTCACCTACGAGACCGGCTACCGGGCCACGCACGGCGGCCGCGCCGCGCCGCAATCGCAGAACCGGCGCACGGCGACGGAGATCGCCTACGACGTGTTCGGCACCATCCAGGGATCGATCGAGGGCTATCGCCTCGCGGTGCGCGCCCTTGGCGACGAGAGCTTCGCGGCAGCGCACGGCCGGGTGGGCGAGGAGGCGCTGCTGCTGCCGGCGATCCGGGGCAGGAAGGGCGAGGTGATTCGCCTGCCGAGCCGCATTCAGAGCGCCGCGGACCTGTTCTTCTACGAGGTGAACGCGACGGGCCGCCGCTACCAGCTCGCGGCCCGCCAGGCGCGCCACGAGGGGGCCAGGGGGCCCGCGCTCTATGCGCGCATCACGGAGCTCGTGCGCGCGGCCGAGGCCGTCGACGAGCGGGTATGCAGCGCATCGCGCGCGGGCAGATCACGGCGCGCACCGACGCCGAGCGCATCGCGGCGAGCGCGCATCAGTACGGCGAGGAGTTCACCTTCCGGACGCCCCTTGACGAGTTCGCCGCCCGCATCGACCGGGCCCGCGCGGATAGGAACTCCAAGGGGGTCCTTCATGTCGTGTCGAGGTCCGGGAACTCCCGTTATGACCAATCCCCGTGGGATCTCAGCCTCGAGCGACCGTAGGCGACGTCCAGTCGCAGCTCCAGGAGATCGTGACGGACCTCGTCGCGACCGGGGCAGCGTCGCCCGGCGCGGGGCTCGTCGGCGTCGATGCGATCGCGGGCGCGCCCACGGCGATCGCTGCGGGCACGCTGCGCGCAGCCCTCGTGACGCTGCTCGGCGGGCTCAACGGCCACGTGAACCAGGCGAGCGGCGCGCACGCGGCGAGCGCAGTCTCGGTCGCCGATTCCGGCAACAACCTCAACGCCGCGAACGTCGAGGCCGCGCTTGCCGAGATCCTCGACGCCGTCGAGGGCGACCACTTCCGAGGCAACGAGGCGAACGCCGGCCAGCACCGCGCGATCCGCCAGCCGCCGCTCGGAGGCACGAAGGCGCTCATTCTCGACTCGAACGCCTCCGGCGCAGCGGCGACGCACCTCCGCATCTACGCGGACGGCTCCTCGGTCTGGTTCACGCTGAACGCGTCCTGGGACGGCGCGCAGTGGGTGCGCGACTCGGGCGGTACCTTCTGCGGCGCGTTCCGCTTCGCGCGCAACGAGATCGAGTTCCTCCACGAGGACTCGTTCGCAGCGACGTTCACGAGCTGGACGCGCACGTGGCGCCTCCCGATGAGCAGCACCGTCAACTCCGCGTTCGAGCTGACGGGGACGGTGCGTGAGGTCGGCCGCGTCGGGATGGAGTGGTCCAACGCCGACAGCGCGACGCGGACGCTCGCCGGTGGAGGCTCCGTCACGTTCCGCAACCGGTTCCCGGCGACGCCGTCCTCGATCACGTTCAGCGCGCTGAACACGAGCAGCGGGTTCTCAGGGAGCCCCTCGTCGTACTTCGCCGACCGCGATGGGTTCGGCGTCTTCAGCTACCAGACCATGGCGAGCCTCTCCACGGTCTGGTGGTTCGGCACGTACACCGCGATCGCGTGAGGAGCATCGATGGCCATCCAGGAGATCACCGACGTCGAGATCGTCCAGCGCTGCGCAGTGTGCGACCGCGAGAACCGCGTCGCACTCGCGAACCTCGCGGTAGGCGTGGAGCACGCCGAGCAGGTCGAGGACGGCGTGGTCCCGCTGCCCGAGTGCCCAACGTGTCGCTCGCGGGAGTTCCTCGTGCGCTCGCCCGCGAGCGAGCAGGCGCACCCGGCACAAGGCAGCTCCGGGCACCTTCACCGGCTCATGGTCGACGAGCTGCACTCGCAGCTCGTGAAGAAGGGGCGCGTCGTCGAACCTCTCGCGGGCAAGGTCGCGCAGATCGTCACCAAGCCCATCGCCACCGAGGTCAGGGCCCGCTTCTTCGACAAGGGACTGAAGCTGCCGGTGCGTGCCGTCGAGGAACTCCAGGGCAAGGAGCCCGGCCAGTGAGCGGCGGCTTCATCGTCGGCGGCAAGGCCACGTGTCCGGTCGAAGGCCTCTCGATCCGCACGTTCGCCGAGGACGGCGTCCATCGATTTTCCTCGAAGGGCAAACGAGCTCGCGCGGTCGAGCTCATCATCCACGAGACCGTCACGCGCAGCGTCGACTCGACCATCGCGGTCTTGAAGAAGCGCGGGCTCAGCGTCCACCTTGTGATGGGCGCGGACGGCGCGCTCACGCAGCACGGCGACCTTGCGACGGACATCCTCTGGCACGCGAGCCAGCACAACGGCCCGTCGTTCGGCGTCGAGGTCGTGAACCCGTACTACCCGAGCTACCTCAAGCCGGGCCTGCCGTGGGACCGCGTCATCAAGGCGCCGTGGGCGCACAAGGGTGAGTACGTCCTGCCGACACCCGCGCAGGCGGAAGCGGTCGCCGCGCTCGTGCGCTGGACGACGAGCGCGTCCACGCCGGGCATCGCGGTGCCGCGTGTGTGGCCGGGGCTGAGGGATGGACGCTTCGCACTGGGCCTCGTGCCTGCTGCCGCGAAGGCGCCGCTGCCGGGTGTGCTCGCGCACCAGTACTTCGGGCACGCCGACGGCTCGATGCTCGTCCTCTACGCATGGCTGCGCCTCGAGGCCGGGCTCGCGCCGGACGTTGCGTTCGAGGAAGCGGTGAAGCGCGCGACCGGCGTCCGCCGTGCCGACGTTCGAGACCTGCTGCCCACGCCCGCTGTGGCCTGACCAAAGAGGAGAGACGGATGGATACCTTCACCAGCGTTGCGACGTGGCTTCAGGCGACCGGCCCCTACGGCCTCGTCGCAGTGCTCGGCTGGGCCTTCTGGCGCGTGAACGAGAAGAAGGACGCGCAGCTCCGCGAGCTGTTCGACAAGGTGGCCGAGATGGGGCGCGTGCAGACCGAGGCCGTGACCAAGGTCGAGGCCGCTCTCGTCGCGCTCAAGGACGCCATCGAGGACCTGCACGACAGGGCCGCGTGAGTACTACTTGCGGAGTTCTCGCCAGGTAACGCGGGCTTCCGCGCGCCGGTCGATTTCTCGCTTCTTCGCCTTGGAAGGTCGCCAGAAGGAAGCCTGTATGTCGTCGCGAACGGGGCGCACCGCACGGACCACCCCGACGGAGACGACGACATGAAGGTGAGCGAGCTGATCGAGTTGCTGGAGGAGCAGGACCCGGACGCCGAGGTCCTCGTGATGATGCAGCAGAGCTGGCCGTTCGAGTGCTCCTTGGCGGGCGTGACGACGCGCGAGGAGATGCTCAGCGCCGATCGCGACGAGGACGTCGATGGCGACGAAGACGAGGAGCCCCGCCTCGAGCGCGGCATCGGCAAGAACGACGTCTTCCTCGTCGAGGGCGAACAGCTCCGCTACGGGTCGAAGACGGCGTGGAGCGTGGCCACGCGTTGAGCGCGAACGCGGTTCCCGGCGAGGTCGATTCTTCACGGAATGACCTTGCTGGGGGCGCGAACGGAAGCCTGTATGGCGAGGCGATCAACGCGGAGGACGACGATGCAGACCACGAACAAGAAGCGCCCCGGCAAAAAGGAGCCGACGATCGACGAGCTGCTCGCCGCCATCGCGAAGGCGACGCTCCACATCGACACCCTCGAGACACGCAAGAGCGACTCGCTCGACTTCCACGACGTCGCGGTCTGGTCGGTGAACGCCGCGCTCGAGGCCGCGTACCGCGCGGGGCTCGCCGCCGCCAAGGAGGAGCGATGAAGACGCTCGGCACCACGACGACCTACGACGGCACCGAGCACGCCTACCTGCGCGGCCACAAGGTGCGCATCGTCGGTGTGCTGAAGAACGCGCTGCGCGCCGACTACGACCCGGACCGCGACGGGCAGTACATCCGCGACGAGGAAGACCTCGAGCGCGCGGGCGGCGTGACCGCCGACGACCGCGTCGAGGTGCAGCCCTGGCTCGCAGCAGAGGGACGCTTCAGCTTCGTGTCGAGCGACCCACGCGCCATCGACCTCGCGTGCTTCGCGAGCCTCAAGCGCTGACGACCTGAACGACGACGCGCTCCATCACGGAGCGAAAGCCCACCACGCGAGCCACGGGCGCGCGCGTGAAGGGCGACGTGTACCCAGCGCCCGACGAGGAGAGCAGTCATGAGCACGAAGACCAAGACCACGAAGGCGAAGTCCAACAAGGAGAACCTCGCAGCCCTCGGGCTGCCGGCGCTGTGGGAGCGCTTCAAGGAGGCGACGGGGGAGACCACCAAGAGCCCGAACAAGAAGTTCCTCGTCCGGCGCATCGAGGAGGCGTTGGCCGCGCGCGTCGTCGAGCCGGCGCCCGCCGAGGAGTCGCAGCGCCCGACCCGCACCAGCGCGCGCGCGACGCCGGTGCCCGATCCCGAGACGACGCTCACCGAGAGCTCGCCGCCGAAGCCGCGCGGTCGGTTCGCGTCGATGACGATCGAGGAGCTGCAGACGAAGTACCTCGAGGTGGTCGGCCGCGCGACGGGCAGCGACGACCGCCGCTACCTCATCTGGAAGATCCGCGAGGCCGAGAAGGGCCGCATCATCGTCGGGCCGCGCAAGACCCGCGCGCGCGACGGCGAGCCGCTCGAGGTGAAGATCCTCCCGCTGCGGCTCGAGGCGGACGTCGCCGACAAGATGGACGAGGCCTGGCGCGCGAAGGGCATCAAGAACCGCATGGAGTTCTTCCGGGGGGCCATCGGCCACTACCTCGCGCATCTCGGCGCGCGCGACGCGGCCGCGCTCTTCACGAACGCGGGCACCGCGGGCGCGTGAACGCGGCGGAATCGGCGGGGCGTCGGCAGGCCTACAACGCCTCCGACGCCCCATGTCCGCGGAACCTCGCGGCTATTCCAAGCGCCTGAAAACACATGAGAAAGCAACGTGTTCGGCCTTGCTAGGGGCGCAAACGGAAGCCTGTATGTCCTCACGCGACGGGCACTGGGCCCCCGCGCAGAACGCGAGGACGACGACGATGAAGACGCTGCGATTCGGAATCGAGATCGAGACGGTGGGCCTGAGCCGGACGAAGCTCGCCGAGGCCATCCACAGCGTGGTGGGCGGCACCGTCTCGAACGACTACCGGGACGTGCGCATCACCACCGCGAGCGGGCGCACATGGAAGGTCGTGCCGGACGGCTCGCTGAGCGGCGGCGAGAACAGCGGCGAGATCGTCTCGCCGGTCCTCGGATACGACGACATCGAGGAGTTGCAGAACATCATCCGCGCGGTGCGCACGGCGGGCGCGAAGGCGGACCACTCCACCGGCATCCACATCCACGTCGGAGCGGAGCGCTTCGACGCCAAGAGCGTGGTGAACCTGGTCAAGCTGGTTCACAAGCAGGAGCGCCTCCTCGAGCACGCGCTCGGTGTCAGCGAGCAGCGCCTCGCGCGCTACTGCCGCCCGATCGAAGCCCGCTTCATCGAGGCGCTCGAGGCGCGCCGCCCCAAGACGATGAGCGACGTGCGCGACGCCTGGTACGGGCGCAGCGGCGAGACGCCGAGCCGCTACCACAGCAGCCGCTACCGCGGGCTGAACCTCAACAGCCTCTTCTTCAGGGGCACGTTGGAGTTCCGCTACTTCAACGGCACCCTGCATGCCGGCGAGGTGAAGGCGTACGTGCAACTGGTCCTCGCGATGGCCGCCAAGGCCCTCGCCTCGAAGGCCGCATCGAGCAAGCGCCGGGAGTTCAACCCCGCCACCGCGAAGTACGACTTCCGGGTGGTGCTCCTGCACCTCGGGCTGATTGGCGACGAGTTCAAGACCGCGCGCCTGCACCTCACGAAGAAGCTCGCGGGCTCGGCGGCATGGAAGGGCGAGCGCCGCGACCGCCGCCCGGCGATGGACACGCAGCACGCGACGGAGAGCGAGGAGGTCGGTGATGCCCGCGCAGCGTGACCTGCGCCGACGCACCAGCGCCGGACCGCGAGCCGGCGCTGGACTCGTTGGGGAACAGAGGCGATGCATGACGACGACGGGCGACTGCCCGAAGCGAGATGAGAAAATGAACCCGGTGCTCTACTTCGCCTACGGCTCGAACCTCGACGACGCGCAGATGCGCGAGCGCTGCGCCAACGCGCGCGTGGTTGGGCGGGCGACGCTGCCGAACTACGCGCTAGTCTTCGGCGGCTTCAGCCACCGCTGGGGCGGCGCGGTGGCCAGCGTGGTGCGCGCCAAGGGCGCGTGCGTCGAGGGGCTCCTCTACGAGCTGGGCAACGTCGACCTCCGCGAGCTCGACCGCTTCGAGGGCCATCCCTTCGCCTACGAGCGCGTCATCCGGTGGGTGCGCGACGTGAGCGGGGGCCGCCGCCGCGTGATGACCTACCTCCAACCCGAGGACGGCTTCGAAGCGTGGGCGCCGCCGCTCGGCTACTTCACCGTGCTCTGGCACGCGTACGCGCGCCTGGGCTTCGACGTCGAGCCCCTGGCTCGCGCAGCGGGGGTGTCGCCGTGAGCGCGCCCCGGAGCCAGCGTCGCGCACCCACGCGCGTCTTCGTCTACGGCACGCTCCTCGCCGGTGAGCCGAACCACCGCGTCCTGGCTGGCGCGCGACTTGTCGCGAACGCGCGCACGGAGCCCGCGTTCGAGCTGCGGGACCTCGGACCGTTTCCGGGTCTCGTGAGCGGCGGCGCGCACGCGGTAGCCGGCGAGGTGTATGAGGTCGACGAGGCGACGCTCGCCGCGCTTGACCGGCTCGAAGGGCATCCGCGCTTCTACCGTCGCACGGGCATCGCGCTCGACGACGGGTCGCTCGTCCAGACCTACCTCCTCCCGCCCGAGCAGGTCGAGGGTCGTCCCGTCATCGCCTCGGGCAACTGGCGCTCGCGCCGAAAGGAGACCGCAGCATGAAGATCGTGATGAGAGACGGGCGCGTGTTCCAAGGCACCGCGCTGCAGATCGTGAAGGCCATGCAGGACATTGCGTTCGGCGTCGAGGACTTCACCGTGCCGAAGTACATCGAGTGGGTCGTCGCCAACGCGCGCAAGTTCGAGGAGGTCGAGCTCGACGTGAAGGGCGAGACCGACGAGGAGCTTGCCGCGTCGCTCGTCGCCGAGATGCTCCGCACCGGCCTCACGGCCAAGGGGTAGGCAGAAGGCCTCCACGCCCGACGCGCGCGGAACGTCGCGTGTTCTCGCGCGAGGTCGAATCCTCGGATCTTCGCCTTGCTACGTGCGCGAACGGAAGCCTGTATGTCCTCACGCGACGGGCACGGGGCTCGCCGCGAAAGCGAGGACGACGACGATGAG
>CAJPFO010000111.1 GCA_905339255.1 Myxococcaceae bacterium
CCTACCTGCACAACGGTTCGGTGCCGACGCTGCGGGACGTGATGAACCCGTCCAGCCAGCGCCCCAAGGTCTTCTACCGGGGCTATGACGTGTTCGACTGGGGCAAGGTCGGGTTCGTGGCGGACGTGGCCTCGGAGAAAGACAAGCAATTCTTCAAGTACGACACGTCGGTGGAGGGAAATTCCAATGCGGGCCATGAGGGCAAGGACTATGGAACGGATTTGAGCGATGCCGAAAAGGATGCCATCGTCGAATACATGAAAACCTTCTAATCGATCCCGGCAAGGAGAATGGCAATGAGAGTGGCAATGTTTACAGATGCGATGCGCAAGCTGGGATGCTGCATTAAAGCGTGCAAGCCGGTGCGGATCGGGTTGGCCGTGTTGGCGGTGGTCTTGGTGGTGGCGTTCACGGGCTGGTACAAACTGTGCCGGGAGGAAAGCCAGACCGGCCTGTCCAGCCCGGAGGAATGGTTCAAATACGGCTCCATCGGCGCCGAGAGGACCGAGGGGATACCTTATTGGATTTGGCGGATCATGCCGAAGATGTTCCCGGAATACCTGCCGGGGCCGGGCGGCTACGCGGCCTTGGGCCTGCCTTGGGAGCAAGGCAAAGACGTGCCGGTGGGCTTTTCGGTGAAGACCGTGGGCGTGCCCCGCGTCGCCTTCAACTGCGCCTTCTGCCACACGGCGCGCTACCGCACCGACCCGGCCGGCCGGCCGACGCTGGTGCCGGCGGGTCCGAGCCACACCGTCAACGCGCAAGGCTATGCGCGCTTCATCGCGGCGGCGGCCAACGACGCCCGCTTCGAGGGGGCCACGATGATGGCCGAGATCGGGAAAGTGTACGAACTGCCCTGGCTGGACAAGCTGATCTACCGCTATGTGCTGATTCCGGGCACCAAGCAAGCGCTTATCAAATATGGCCAGTCCTTTGGCTGGACCGAGGAAAAGCCCGACTGGGGCCCGGGCCGGATAGACCCGTTCAACCCCATCAAGTTCGGGGTGTTGAAGATGGGCACCGATGACACGATCGGAAATTCCGACATGCCTCCCCTCTGGCACATGAAGGCGCGGGCCAAGCATGCCCTGCATTGGGACGGCCTGAACACCGACTTCCACGAGGTGGCGGTGAGTTCCGCCATCGGCGACGGGATGACCTACAAGACCATGGACGAGGACGGCCTGGAGCGCATCGAAGAGTGGCTCCAGGATGTCCCCGCCCCGCAGAGCCCTTACGGCATCGACAAGCCCGCCGGTTCGCCCTACCGGATCGATGCGGCGCGGGCGGCCGACGGCAAGCAGGTCTTCGAGGGGCAATGCGCCGGCTGCCACGCCGCCGACGGCAAACGGACCGGGACCGTGATCCCCGTGACGGAGACCGGGACCGACCGGCACCGTGTGGACATGTGGACCGCCGAGGCCGCCAAACGCTACAACGCCTACCAGAAGGAATACAACTGGGGCTTCAAACACTTCCAGGATGTGGACGGCTATGTCGCGGTGCTGCTCGACGGCATCTGGCTGCGCGGCCCCTACCTGCACAATGGCTCGGTGCCGAGCCTGCGTGACTTGCTCAAGCCGCCTGCGGAGCGGCCGGCCGTGTTCTACCGAGGCTACGACCTGCTGGATCCGGTGAATGTGGGATTCGTGTCCCAGGGCGATGTCGCCGCGAAAACCGGCTTCCGCTTCGACACCGGCGTGGCCGGCAACGGCAACGGGGGGCACCTCTATGGCACGGAGCTGCCGGAGGAGCAGAAGGCCGCCCTACTCGAATACCTGAAAACCTTATAAGGGGCGCTTAGATGAAAAATCCTGCCGTTTGGTTTCGCCGCGCCGTCTGGGCCGGCATCATCGCCGACTGGGTATTGGGGATACCCGCCATCTTCTGGCCCTCGGAGGTCCTCAAGGTGCTGGGCATGCGCCCGACCGAGGATCCGGTCTGGACCGCGTTCGCCTGCTTGCTGGTGGTCTTGCTCTCCCTGTTCTACATCCCGGGGGCCGACGACCCGCACCGCTACCGCTTCAACGCCTGGCTCGCGGTGCTGGCGCGCCCGCCGGGGGTCCTGTTCTTCCTGGTCTTCAACTCGGGGTATTACCCGGCCTTCGGCTACCTGGACGGGGCGCTGTTTCTGGTGCAGTTCCCGCTGCTGCTGCTGACCTTGCGCACGCTGCCGCCGCAGGATTGGAAGCTGCCCAACCCCGCCCCGCAGTCCCCGCCCGACGTCTCCCCGCTCTGGCTTAAGCGGGCGATCTGGGCAGGGATCATCGCCGACTGGGTGCTGGGCATCCCCACCATCTTCGCCCCCGAGGCGGTGCTGAACCTGATCGGCGTGCGGCCCACGGGCGACCCGGTGTGGACGGCGTTTGCCGCGATGATTTTGATTTTGCTGTCCCTCTTCTATATCCCGGGGGCCAACGAACCCTACCGCTACCGTTACAACGCCTGGGTGGCGGTCCACGCGCGGCTGGCGGGAATCACCTTTTTCTTCATCCTCAACCCCGGCGTCTATCCGGCCTTCGGCTATCTGGACGCGACGCTGTTCCTGGTCCAGTTCGCGTTCGCGGCGAAGACCATGCAGTTGCGCCCGGAACCCGGCCTGGAGGAGGAGGACCGGGCGATCTTCCCCTACAGCGGAACCACCTACCGCGAGGTCAAGGACGCGGCCTGGAGCGGACCCTATGACACGCTGCCCTGCCATGACGGCCTGACGCCGAGGAAGTTTTTCCAGTTCCTCAACGATTCCTCGCGCAATATGCACGACCGCCGCGACATCCGCCCGAAGTACGACAAGCTGATCCACTCCCACGGGATCTGCTTCGCCGGCCTGTGGAAGATCGACCAGGATTCGCCTTATACCGGCTACTTCGCCAAAGGCTCGACCGGCCTGCTGGTCGCCCGCGCCTCGGTGGCGGGACCGCTCACGGTGCAGGGCTTTCCGCGCTCCTTCGGCATCGCCGGCAAGGTCTTCCCGACCTTGGACCCGGACGAGTGGGTGTGGCCCGGCAACTTCGTGACCGTCAGCCATCTGAGCGGCTCCAAGGCTAGGAACATCACCGATATCGACATGTCGAACGGGCCCACGATAGGCTGGGACCCGATTGCCAACGCCATCAACCGGGTGATTTTCCGCTTGATGGACACCCGCCCCGGCTACCGCCAATTGTTCCCCATTTCGACGCTGGGCATGCAGCCGGGCGACAAGATCGTGACGCCCGACCTCATGATGCTCAAGGTGGACGAGCGCATGCCCAAGATCGACGCCAAGGATTTCCGGGACGAGCTGCGGCTTTCGCATTACCCGGACCACACCCTCGTCTATACGATCAATGTCAAAAATTTCGAGGAGGAAAACTGGACCCGGCTGGGCATCCTTGAATTCACCGATTACGCGATTTCCGAAGGCAGCGACAAACGCATCCACTTCTGGATACCCCGCGATATCCCATCGCAACCGCATTAAGCTTGGAGGAGGTGTGATATGACGGGCGAAGTCGATGTCATCGTGATCGGCAGTGGATTCGGCGGGGCGGTGATGGCCTGCCGTCTGGCCGAGGCCGGGGCGCGGGTCGTGGTGCTGGAGCGTGGCCGCCGCTGGACGCCGGAGCAATACCCGCGCAAGCCGGAGGATCCGTGGTTCTACCACCATTCCCAGCCGCACAAGCTGGACGGATGGCTGGATCTGCGTCTGCTGAAGGGCATGGCGGTCGCGCTGGGGGCGGGGGTCGGAGGAGGCTCCCTGTGCTATTCCAGCGTGGTCATGAAGGCCGACCCGGAGTATTTCGACGGCGGCGGCTGGCCGGCCGAAATAACCTACTCGGAACTGCTGCCCTATTACGACAAGGTCCACGCCATGATGGGCGTGAACGATATTCCGGCCGGCCAGCACACCCACCGCTTCCAGCTTCTGCAGCAGGCGGCGGACAAGCTGGGCTATGGCGACCGCTTCCGCAGCATGCCCTTGGCGCTGACCTTCGACCCCGCTTACCACTACGGCTTGCCCGACCCGCTGGACCACAAGCACTCCAAGCCCTTCACCAATCCGCAGGGCAAGCGCCAGGGGACTTGCGTCCACCTCGGCAACTGCGACATCGGCTGCGACGTGCAGGCCAAGAACGCGCTGGATTTCAACTATATCCCCGCCGCCGAAAACCACGGGGCGGACGTGCGCCCCCTGCACCTGGTGCGCTACGTGGAACCCGTCGCCGGCGGCTACCGAGTGGTGTTCGACCGGATCGAGAACGGCCAACTGGTTCCGGGGAGCTTGACCGGAAAGCGCGTGGTGATCTCGGCCGGCTCGTTGGGATCGACCGAAATCCTGCTGCGCAGCCGCGACCAATACCGCACCCTGCCTGCGGTCAGCCAGACCCTGGGCAGCAATTGGAGTCCCAACGCCAATTTCCTGACCCCCGACCTTTACGCGGACCCCGCCAAGATCCACCAAGGCATAGGGCCGACCATTTCCGCCGGCGTGGATTTCATGGACGGCGCCCTCGGCGGCAAGCGTTTCATCATCGAGGACGACGGATTCCCCAACCTGTTCCTGAACGCGGTCTTGGCCAAGCTGCGCTCGGCACCGCTAAGCCCGGCGGGCTGGGCCTTGCGCACCGCCTTCCAGCGTGGTTTCAATGAGAAAAACCCCATGGACCGCGTCATGGTGTGGCTCGGCGCCGGTGTCGACGCGGGCGACGGTCGGCTCCATCTCGGCCGTGACTGGCTGGCCCCTTGGAAGCAGGAACTCAAGCTGGACTGGGACGTGCGGCGTTCCGAAGGAGTTATCGACGCCATCCTCGACCTGCACAAACGCCTGTCCGAGGCCTCCGGCGGGCATCTCCAGGTGCCGGTGTATTGGCGCTTGTTCAAGAACCTGGTCACTGTCCATCCCCTGGGGGGATGCAAGATGGGCGGCGACGCCGGAACCGGCGTGGTCGACCACCGGGGCCAGGTGTTCGGCTACGAAAACCTTTACGTCGCCGACGGGTCGGTGCTGCCCTCGCCGGTCGGACGCAACCCTTCCATGACCATCGCCGCGTTGGCGGAGCGTTCGGCCCGTCTGTTGGCCGATGGAATTGCCTGAGGAGTCCCCTTATGAAAATCAAACATCTGCTGACCGCCGGGGCGTGGATGCTCCTCGCCACAACCGCATGCCTGGCCGGGCCGGAGGGCCGCCCGCCCTGGATCGCCGAAAAGTGCGTGGAAGGCTCGGTCCGCTCAGGTTCCATCAAGGACGAAGCCGCCTGCGTGGGCCGCACGGCCGAGAGCCTGCCCGGCGCCGATGATGACTACTTCAAGGACATGGACTACGGCATCAGCCAGCACCCGGACAAAGTGACCGCCGCCTTGGAGCCGTTCGTGCCGGGGATCTCGAAAACGCCGGAGGCTGCCGTCAAGGCCATCGTCAGGGGCCGCAACAACTGGATCGTCTGGACCGCCGGCAACGACAAGCTTTGGGATCACATGAACATCAACAGCGTCGGCAGCTTCGACCTGTTGAAAGTGCTGTCGAACCATCCCGAGCTGATGAAAAAACCCGGCTACAGCCGCGACAACCGCTGGCACTGGTTCGGCGTGGTCAACGAGCCATGCTTCAAGAAAAACCTCGACGCGGCGGGCAAGCCGGTGGGGCGGGCGGACCGCTTCGGCCTGTATCTGGACGTGCGCGACCCGAGCTGTCCGCCGGACCCGTTCGAGGACGAGAAGAAATACCCCGGCGTCAAGATCGGCGCGCGTGGCGACACGGTGCCGGTGGGCTCTTTCTACGGCTACGCCACGGGCATTGTCGGGCTAAGGCTGCTGCCGAACCCGGACTTCGACGCGAAGGCCGCTAAAAACTGGAACGCGGAAAAGTACTACACCGACCCCAAATACTATAACGACAAGGATCTGGTCAAACCCTACCGGGTGGGCATGTCCTGCGGCTTCTGCCATGTCGGCCCGAACCCCACCCATCCGCCCAAGGATCCGGAGAACCCCACCTGGGCCGACCTGAATTCCAACCCCGGTGCGCAATACTTCTGGTTCGACCGGGTGTTCGTCTACGGGGCCGAGCCCGACAGCTTCGCCTACCAGGTCCTCAGCGCCAACCATCCGGGCGCGTTGGACACCTCGCTGATCTCCACCGATTACATCGTCAACCCGCGCACGATGAACGCGGTCTACAACCTCGGCCCGCGCATGAAGAACGCCTTGCGCGTCGGCAAGGAGAAGCTGACCGGCGGCGAGGTGGACAACAAGCAGTTCAACGACTACCCGGCCGTGCCGGGGGACAGCGTGCTGCAAAAGTTCTTCAACACCCCCGACACGGTGTGGACGCCTAGGGTGCTCAAAGACGGCTCCGACTCGGTCGGCGCGCTCGGCGCGTTGAACCGGGTGTTCGTGAACATCGGCCTGTTCAGCGAGGAATGGCTGCAACACATCAACCCGTTGGTGGGCGGCAAGCCGCTGAGCCCGTTCCCGATCAAGGCCGCGGAAAAGAACTCCAGCTACTGGAAGGCGACCGAGGCCCAGACCATCGACACGGCGCTGTTCTTCCTCGCCGCGACCCCGCCCGACTACCTGAAGGACGCGCCGGACGGCAGCGCCCACCTGTCCCCGGACCAGGCCGTCCTCAAGCGCGGCAAGGTGGTGTTCGCCGAGAACTGCGCCCGCTGCCATTCCAGCAAGCTGCCGGAGGAGTCCTACGGGCACTTCAAGGACCAGGGCTGCAACGGGCCGGATTACCTAGGCTGCTGGAACAGTTACTGGAAATGGACCAAGACCCCGGAGTTCAAGGCCAAGATGACCGAGATCGTGCTGAAGGACGACTTCGCGGCCGACAACTATCTTTCCACGGAGCTGCGGATACCGGTCACGCTACTGGAGACCAACGCCTGCGCCTCCCTGGCCACCAATGCCATCAAGGGGGACACCTGGGACAATTTCTCCTCCACGTCCTACAAGACCCTGCCCTCGGTCGGCAAGATCACCGTGCATGACCCACGGGACGGCAAGCCGCGCGAGTATGACATGCCCGCCGGCGGGCGCGGCTACATCCGTCCGCCCTCGCTGACCAGCCTGTGGTCCACGGCACCCTTCCTGCTCAACAACACCTTGGGCAAGTTCTACCCGTCCGGTTCGGTCGAGGACCGGCTGAAATCCTTCGACAGCGGCATCCAGCAACTGCTGTGGCCGGAGAAGCGCTCTTGCGACCAAAAGGATCTGTACGCGGCGGATGCCGGCTACGCGAAGGACTACGGCGGCGGCAAGGCCGACGGCTACTACGGCAAGGCCGGGGCCGCGGGGGGCAGTTGCGAAGACCAGGGCCGCACCTACTCGACCCGGTCCGGCAAGAAGGTCCCCGGCATCATCGACCGCACCTGGGCGAGAAGCAGCCTGAAAGTCCCCGTCGGGTATCTGCCCCCGCCCTTGGACAAGCTGCCGCTGGTGGACGGCGCCGTCGATATCGGCCCGATCCCCGAAGGCACGCCGGTCGGCCTGATCGCCAACATGGACCTGGACCGGAAGGATGACATCGCCCACAACGTGCTCGCGCCCCTCATCGCCGACCTCGAAAAGGCCAAGCTGAAGGCCAAGCTGTTGCCGGGGAAGACGGACGACGAGGATCTGCGCAAGATCTTCTCCGGACACGATCTCGTCGACCGCCTGCTGTCGGTCAGCAAATGCCCGGACTTCGTAATCAACCGCGGCCATTACTTCGGCACCGACTATCTGCCGAAGGACGAGGGCGAGACACCGCTGGACGAGGCGGACAAGAAGGCGCTGATCGAGTTTTTGAAGACGCTGTAGCGCCTGGCCAGCCGCCCCTCTTTGCGGAAGCTTGCGCGGTCCGCCGCCCATCGCAAAGAGGGACAAGGCATTCACACAGCCCCGTCCGCGACTAGGCATCGAAGCGCGGACGGGGCTTTTCCATGGCCGCCTCCCCTCGATGTCCCCGGATGGACGGCAGAAAAACAACCCGCACTTTAGAGAACGCCATCGTGGCCGACAGACACAACCCCTCCGACACCGACCCCCATTTCCCCGCCCGGCGGAAGATCCTTAAATTCGGCATGGCGCTGCTGTCCACGCTGGGCGGCTGCGGCGCCTTGCTGCCGAAGGAATCGCCAAAGCCGCTTCCCCCCTTAAGCTGCCAACCCTCGGCGGACGGCCAGTTCGACTATGTGGTGGTGGGTTCCGGGGCCGGCGGCGGGCCTTTGGCCTGCAACCTCGCGCTGGCCGGCTTCAAGGTGCTGTTGCTCGAAGCCGGCGGGGACGAGGAGCCCTGCGATTACCAGGTGCCCGCCTTCCACACGCGCGTCTCGGAACACAAGGATCTGCGCTGGGATTTCTTCGTGCGCCATTACAGCGACATCCGCCGCCAGGAGCAGGACGGCAAGTTCCGCCGGGAGCGGGACGGCGTGCTGTACCCGCGCTCCGGCACGCTCGGCGGCTGCACCGCCCACAACGCGATGATCTTCGTCTACCCGGAAAACAGCGACTGGGACGGCATCGCCCGCTTGACCGGGGATGATTCCTGGAACAGCGGCAACATGCGGCGGTACTTCGAGCGGCTGGAGCGTTGCGAGTACGTCGACGAGTCCGAAACGAAAAGCCGGCACGGCTTCAAGGGCTGGCTGGCCACCAATGTCGCCGATGCCGCGCTGCTGCTCCAGGACAAGTCGTTGTCGCTGCAGGGGATCGCGCTGTCCGCGCTGAAGGAGTCGGGCCGCGCGATACCGGACTTCTTCGGCCGCCTGCTCAGAAAGCTCGGTTCCGACTTCGACCCGAACGACTGGAGGCTGGTCGACAAGGGGGATCGGGAAGGGCTGTACAAGACCCCGCTGAGCATCCGCGACGGGGCAAGGACCGGGGCGCGGGAATACGTCCGCCGGACACTGGAGACCTGCCCGCAGAACCTGGAAGTCCGCACCCACGCGCTGGCGAGCCGCATCCTGCTCGACGAAAACAAGACTGCGGTCGGCGTGGAATACCTGCAAGGCCGCCATCTCTACCGGGCCGACCCCGGCCACGCCGAGGACGGCGAGCCGCAAAAGCATTCCATCCGGGTGGCCCGTGAAGTGATCGTCTGCGCCGGCGCCTTCAACACGCCGCAATTGCTCAAGCTCTCCGGGATCGGGCCTGCCGACGAGCTGCGGCGGCACGGCATCGAGGTCAAGGTGGATCTGCCCGGCGTGGGGGAAAACCTGCAAGACCGCTACGAAGTCACCGTGGTCAGCCGCCTCAGGAAGAAAATCACCATCATCGGAGGCATGAAGTTCCGCTGCCCCGAACCCGGCGAGGCGCCAGACCCCCAGTACCGCCAATGGCAGGCGGAGAAGAGCGGCCCTTACGCCACCAACGGCGCCACCGTCGCCCTGATCAAACGCTCCGAGCCGTCGCGGCAGAACCCGGACCTGTTCCTGTTCGGCCTGATCGGAAACTTCCGGGGCTATTACCCCGGCTACTCCAACGACATCCCCAAGGCGGAAAACCTGTTCACCTGGGCCGTCCTGAAAGCCTACACCAACAACCACGCCGGCTATGTCCGGCTGCGGTCAGCCGACCCCAGGGACGTGCCGGAAATCAACTTCCGCTATTTCGACGAGGGCAACGGCGACTGGCAGGAAGACTTGGAATCGGTGGTGTCCGGCGTGCGCACCGTCCGCCGCATCATGGAGCACAGCCAGCGGGAAGGCATCGTCGAAGAAGAGGTCTATCCCGGCAAGGAGGTCGACACCCCGGAAAAAATCCGCCAATTCATCAAGGACAATGCCTGGGGCCATCATGCGTCCTGCACCTGCCCGATGGGTCCGCCGACGGACAAGGCGGCGGTCGTGGACAGCCGGTTCCGGGTGCATGGCGTCCGCAACCTCCGGGTGGTGGATGCCTCGGTGTTCCCCACAATACCGGCCTATTTCATCGTCTCCTCCGTCTATATGATCAGCGAGAAGGCGAGCGACGTGATCATTGAGGATGCCCGCACCCGGAGCTGAATCGGGCGGGCATTGCCTATGCCGGATAAGGGTTATGCGGTGTAATCGGCCCGTGTGCTGTTTCAGGCTGCCTTCACGGGAAACCGGCATCGCCAGCACATAAGGTGTCCAGCGGCGGGTGATCGAAGCCCTCTCCGACCAGCGAAGCGGTTGCCAAGCGGCGCAGGAACGCCACCGGATGCATTCCATCGCGGAGCGTGGGAACGCTCCAAACTAGGCCGCCTGGCCTTGTCCTTTGAGGTAGTGCGCGAAGGGGAACAGGAACAGCGGGGAGTCGAAGCCTTTGCGCTTGTACGCGCCTTTGGCGCTGGGGTCGGTGGCGAGGAAGGCGGCGATGGACTCCGCCTGGACGGACTCGGGAAGCGACTTGAACCGCCCCAGCACGGCTTCTGTCTCAGCCAGCCCCTTTTCTGCCTGGGCCTTCTCCGCCGCCGCCGCCTGCCGTTTTGCGGCGGCTTCGGCCTTCTTCCGCGCCAAGGCGGCACCCTCGGCGGCTTTCCGGTCGCCCACGGCGGTGTGCCAGCCTTCCTTGATCGCTGCGTGGTACAGCGCCCCGTAGTTCGGCGGCTTGCCGTCCTTCTCCTGCTTCCCGCCGTATTCGTTGGCCCGCCCGATGCACAGGGCGATCTCTTCTTCGCTGCGCAGGGCCAGGTACTTTTTCTGGGTTTCCGGCAGGATCGGCACCTTGGCAAGCCGGAAAGCGGGGTGGGGTTCTTGGAGGGTGTCGATGAAGGGAAGGAGGGGTTGGTTTTTGGGTTCGACAAGGAAGCTAATCCCCACCGACTTGCGGCCTTTCCGGTCGATCACCGGCTCGACCATGATGTCTGACACGGGGCTATCGTTAATGGCCTTGCATGGCCCGTAGATCACCCTTTGCCCGAGTCTAGTGAATTCTGCGTACTCGTCCGCCGGCACGCCCATATACTCGCGGAAATCGTCAATGGTCATATACGGCGTCCGCCTAACCCCCACATAATCCCGGCACAGCTTGTATATCACTGCTTCGTATTTTCCTGAGAAGTGATTGAAAATATCCCAGTTGAGAAGCTGGAATATGTTTTGCGGCTCGTCCAGGCCGCGCATCACCTCCTCAACAAAGGAAGGAAGCCTGAAGTAGATCGTCTTGCTAGTGACCTTCCACTCGGAGATAAACCCCATGCCGCGCTGCGCCGGCTTGCCATCCTTGTGAAGGAAATTGATGATGATGGGTTCTTTCCGCAACGCCTCAAAATCCACCTTCAACTCGTCTTTCACTGGCTCATAGCCGAGGTATTCCGTCAGCCTGTCGATGGGAAACTGATAGAACCCATTGGGGTCTGGCTCCAGGCTTTGCTTGTAAGCTTCCCGGAAGGCATCCAGCGACAAAATCCAATACTTGTACTGCCGCAAGGTGATGCGGTGCTTGATGTGGATGACGGACTGCGGCGCTTTCAGGCTTCTGTCTTCGGCCTTGGAAACCAGCGCCTGCCGTTTTTTCTCTTTGGTCGGTTTCATAGGCTTTCCTTGGGGGATTTGGAAACGCATTTTGCGACCAAATAAACTACAAGTCAAAAGTTTTTCTGTAGTTGATTTGCCTATAAAGCGACAACCTGACTTGTAGGTGATAGGCGATTTCAGGGGGTGGATTTGTAGGCGATAGGCGATTTTAGGGGGGTGGATTTGTAGGTGATAGGCGATTTTAGGGGGGTGGATTTGTAGGTGATAGGCGATTTTAGGGGGGTGGATTTGTAGGCGATAGGCGATTTTAGGGGGGTGGATTTGTAGGCGATAGGCGTTTTAGGGG
>CAJPFO010000112.1 GCA_905339255.1 Myxococcaceae bacterium
GGACGCCGAGGAGCCCGGCCACGTGCGTGACGAGCGCGTTCCAAGTGGGGTTTCCGGGATGATTCAAGTTGTACGCCCGTCCGATGCTCGCCGGCGTCTCGAGGACGCGAACCACGACGGGAACCACGTCGAGAACATGGATCGCGTCGACGCTGTTGTTCCCCGAGCCGACCACCGCCGCTTTCCCGCTGCGAAGGTTCTCGACGAGCTTGCCGAGGAAGCGCACGTCGCCCGGCCCGTAGATGACGGTCGGCCGAAGACACGTCACCGCGAGCGAGGAGCTCGCGGCAAGGATCTCCTCGGCATCGATCTTGGTGTCGCCGTAGGGGTCGCCCGTCTTGCGAAGCGGGGCGCTCTCGTCGATCCGGACGTCGGGAGTCCGTCCGTAGACGGAGACCGAGGAGAGCTGGACGAAGCGTCGCGCCCCGGCGGCCTCGGCCGCTCGAGCGACGTTCGCGGTACCGTCGCGGTTGACGCGAAGGCAATGATCCATCTGCTGACCGTAACCAACCGCCGCCGCCAGGTGCACGACGCCATCGCAGCCCGAAGCGACGTTCGAAAGTGTCTCGGCTCGCGTGATGTCGCCTCGAACGACCGCGGCCTCCGTTTCAGTGAGCCAGACCGGCGGTCTCTCGTCGGGCAGGAGGAGCGCCACGGACTCGTGTCCCGCCCGGCGAAGCGCGGGAAGGAGATGTCGCCCCAGGAAACCCGTCGCTCCGGTCACGAGAAGCCGCATCAGAGCCTCGCCTCGACTCCCGCCCGCGCGAAACCCTCGCGGATTCCCGCGTAGACGGCTTCGTCCGGGGGGCGCAGGCCGAGGCTTCGTGACTCCTGCCCGAGCGTCGGAAGCTTCGCCTCCCAGAGATGGTTGTAGGGGAGGAGCGTGATCGTCCGGACGCCGAGCGCGCGGAGCAGGCCCGCGGTCGCGGCGACGTTCGATTCGGCGGTGTTGCACCCCGGGATGACGGGCATCCGCACCTCGACTCGAACCCCGCGCTCGACGAGTCGACGGAGATTCTGGTGGATCGTCTCGTTGTCGCGCCCCGTCATGGCGCGGTGCTCCGCGGAGTCCATGAGCTTCACGTCGAAGAGGACGAGGTCGAGAAAGGCCAGGAGCGGCTCGATCAGCTCGAAGGGATAGTGCCCTGCGGTCTCGATCGTCACGTCGAGGCCGGCCTGCTTTGCGCGCGGCAAGAAGACCTCCAGAAATCGCGAATGCAGCACCGGCTCGCCGCCGGAGAGCGTGATCCCTCCTCCGGACTCGCGAAAGAAGTCGACGTCGCGGAGCACTTCGGCGAGGAGCGCATCGATGCCGAGGCGGCGCCCGACGCGACGGAGTGCCGCCGTCGGGCACACCTCGACGCAGCGGCCGCAACCGCTGCAACGCGACCAATCGACCCGGCCCTCGCGACGATCGAAGAGCGCCTTCTCCTCGCACGCATCGATGCAACGCCGGCACTCGGCGAGGCAACGGTCGGCGACGTACGAGATCTCCGGCCCGGCACGCATGGCCTCGGGGTTTTGGCACCAGGCACAGGCGAGCCCGCACCCCTTGAAGAAGATCACCGTCCGGATCCCCGGCCCATCGTGGACCGAGAAGCGCTGCACGTCGAAGACGAGCGCCTCGGGCGATTCCGTCATTCGGCAGGAGCTTCCCGACACCCGGGAGGCGGCGAAATCTCGCCGTGCGAGGTGCGCTCGATGATGTCGTCCTGCATCTCGGGCGTGAGGTCGCAGAAGTAGGCGCTGTAGCCCGAGATCCGGACCACGAGATCGCGATGACGCTCGGGATGGAGCTTCGCCTCGCGAAGCACGGCGGGATCGACGACGTTGTACTGAACCTGCATGCCGCCCGCGGCGAAGTAGCCCCGCGTGAGCGAGACCATGAGCCGCGTTCCCCCTTCTCCCTGGACGAGCCACGGATCGAGCTTCTCGTTCACGCACAGGCCGTTGCCCACGCTCGTCGTACTCGCTCGCGCCGCGCTCATGAGCGACGCGGTCGGGCCGTCGCGATCGGCGCCGTTCGAAGGCGAGATCCCGTCCGCGAGCGGTCGGCCCGCCCGGCGTCCACTCGCGAGCGCTCCGAGGCGGCGGCCGAACCCGACGTGCGTCGTCATGCTCCAGAAGCCGGGAAGGTACGCTCCGCCGCGCGGGTTTCGCCGCTTCGAAACGGCGTCGCACCACGTGTCGCAGACCCACCTCGCCCAGCGCTCCGCTCGACCGCGGTCGCAACCGTAGCGATCGAGCCTCTCGGTCGACCATGCGGCCAGATCGGGAGCGCTCTCGAAATTGCAATCGACGGTCTGCATGAGCGCCGCGAATCCGATTCTCTTCTCTTCGAAGACGAGGCGTTCGATCAAAGCGAGCGAATCCGCGACGTCGGCCACGCCGACCCCCTGCATCCCCGTCGTCCCATAGCGGGCGCCACCGGCGTTCACTTCGACGCCCGACTCGATGCATCCTTCGACGAGCAGCGAGAGCAGCGGCGTCGGCCGATGCTCGGCATGGACGCGCTCGATCGCGTCGTTGCCGTCGGCGGCGTCGGCGGCCGCGCGGTCGATCTCGGCTGCGATCGCCGTCCCGACCTCCTCCATCGACGCCGGCTCGCGAAGCGAGTGGAGCGCCGTGTCGAGCGCCGCGGGAAGCGAGACGAACGCGGCGCCCGCAGCCGGAAAGCTCTTTCGTGGTACACCCCACTCGACGCAGCCGACGACGGAGTAGTCGAGCGCATCCTCGTGGCGGATGCCGTGACGCTCGAGCGCCTCTCTGACCGTCGCGTCGTTGAAGAAGGCGGGCATCCCGCCTCCGCGCTTCACGACCTCGTGCGCCCGCTCGAGAAGCGCCGGATCGCTCCCGGCATGCACCCGCAGGTGAAGGTTCGGCTGGCGCAGACGAACCCGATCGTACGCATCGAGGAAAAGGAAGCTCGTCTCGCAGGCCGCGTCGCGACCCTCGGCATCCGAGCCACCGAGGGTGATCCCCGAAGCCGAGGAGAGCCCACTGAAGTACTCGGTCGCCATCTCGTTGAAGAGCGGAACGAGCTCGGCGGCCTTGCAGAGGAAGCAGGCGAGCACCTCGACCGCTTCGTCTCGTGTGATCCGACCGGCGGCGAGATCGCGGACGTAGAAGGGATCGAGGAGCCGGTCGAGCCGCCCGAACGAGACGCCGTGCTGGAAGCTCTCCTGGTGAATGATCACGTGAGCGGTCACGATGCTCTGGACGGCCTCGCGGAAGGTTCGCGCCGGACGAGCCGGAACCTGGGCGAAGGCCTCGGCCATCCCGCGAAGCTCCCCCGCTCTGGCTGGATCCGCTTCGCGCGCAGCCTCGGCGAGGCAGAACGATCGCCAGCGTCCTGCGAACGCGATCGCGGCCTTCGCCGAGATGGCGGCCGCCTCGTAGAAGACGCGCGCGGAGTCGTCGCGGGCGGAGCGCCGCGCCACCTCGACCCGTGCGAGGATCCCCTCGAATCCCTCGCGGACCACGGATTCGTAGTCCGGCGTCACGTGCGAGATCCCCGCAAACTGCGTGAGCACGAAGCGGCGCCCGGAGACGAGCGTATTCTGCAGCTCGCGGTCTCGCGCCCGGAGCGGCGCCCTCGCGAGCACCGAACGCGAGAACCAGTACGGAAAGATCTCGTCTTCGAGGAGCCGCCGCTGCTCTGCGGTGATCGCGATCGGATTCACCCGCCGGCGCGCGAGCGTCTCGAGTTCGGGAAGCAGGAGGAGCCCGCCATAGTCCGGATGGATCGGAGCGCCGATCCGCTTCGAAGACGGGTTCCCGACCAAGATCTCGCCCGGATGGATGCGGAGCGGGACGCGCTCGAGCGTGAACGCGAGCGCGCGCGCGAAGGAGACCACCGGAGGGGCGACCCGCCTCGCCTCCTCCCGCGACTCGTAGAAGCGCTGGAGCATGCGTCCAGCGGCGAGCTGCGCTCGCGACTGCGGGGCTCCGCTTCCGAGATTTCGTGCGAGGGCCCGGCGAGCGAGCGAGTAGTGCAGGCGCGCCACGTTCCCGGCGAGGAGATCCTGCGGCGCGTTCTCGCGGAACCACGCCGTGAGCAGCTCCGCCTTTTGCGTGCAGAGCTCGTACGGTGCCGCGAGCAGCGCTTCGCGCAGCTTCTCCACTCTCGCCGTCGCGCCCGCGCGCGCGGGC
>CAJPFO010000113.1 GCA_905339255.1 Myxococcaceae bacterium
CTGCGTCGATGGCGCCATGGTTCGTGAGCGTGATCGCGCCCCCATCGCCAGCGCCCGCGTCGTCGCCGCTACCGCCGATCGAGACGACTCCTCCCGCGCCCCCGCCGCTGCCGCCTCCGCCGCCGATGCTCTCGACGACGATGCCGTGGGCGCGGCTTGCGAGCGTTGCGATGCGGCCGCGGTTCGCAACGACGACCTCGCCACCGTCGCCTCCGCCTGCCCCGGAACCACCGAGGGAGACGAGCCCTCCCGAGCCGGCGCCTGCACCGCCACCCCCACCCAAGGATTGGGCGTAGATTCCGCGTGCGTCGGAGCCCACGGTGTCGATCGACGCATCGTTGGTGATCTCGACGCGATCGCCGCTCCCGCCGCCCCGACCCGATCCGCCGATGCTCACGAGCCCGCCCGAGCCTCCCGCCGCGCCGCCGCCTCCGCCCACGCTCTGGGCGAAGATTGCGTGGGCGGCGGCACCCTCGGTGGAGATGCGGCCGGCGCTCGTGATGGTGGCGGTCCCGCCGTCGCCCGCGCCGGAGCCCTTGCCGCCGATCGAGACGAATCCGCCCGAGCCGGCGCCGTCGCCCCCACCGCCGCCGATGGACTGCGCGGCGATTGCGCGCGCGGCCGCGCCGACGGTTTCGATCTCGCCGGTGCTCGAGATCCGGACCGGTCCACCGTTGCCGCCGCCGGTGCCCTCGCCGCCGATGCCTGGGGCCTTTCCACCGACGGAGACGACGCCACCCGAGCCGCCGGCAGTGCCGCCACCACCCCCCACGCTCTGGGCGAAGATCGCGTCGGAGCCCGCACCCTGCGTGGCGATGCTGCTGTGATTCGTGATGCTGGCGTTGCCGCCCACGCCGCCGCCCGAGCTCTTGCCTCCGATCGAGACGATGCCGCCCGAGCCGGCGCCGTCACCGCCGCCGCCGCCGATGCTCTGACCGAAGAGGCCGCGTGCGTTCGCGCCGCGCGTCTCGATGGCGGCATCGTTCGTGATGTCGATCGCCGCGCCGATGCCGCCGCCCTGGCCTTCGCCGCCGAGCGAGACGAGGCCGCCGGAGCCTCCCGCCGTGCCGCCGCCCCCGCCGATGCTCTGCGCGAAGATGCCGTGGGATCTCTCTTCGCGGGTGGTGACTTCGCCGCCGGCGAGGTTTCGCACGGTGGCCGACCCGCCCGCCCCGCCCGCGCTCGACTTGCCGCCGATCGCGACCAGCGAGCCGGCGCCGCCACCATCGCCGCCCCCACCCCCCACGCTCTGCGCGAAGATCGCGACGGAGCCGACGGCGCTGGTGTCGAGATGAGCCGAGTTCGTGACGAGAACCGCTCCGCCTGCGCCGCCCGCGTTGCCCTCTCCGCCGAGAGAGAAGAAGGCGGAGCCCGTTCCGCCGCCGGTCCCGCCGCCGCCGCCCACGCTCTGCGCGAAGAGCGCATCGGATTCGGCACCGCGGGACGTGACGCGGCCCTGGTTCTCGAGCGTGACGGCGCCGCCCGCGCCGGCGCTTTGCGCGTTGCCGCCGAAGGACACGAGGCCGCCGCTGCCGCCGCCTGCGCCGGCGAAGCCGCCCACGCTCTCGGCGAGGATGCCGCGCGCGCCGACGCCCTCGACGTCGATCGCACCGGAGTTCGTGACGCAGACCGCACCTCCGGGCCCGCTTCCGCTCGCGCCTCCGCCGGTGCCGACGATTCCGCCCGCACCGCCGCCGTCGCCGCCTGCGCCGCCAAAGCTCTGGGCCACGATGCCCGCCGCCGAGGCGCCAGAGGCGCGGATGCCGCTCGCGCTCTGCACCGTGACGGCGCCGCCCGTGCCGCCCACGCCGCCGTCGCCGCCGCGGGCCTTCGTCGACGTGCCGGCATGGCCTCCCGTTCCGCCGTCGCCCGCGTCGCTTCGCGCGAAGATCCCGTAGGCGTCGGAGCCCGAAGCCTCGAGCGCGCCCGCGCTCGTGATCGACACCGTTCCTCCGTTGCCGCCGCGTCCGCCCTTTCCTCCGTAGGCGGGGAAGACGATGGAGGTATCGCTTCCTCCGTGCCCGCCGTCTCCGCCAAAGCTCAACGCGAAGATCGCATCCACGTCGTCGCCGGAAGCCACGATGCGACGAGAACCACCGGCGAACTCGACGGCTGACGCCGAGCCCGTTGCGCCAGCGCCGCCGGGCCCACCGTCGCAGGTCGGATTGAAGACACCGCAGTTCGCTCCCGCACCACCCTTTGCCGCGCGACTCTCGAGCGTGACGCCGGAGTGGCCGGGTGCCGGACGGATGTCGCTCGAGAGCTCTCGCACCGTGAGACGCGAGAGGCCTTCGTTCGACGACACGATCCCCGCCGATTGATTCCCGGTGCAGAGCGCTTCGCCTCCGACGACGCTGCAGCCCACCGGAAGCGTCTGCGCCGGCCGTGCCTGCGCGAGCAGGAGAATGAAGAACAGCGCGAGCAGCACCGTCCCTAGCGGATTCATGAACTCCCCATCCCATTTCCTGGCTTCGTGGCCGAGACCCGGCGGCGACCGGTGGGACGGTGAAAAGCAAGCGCCATGCCGCGCTGCGGTGTGCGGGCAGGCGCCGCGCGTGGGTCGGTGTGTCGGTTGCTCCCAAGGGATGGGTCATGCTGCCCCGGGGCTGCCGCACGCTTTCGGGCCGCCCGTGTGCGCGCGTCCCTCGCGATGGCGCATCCGACGCACCCGAAATCTTCGATCTCCGACCGGGGACAAACCGGCGCAAGAGCGCCCTCGAAGGTTTCGGATCGGGGACGGTGAATCAGCGTAACAACCGATATTGTCGACATAAATCGGATTGATGAGAAGAGACTCTTGACTTCGATCACCGGTGAACGTAGGCTGTCACGCTGTCCCCATATGGGGACTTAGCAATCCGAAGCGAGGGCGTTCGTGACGGCATCCCATGCGCTTCGCCCGACCCGAGATCGCAGCGCGACGGAGCGGAGGATCGTCGAGGCCGTGGGCCGCGTGCTCGCTCGCGACGGCTTCCAGGGGCTCGGGATCCGCGCCGTCGCGCGCGAGGCCGCGGTCGACAAGCAGCTCCTGTCCCGATACTTCGGAACGCTCGATCGCCTGATCGCCGCCTACGCGAGTGGGAGCGACTTCTGGTGGTGCGTCGACGAGCTGATCGGCGATCACCTGCCGGCCCCCGAGCAGGAGACTTGGGCCGGATGGGCGCCTCTCATCATGGAGCGTCACGTCGCGGCGCTGCGCGCCCGTCCCATCACGCAGCAGATCCTGATCTGGGAGCTCGTCGAGGCGAACCCGCTTTCGGACGTGCTCGCAGTCGTTCGCGAAGAGCGGAGCGCCGACCTGCTGCGCCGCGTCGCGTTGCGGGTCGGGAGGCCGCCCGATGCCTCGGTGCGCGCCCTGGTGGCGCTCTTCGGCGCAGGGGCGACCTACCTCGTGCTGCGGGCGCGGACGTATTCGCATTACGTCGGCTTCGATCTTCGCGAGGCCGCGAGCTGGGCGGAGTTCATGCAGACGATTTCAGCCGCGATGCCGCCGCCGCCGCAAGCTTCGATGCGGTCGCGATCGCGAGTTCCGAGGTGATGCCATGCAGCGCTACGAGATCGGAGTGGACGTTGGAGGGACCTTTACGGACATCGTCGTCCTCGGCGGCGAGCGTCCGCTCTCGCTCAAGGTCCCGACCGCGCCGGGCCGGCAAGCCGAGAGCGTTCTCGACGGGATCGCGAAGGCGGCAGGGACGTTCGGACTCGCAGTCTCCGAGCTTCTCGCACGCACCGATCGGTTGGTTCACGGGACGACCGTGGCAACGAACATGATGATCGAGGGAAGCGGCGCACGAGTCGGGATGATCACGACCGCCGGCTTTCGCGACGAGCTCGAGTACCGGCGCGGCCGAAAGGAGGCGATCTACGATCCGACGCTCGAACCGCCGCGCCCCCTCGTCCTGCGCCGGCACCGCACGACGGTGCCGGAACGGATCGATGCCAAGGGGCGGGTGTGTCTCGCGCTCGACGAGGACGCCGTTCGCGAGCGCGTGCGTTCGCTTCGCGCTGCCGGCTGCGAGTCGCTCGCGATCGGCTTCTTGTTCAGCTTCCTCGACGCCTCGCACGAGAATCGCGCGGCCGAGATCGCGAACGAGGAGTGGCCGGGAGTGGATCTCTCGGTTTCGAGCGAGATCCTGCCGCAGGTTCGCGAGTACGAGCGCTTCAGCACCACGGCGGTGAACGCTTACGTCGGCCCCGGTACGGCGAGCTATCTGGCGGCCCTCGAGCGCGAGCTCGAGGAGAGCGGCTTCGAAGGCGAGTTTCTCGTCGTGAAGAGCAACGGCGGGGTGATCGACGGACGCATCGCCGGGCAGCGCGCGGTCTCGCTCCTGCTCTCGGGCCCCGCTGGCGGCGTGCTCGCCGCGGCGGAGATCCTGCCGCGACGAACGCGGCACGGCAATCTCATCACCATCGACATGGGCGGCACGAGCTACGACATCTGTCTCATCGCCGATGGCGCCCCCCGGATCACGGCCGGGACCTGGATCGAACGCCACGCCGTCGCCGTCCCGATGTTCGGGATCCACACGATCGGCGCGGGAGGTGGGAGCATCGCGCGGGTCGACGCGGGCAACGGGCTTCACGTGGGGCCGGCGAGCGCGGGCTCCGACCCCGGCCCGGCGTGTTACGGGCGCGGGGGGCGCGAGCCGACGGTGACGGACGCGAACCTCCTGCTCGGCTATCTCGATCCGGCGGCGACCTTCGGCGGCAGCGTGAAGCTCGACGTCGGAGCCGCGCGGGCGGCGATCCGCGAGCGGGTCGCGGACCGGATCGGCCTCGGATTGGAAGAGGCCGCCTACGGAATCCTGCGCGTCGTGAACGCCCAGATGACGCATGGGATCCGTGTGGTGAGTGTCCAGCAGGGGCACGATCCGCGGGACTTTGCGCTGGTCGCCTTCGGCGGCAATGGCGCCGTCCACGCGGGGCGGCAGGCCGAGGATCTCGGCATCGACACCGTTCTCGTGCCGCGCGCTGCGGGTGCATTCTCGGCACTCGGTGGGCTCTTTGCGACACCCAGGGCCGAGCATCTGGCGACTTTCGTCGGGCGCTGCGACACGGCCGATCCCGACGCGCTCTCGGCGCTCCGCCGAGCGCTCTGCGAGAAGTCGCGATCGTTGCTCGGCTCCGATCACGATCTCCA
Organism: Myxococcaceae bacterium; assembly: GCA_905339255.1. Taxonomy (GTDB): domain Bacteria; phylum Myxococcota_A; class UBA9160; order UBA9160; family UBA9160; genus MYXO. Next base: position 5,141 of record CAJPFO010000113.1, read on the forward strand.
CCACGAGACGCGAGTGGCATGCCATTACGCCGGACAGACCTCCGAGATCTGGGTTCCCCTCGAACTCACGGGCGAAAGGGTCGACCGACGCGCGCTCGAAGGCGCCGCCCTGCGCTTCCACGATGCGCACGAGCGTGAGCGTTCGTTCGCGAAGCGCTCGGAGCCCGTCCACGTGATCGGGCTCGAGGTCACGAGCAGCCGGCCCTCGCCACGCACGCCGGCGCGCGGCAGCAGCGGCAGCGTCGCTTCGGACTCGAAGCCCGCTCCCGCTCGCCACCGCGACGTCTACTTCTCGAAAGAGGACGGCTGGGTCCGGACGCCCATCCACGAGGGGGCCGATCTCGCGCCGGGAGCCCGGTTCGAAGGGCCGGCGATCGTCCACGAGCCGGATTCGACCGTGGTCGTCTATCCGGGCTGGTCTTGCCGCCTCGACGCGAGCGAGATCTATCACCTCGAGAGAAGTGGAGTCGAGTCATGACGCGTGCCTTTCCCACGCCCGCATCGCCGCCGGATCCGATCACCGTCGACGTGATCCGAGGCTTCCTCGAGACGGTCGCGGACGAGATGTCCCTCACCATGAAGCGGACCGCCGTCACGCCGATCTTCAGCGAATCATCGGACTATTCATGCGCCGTGATGGACGATCGTTCGCGTCTCATCGCACAGGCGCTTCGGACGGCGTCGCTTCCGGTTCACATGGGGGCGATGAAGTTCTCGGTGGAGAGCGTCCTCTCGGCCTTCGAGGGGGACGTCCATGACGGCGACGTCTTCCTCGTGAACGATCCGTATCACGGGGGCTCGCACATCCCCGACCTCACGATGGTGATGCCGGTCCACCATGACGGCGAGCTCGTGCTCTTTCCGGCCGTGCGCGCCCATCAGATGGACACGGGCGCGATCACGCCGGGATCGTACTCGCCGACGGCGACTGAGATCTGGCAGGAGGGCCTGCGGCTGCCTCCGATCCGGATCTGTGACCGGGGGCGGATCCGCGAAGACCTGGTTCGGATGCTCGAGCTCAACACGCGCCTTCCGACGTTTCGCGGCGATCTTCTCGCCATGCTCGCCGCATGCCGGGTCGGAGTCCGGCGGATCGCCGAGCTCGTTTCGAAGTACGGCATCGGGGTGATCCGCACTGCGTGCGACGAGTCGATTGCCCGAGGTGTGCGCCGGATCCGTGCCGAGATCGAATCCTGGCCCGATGGCGATTACGAAGGCGAGGCCTTTCTCGATCACGACGGCATGGGGACCACCGACATCAATGTCCGCTGCACGCTTCGCGTGCGCGGCGATCGGCTCTGCGTCGATCTCACGGGATCGCATCCCCAGGTGCGAAGCTACGTGAACAGCTCTCGAGCCAATACCCATTCGAACGTCTACCTCGCCGTGGCGACGATGCTCGACCCCGAGATCTCGAAGAACGAGGCGTTCTTCGAGACCATCGACTTGGTGCTCCCGGCACACTCGGTCGTGAATGCCGACGCGCCGGCACCCGTCACGGCCTGCACGCTCAACATCGGCGGCGAGATTGCCGAGGCCGTCGCCTACGCGTTCGAGGGCATCCTGCCCGAGCGTGCCTACCCGCAGACGCTCAAGATCGGTGCGCTCGTGATGGCATTCGGAGCGCACCCCGAGACGGGCGAGCTCTTCCTCGACGCGAACATGGACAGCGCCGCCGGCTGGTCGAGTGCCGTACACGGGTTGGACGGCTGGGGTGGGCTCCCGAATCACTATGGCATGTCGACACTCGCAAACGCCGAGATCGTCGAGATGCGATTTCCGTATCGGATCGCCGAGCGGGAGCTCGTTCCCGACACGGGCGGTGCGGGGCGCTGGCGAGGTTGCTGCGGCACGCGAATCGTGAAGCAGGTCGATTCGCCGATGCTGCTTAACTTCTCCGCGATCGGACGCCGGTGGCCGGTTCGTGGCATGGCCGGGGGTGGGGACGGCAGCGCGAATCGCTGGATCGTGGGATGCGGGACCGAAGCGGAACGCGAGGAGCAGGCGCTCGGATACCTGGTGCCGCTCGTTCCGGGTAGTGGCTTCTCGTTCCAGCTCGGCGGCGGCGGGGGCTGGGGGGATCCCTTCGAACGGGATCCCGACCGCGTGCTCGACGACGTTCTCGACGGATACGTGAGCCGCGAAGGTGCGCAAAGGGATTACCGCGTGGTGCTGACGCTCGACGGGCTTCGCGTCGATCGAGAGCAGACGCGCGCACTGCGTTCGCGAGACCGTGGGGAGCGAGCGCGGTGAGCGACGCGCTCGGCCCCGAGCGTCGGCGCCCGGCCGTGGAATCCGCGCCGGCGCTGAGTCGCCGGGCCTTCGGAAAGCTCGCCGCGGCGAGCGCCGTCTGTGCGATGGCGGCGCAGGCGGGTGGAGCGCGCGCATCGGTGACTCAGGTCGCGGACGAGGAGTCGGCGTCCTCGATTCCGCCGCTCGATCGGCTCGGCGTACAGATTCTCGAGCTCGCATCGCTCGCACCGAACGGGCACAACACGCAGCCGTGGGAAGTGGCGGTCCACGACGCGCGCGACTGGACGATCCGTGCGGTCGAGAGCCGGCGGCTCCCTGCGGTCGATCCGGAAGACCGCGAGCTCACGCTCTCGATCGGCGCGTTCGCAGAGAATCTCGTGCTCGCGGCGTCGGCGCTCGGTCTCGCAGCGGAGCTTTCGGTGGCGTCGTCCGAACCGGGGGCAACGCGAGAGCTCGTCCGTGTCCGCCTCCACGATGCGACTCCTGGGCCGTATCCGCTCGCGCGCATCCGGTCGCGGCGCACGGTCCGGAGGGGGCTCGGCGCACGCGAGCTTCGCGAGAGCATCGTGAAGCCACTCTGCGCGCCGCTCGACGGGAGCTTCGTCTACTTTCCGAGGGCCTCGCGCGAGGCCGCAAGGCTCGCCGAGGCGACGCTCGAGGCGAATCGGAAGCAGGCATGGCGGGACGATGCGCAGCGCGAGCTCGC
>CAJPFO010000114.1 GCA_905339255.1 Myxococcaceae bacterium
GCGGCACGTGCCCTACCCGCTCGCGCTCGCGCTGGCCGGCGCTCTCGAAGTCGTGGCGCGGCTCTCGGGAAAGGAGCCTCGGCTCACGCGTTACGCCGTTCGGGTGATCGGCCGCCAGTACCGCTATGCCGTCGACCGCGCTCGCGACGAGCTCGGCTTCTCTCCCCGGGTCGAGCTTCTCGCCGGCGTGGCCGAGCTTCTCAAGGCGCCTCGTCCCGAAGCAGCGTCCGCTCCATCAGCCGATCGTAGACCGACGGCACGAGGCGGGTGAGCCACCACGAGATCCGGCCGACGCTCGAGAGCACGAGCATCCGGCGTCGCTGCTCCGTGGCGCGGACGATCGCACGGGCAACGTCGTCGGGCGATGCAGGCTTTCCGGTCGTGGTTCGCGCGATTCGGGGGGCGCCTCCGTCGGGGCCGAGCGCTCGCGCTCCGATCCCGGTGTCGACGAAGCTCGGACAGACGACGAGCACGTGCGCTCCCTGTGCGCGGAGCTCGACTCGCAACGAGTCGAAGAGCCCGTGGAGCGCGTGCTTGCTCGCCGAGTAGCCGCAGCGGCCGGCGAGCGGCGCGAAGCCTGCGACGCTCGAGAGGACGACGACCGAACCGCGCCGCTCGACGATGCTCGCGAGCGCGGCCTTCGTGCAGCGGACCGCTCCGAAGAAATTGACCTCCATGACGCGGCGGAGGACCTCGACGTCGGTCTCCGCGAAGCGGCCGAGGTGGGAGATGCCGGCGTTGTTCACGAGAACGTCGATGCCCCCGAAGCGGCCGACGACCGATCCGATCGCGTCCCGGCATGCGGCGTCCGAGGTGACGTCGCAGGCGACCGCGATCGCCTCGCGCCCGGCTTCGGCGAGTGAAGACGCGAGGCTCTCGAGGTCCGGGCCGGGGAGATCGAGGAGCGCGAGCCGCGCCCCGCGGCGTCCGAAGGCCCGTGCGAGCGCCGAGCCGATGCCACCCGCGGCGCCCGTGATCGCCACGGTGCGGCCCTCGAAAGCGTTCTGCGTCATGGCCGCTCGACCGGGCGGCTCACGCGGTCGCTCCCGGATCGGCTTCGTCATCTCGCGGCGCGTCTTCCGTGTCCGCGCGCGCCTCGCTTCGCGTCACGTGGACTTCGGTGATCCGCGTTCCCGAGACGTCGCTCACGGCGATCTCGTAATCGCCCACCGGAACCCGCTCGCCCTTCCTCGGCGCGTGGCCGAGGCGGTGGAAGACGAGGCCCGAGAGCGTGTCGCCGCGTTCGGCGGGGATCTCCCATCCCGATTCGCGGTTGAAGTCGAGGACCTTCACTCGCCCGAGCGCGTCGTACGAGCCATCTGCGAGCCGCCGGATCGTGAGGAGCTCCTCGCGGTCGAACTCGTCCCGGATCTCGCCGACGATCTCTTCGAGGATGTCCTCCTGCGTCACGATGCCGAGCGTCACGCCGAACTCGTCCTTCACGATCGCGAGATGCACGAAGGCACGTTGCATGTCGGAGAGAAGCGGCAGGATCGGCTTCCGGCCGGGCACGCGAAGGACGGGCTTCAGGATTCCCTCGACGCTCGTGGCGCCTCGACGGACGGCGAGGATCAGGTCCTTCAGGTGGACGATTCCGGCGACCCGGTCGATCGAGCCCTCGTAGACGGGGGCTCGCGTGTAGCCGTCGGCGAGCAAGCGCTCGAGGAGATCTTGAGGCGGAATCTCGAGCGGAAACGCGATCACCTCGGTGCGCGGCACCATGATGTCCGACGCGTGCATCTCGGAGGCTCGCGCGACGCCGCCGATGATCGACTCGGGCGACGCCGTTCCGGCCGACTGGCCCATCCCCTCGGCGGCGGCGAGGCGGAGAAGCTCCTCGGCGGAGCTCAGGGGCTCGCTCTCGGCGCCGCCTCCGAGGCGATGGATCAGGGGCTCGACGACGCGGTCGAAGGCGATGTGCACCGGGCGCAGCAGCTGATGGAGGAGATAGAGAGGAAGCGAGACGAGCGTCGTCACGCGAAGCGGATGACGCGCCGAGAACGCCTTCGGCAACACCTCGGAGAAGACCAGGACGACGATCGTCATCACGACCGTCGAGAGAAGCACCCCCAGGTCCTCGCCGAGGTAGCGGACGGCGATCGCCGCAGCGACGGCCGCGGCGAGGAGGTTCACGACGTTGTTCCCGACCAGGATCGTCACGAGGAGCCGCGAGGTCGACGAGAGCAATGCGCGCGCGGCGGCGGGCGCCGGACTATGAGCCGAGGCCCCCTCGCGCTCGAGATCCTGGCGGCGGACCCGGAGAAGCGCCGTCTCGCTTCCCGAGAAGAAGGCCGAGAGGACGAGGCACGTGAGGATCAAGAGCAGGTCGTTCAAGCGGTTCGGGCTCCTGCGGTGCGGGGCCGTGCGCTGGCGCGGCGCGATCTCAACCGACCGTCTTCGGGACGTCCATCACCCAGTTGAAGAAGCGCACCGCAGCGGGGTTCACGAAGATGTGCCGGAGCTTCCAGAACGGAGAGTGCCACTGCTCTTGCGGGAGCGTTCCGTCGAGAACCTCGCCGAGCGCGTCGGCGGCGCGCTCGGCGAGCGTGTCGAGGATCTGCTCGCCGAGCTCGGCCGAAGCCTTGGCCGGCGCACCGGCGTAGCTCTCCTCGGCGAAGTAATGGATCCCGGCCTTGAAGCCCTTCACCATCTGCGGGATCGAAGCCGGCTTGCCGCGTTCTCCAGACGGCCTCTCGCGTCCGGTCTCCTCGAGCCAGAGATCGACGGTCCGTCGCGGCAGCGAATCGTACGCGGGGTCGACCCATTCGGGATGGAGCGCGAGGAGCTGCGAAGTCTCGACGAGGCCGGCGTGCGTATCGCCTTTGAAATCGTCCTTCGTGACGCCGGGCAGATGCCCGAGGACGTCGCCGAGCTCCGAGCCCCCACCGTTCAGCCTCGAGAGCATGAGCGAGAAGACCGAGACCATCCGGATTCCATATTCGCGCGTCACGCGTTCGCAGGCCGTCTCGATCGCGAGAAAGTGCCGCGGGCTTCCGTGGAAGTTCGAGACCATCACGTTCCGGAAGCCCTGGAGCGCGAGCGAACGCCCCATGTCCTCGAGAAACGCGATCGTCGTCGAAGGTCGGAAGGCGATCGTCCCGGGCTGGGGGACGCCATCGCAGGCCGCCCACACGAACGGGAGTTTGAGGAAGGTCCGGCCTCGATGGCGTTCCGGGAGGAAGCGGAGCGTTCGCTCGGCGAGTCCCTCACCTTCGAGGCAATCGGCGCCGAGCGGAAGATGCGGACCGTGCACCTCCATCGGGGAGCACGTCACGAACACCACCGCGTTCTCGCGATCGATCGCGTCGAACTGCCTCTTGGTCAGCGTTTCCCAGCGGATCCAGGACGGGGCGTCGGGCATCGGTCTTCTCCGCTCTCAGGCGAGGCGTTCGAGGTAGCCGTCGGTCGCGGCGCGGACGCGGAGGGCGAGCGCTTCGGGATCCTCTTCGACCACCTGCTCGTCCGGGACGATGTGGAAGAGCGGTTGACCCTTGCGGACCGTCACCCCGTTCTCTCGGACGTAGAGCCCGCGGATGGTTCCCGAGAAGGTCGCCTGCACCTTGTTGAACATCTTCATCACTTCGATGATGTAGAGCGTCTGGCCCTTCTCGAAGTGATCGCCCTCGTCGACGAAGTGCGGCAGGTCCGGCGCTTCGCGGTTGTAGTACATGCCACCCATCGCTGCGACGATCTCGTCGGACTTCGTGACCGGCGGCGGCACGAGCACCTTGCGCATGGCGTCCTGGTGCGCCGGATCGTGGAGGCGCTCGGGAATGTGGATGCCGAGATCCTCGTCGAGGTCGAGTTCGTAGAAGCCGACCTTCTCACCGAGCAGCGGAACGACGCCGAGGATCGCGAGGCCGAGCTGATGTCCGACGTGTGCGGCGCGCAGCCGCTCGAAGACGGCCTCCGGGAAGCCGAACGCGGCCTTCTCGGAGCGGAGCGCGGCGTCGATCTGCGGCCAGGTCGCTCCCTTCGGCAGGCGCTCGCCGAGTCGTGCGTAGAAGCCGAGCGCGGCCTCGAGAAGCTCGGCGTCGTGATCCCAGATCCGATCGGCGGCGGCCTGCTCGGGGTCGTCGAGATGGAGCAGCCGATAGGTTTCGGCGAGCACCTCGATCGGGTTCCGCTTCCAGACGACCCGTCCCTTCTGGACGCTGAAGTCGTTTCGATGCTGCGAGAGCCACGCCGAGAGGTAGTGGGGCTCGTCGAAGAGCATCCGGATCGGACGCTCGACGAGGGTCTCCTTGAGCTCGAAGATCTTCGCCGTCGCGGCCTTCGCTTCGGGGGCGGTCCCGGCGAGCACTCGCCGCTCGAGCTGATGGAAGGCGTAATCGAGGTCGATCGACTTCGCCTCTCGAGCGAGCTCTCCCACCGCCGTCAGGTACGGTACGACGAACTTCGTGGTCGGCTTCGCCCACGGATCGCGTGCCGCGAACCAGTGCATGATCCCGTAGAGGAACTCGTGGTTCGTCGCGAGATCCATTCCGCGGATCGTCGTCCGCCGCAGTACCTCGAGCAGGTTCGCCCAGCTTTCGTCGCGGCTCGATCCGGTCGAGAGCAGGAGCGCGATGTTCGAGTCGTACGCTCCCGCGAGCCGGTAGCGCATGAACATGCCCGTGTCCGGATTCTTGAGCGAGATCCCCTGATCGTCACGAATCTCTCCAGGGACGGGATCGGACCACGAGAAGATCACGCCTCCCGCCGACGGCTGGAGCGCCCGGTCGGTGGCGTTCATGCGGACTTCGATGGCCGACGCTTCGCGTCGGACGCGCTGCGGCCGCGGAAGCCGCCGCCCGTGGCGGGCGATCAGGAGCATCGCTTCGACCAGCGAGTGGACGTCGAAGTGGTCGGAAGGATCGCTCGGATTGGTGAAGCGGAGCGCGTAGCAGAGCTCGGAGACCCGATGCTCGACCTGGATCCGCGTGTTCACCTCCATGAAATAGTGCCGATCTCCCTCGACGATGCACTCGAAAGTCGACGCGCTGTCGAGCCGGACGGCGAGACCGAAGCGTTCGGCCTCCTCTTCCATCCTTCGCAGGACGGCGAGATCCCTTTCGAGCACCTTCGCCTTGCGCTCGCTCCCGTCGGCTCGCGCGCGCGTGATGGCGTCCTCGAGACCCTCCTGCGTGATCGAGACCTCGACGAGCTTCTGCTCGTGCATCTGCAGCGAGCAGTCGCGGCCGCCGAGCGTGACGGCCCACTCGCCGTTTCCGAGGAGCTGGATCTCGTTGTGCCGGGTCGACTCGACGTTCAGCTCGATCAGCATGTTCTTGTTGTCGCCGACGCCGGTCGCCTTCACCTCCGAGAGCACGTCGCGGACGAGACCCGGAACCACCGAAGCCTCGTGGAAGATCCGCTGCCCCTTTCCGCCTCCGCCGCCGATCGCCTTCAAGCGGAAGCGCCGCGCGGGGTTCTCGCCGAGCAGCCGTTCGGCTTCGGCGCCGATCCGCTCGGCGAGCTCTTCGATCGTGAAGAGGTCGATCCGCTTCCGGTACGACGCCTCGAGCACGCGTTCGGCGAGCGCCGGGAGCGCGAGGCTCGAGTCGGAGAGCTCGGGGACCTCGAGGCCGTGTTGCTTCACGAGCCGCTCGAGAGCGGCGCGGTCGCGCGCCCGGTGCAGGAGTGCGCGGACCGTCGCGTCGTTGATTCCGGGAGTGACCGAGACGCGATTCTCGATCGCGGTTCGCTTGGCCTCGTCCTTGGCGCCGGCGGCGAGCTGGGTGAACGAGCAGGGTCCGATGAAGCGGAGCCCTGCTTCTTCGAGCATGCGGACGAAGTGTGCGTCCTCGGCCATGAAGCCGTAGCCCGCGAAGACGTATCCGTAACCCTGCTCCCGGCAGATCGCGATGATCTGGCCGATCCGCTCGTCGCGCTCCTCCTTGGTCGCCCCGGTGTAATCCGGGACGGCATGGACGTCCTTCGGATCCATGATCCGGAGCTCCGGCGAGAGTGCGCGCGGAGTCACGATGCTGTCGCGCTCCGAGAGCAGCATTCCGACGCGGGCGACGCCCATCTCGCGGAAGACGTCGATCGCTTCCTTGCGGATCGGGCCACGGCAGACGATCAGCACACGCACGTCCTCGCAGGAGAACGAGCGCACCCATTCCGACTTCGCCTCGCCGAGTCGCCGATCGCGGTGGACGAGCGGGTTTCTCATCAATGGAACTCCCGCTGGATCGACTGCCAGGGGCCCGGGGTATAGCGGCGCAGCATGAAGTCGAGGTTCCGCGCGAGCACGTGGCGCAGCTCGGCCGGCATCACGATCTCGGAGATCGAGCCGAGCGAGAGCGCCTCCTTCGGGTTCATGAGCTCGCGTTCGTAGCGCTGGTTGAAGAGGGCCTCTTGCGCTCGGAGCCACTCCTGCGCTTCGCGGTGCGCCTCTCGACGGGCGGTCTCGGCGTCGACCCCCGAATCGAGCCGCTCCTCGATCGCCGATCTCTCGCGAGCCGCGGCCTCGTCGCGCACCTTCTTGAGGTCGGCCTTGTAGACGTACTCCTTGCCGGCCGGCCCCATGACCGCGACGCGCGTCGTCGGAAGCGCGAGCACGAGGTCGGCTCCGACGTAGTACGAGTTGAACGCGGCATAGGCGCCGCCGAAGGCATTTCGCAGGATCAGCAGGATCCGCGGGGTTCGGATGTCGATGATGGCGTCGAGCATGGCGCGACCGGCCTGGACGATCCCGCGACTCTCCTGGTCCTTGCCCGGGAGGAAGCCCGTCGTGTCTTCGAGGAAGACGACGGGGGTGTTGTAGATCGAACAGAAGCGGACGAAGCGCGCGATCTTGTACGCGGCGTCGACGTCGATCTGACCCGACGCGTGCGCGCTGTTGTTCGCCACGAAGCCGACCACGTGGCCCCCGAGCCTCCCGAACGCGGTCACGGCGTTCTTCGCTCTCTCGGGCTGGATCTCGAAGTAGTCGCCGTGGTCACAGACCCGCTCGATGATGATCTTGACGTCGAAGGGCGTGTTGAATCCCGTCGGCGAGTTGAACGCCTTTCGCAGCAGCGTGTCGATCTCCGTCGTCGGACGATCGATCGGGTCGCTCGTCGTCTGGTAGGGCGGCATCACGCGGTTCGAATCGGGGACGTAGTTGAGGAGCCGCTGCGCGGTGCGGAGCGCGCCGACCTCGTCGGCCACGGTGATGTCGACGACGCCGCTCGCTCCGTGCACCTTCGGGCCGCCGAGGTCGTCGGGGGTCACGTCCTCCCCGAGAACGCTCTTCACCACGCCGGGGCCGGTGAGCCCGAAGAACGTCGCCGCGGGCTGGATCATGAAGCTTCCCTGTCGCGGGAGATACGCACCGCCTCCTGCGTTGAAGCCGAACATGCACATGATGCTCGGTACGATTCCCGAGACCTTGCGGAGCGCCGTGAAGGCCTCCGAGTAGCCGTCGAGACCTCCGACGCCGGCCGGGACGAAGGCGCCCGCGGAGTCGTTCATGCCGACCAGGGGGATGCCGCGCTCGGCGGCGAGATAGATCAAGTTCGCGAGCTTGCGCCCGTTGGTGGCGTCCATCGAGCCGGCGCGAACGGTGAAGTCGTGGCCGTAGATCGCGACGTCGCGTCCGTGGATCTTCGTCACGAGCGTGACGATCGATGCGCCGTCGAGGCTCTTGCCCCAGTTCTGCCAGAGCACGGTCGGCTGCGCGCCGGCATCCGCAAGGACGTCGACCCGCTCCCAGACCGTCATCCGGTCCTTGGCGTGCTGGCGGAGGATCTGGATGGTGCCGGCCGCCGCGAAGGGGCGCCGCCGCAGCTCTTCTCCCTGGCGGAGCGCCTCGTCGTAGGGGCCCGGGGCCTTCGACGGGACGGACGCCGCCGCGCTGGCGGCGTCCTCGGCGAGAGGGTCGTCGAGGGTGGGGACGATGGGGTTCGCAGTCTTCATGGCGCTCCGGACTCTAGCGAGCCGCGCGCCGATGGGCGGCCCGGCGCCTTGCTGCCCCGAGGGGATCAGTGTGACGCAACGCCGCCGAGTTCCTCGAGGATGGCGACGAGGGCCTGGGTGCCCCGTTCGAGGTTTCGGACCGAGATGCGCTCGTTCGGGCCGTGGATGCCGAGGCTCTCCCGGGCCGGCAGCCAGCGTGGCACGAAGCCGTAGGAGACGATTCCGAGGTCCCGGAAGTAGTGGGCGTCGGTGAAGCCGGAGATCGCGCGGGGAACGACCACGGATCCCGGATCGAAGCGCTTCGCGACGCGTTCGATGGCGCGGAAGAGCTCGGTGTCCACCGGGGAGCCCGCGCCGGAGTCGAAGGAGAGCAGGGTCTCGATCTCGACCCGCGGATCGTCCACCGCGTCGAGCATCTCCTGGCGGAACGCCTGGCAGCTCTCGCCGGGAAGGAGCCTCGCGTCGAGGTGCGCCGAAGCTTCGGCCGGCATGACGTTCGTTTGTGTTCCTCCCTCGAGAACGGTGATCGTCACCGTGTTCCGGACGAGGGCGTTCTGCCCCCGATCCGCGAGGAAGCGGCCGCGGAAGCTCGCGTCGAAGTCGAGCCAGAAGGTGAGGTCCGAGAGCTGTTTGCGGTCGTCTTCGCGGGCGTAGGGAGCGAGCGTCGCGAACATCCGTGCGACGTCGGGAACCACGCGGGGCGGGCTCTCGTAAGTGCGGATCTTTTCGAGCGCCGCGACGAGCCTCGGGACGGCGGCGTCACGCGGCTCGCTCGAGCTGTGGCCCGGAGTCCCCCTCGCGACCACGCGGAGCCAGCAGGGCGTCTTCTCCGTCACCGCCACGCCCCAGACGGGAGGTAGCGGCGGATCGCTCTCGAGGATTCCGCCACCTTCGGTGAGCAGGAACTCCGCGTCGTGCAGGATCGAGCGGCGTTCGCGCGTCACGTAGCCGGCGCCGAGCTGGCCCCCGGTTTCCTCGTCGGGAGTCGCGAGCAGGATCACGTCGCGATCGAGCGGGGTTTCGCGGCGAGCGATCTGGATCAGCGCCATGAGCTGGACGATCGCGATCCCCTTGGCATCGAGGGCGCCACGGCCGACGACGTAGCCACCGGCGACGAGCCCATCGAAGGGAGGCACGACCCACTCGCTCGGGTTCGCGGGTACGACGTCGAGGTGCGAGTGGAGGATCACCGGGCGCTTGCGTCCGTTGCCCTTCACGCGGCCGAACGCCGCGGCACGGCCGGGTTCCGAATCGCCCGAAGGGGTCTCGACGACCTCGGCCTCGATGCCTTCCGCGCGCAGGAGATCGACCAGGAACTCCGCGAGCGGTTTTTCGTCGCCGGGTGGGTTCACGGTCCGGATGCGGATCGCGCGGGCGAGGACCTGTGCGGCGGCGTTGCCGGGGTCCGCCACTGGATCCGGGAACTCGCCACTGGCGAACGGCCAGACGGCTCGTGCGGGCCCCGCCGCGAGCACGGCGAGCAGGACGACGAGAAGCGACCGCGAGCGGCCTCGATGGCGGGTCAAGGAAGGTCGGGCTCCTGCGGGGCTCTTGCCACGAGGTCTCGGGGAAAAGCCGGGGTCGGACCGGCAGGTCCATGCAGTCGTTGGGTGTAGGGATTCACCAACTCTCGTATTCCAAGCCGCGGACCGATTGGAACTTTATCGGGAGACTGTGATAGCCGTCACAGTCTTATACCAGAAAGATCCGTATCTACAGGCGGTCCTGCGCACGAGACGTTCAGTATATCCCCCCGTCGGACCAGGCAGGGAGCTGCATGAAGACCGCACGAGGAAAGAGCCTGACCGTGCCGTTTCCGACCACCCTCGCGGTGGGGCTCTTCTTGGTGGGAGCCTTCGGGCCGAACGCGTTCTCGCCGGCGCCGGCACCCGAGCCTGCGCCCGTCTCGCGGCCCGAGCCTGCGCCGACCGACGCCGACCTCGCCCTTCGCGCGAGCGCGTTCGAGGCGGCCATGGCCCATCCCGTCGCGAGCGCGGCGACCGATTCCCGGGCGCCGCGAAACGCGCTCGTCACGAGCGGCGTGATCCCGCCGAAGGGCACGCTCGCGCAGTCGCTCCGCGCGGCGGGCGTTTCGCCTGCGGTCGTGCAGCAGGTCGCGCGCGAGATGCAGTCGGTGCTCGACTTCCGTGCTGCACGCGCCGGGGACCGCTACCAGCTTTCGAGCGGCCCGGGCGGAGAGCTTCGCGAATTCGAGTACGCGACCGCGTCGGGCCGAACGTATCGGATCGCTTCTGACGGCGGCCGCTTCGTCGCCGAGACGCGTGGCGACGACATCGTGACGCGGACGGCCCGTGCGGCGGGGCTGATCCGAACCACGCTCTGGGACGCGGTGCACGAGCTCGGCGAGTCGAAGCAGCTCGCCTCCGATTTCGCGGAGATCTTCCAGTGGGACGTCGACTTCGCGCACGGAATCCGGCGCGGAGACGAGTTCCAGATCCTCTACGAGCGACGCTTCCGCGTTCGTTCCGACGGTCGCGAGGTGCTGGTCGGTCCGGGACGGATCCTCGCCGCGCGTTACAAGGGAGCGGCCGGCGATCTGCAGGCGCTCTACTTCGAGAGCGAGCCGGGACGGGGCGCGTACTTCCGGCCCGACGGATCGCCGATGGAGCGGCCCTTCCTCGCTGCGCCGCTCAAGTACGAGCGCGTGAGCTCGAGCTTCACCTACCACAGGCTGCACCCGATTCTCGACGTCGTCCGACCTCATCTCGGAATCGACTACGTCGCCGACGAAGGAACGCCGCTCTGGTCCGTGGCCGACGGAAAGGTGATCTACCGGGGCTGGCACGGCGGATTCGGGAACCTCGTCAAGGTCGAGCACTCGAACGGTTACGTTTCGTTCTACACGCACCTCTCGCGCTTCGCGAAGGGCCTCGCGGTCGGTGACCGCGTGCGACAGAAGGAAGTGATCGGGTACGTCGGATCGACGGGGCTCGCGACCGGGCCGCATACCTGCTTCCGCGTCCAGAAGGACGGCGAGTACGTGAACCCGGCGAAGCTTCGAAGCGGCTCGCTCTCGAACGTCTCGGTCGCCCGGCGCGGCGATTTCCGCACGGCGAGGGAGACGCTCCTCGCCGATCTCTCCGCGCGGCCGATGGTCCCGGTGGACGAGGCGCTCTGAGCCGCCGTCGGCACGCCCGCGGGCGAGGCGTCTCGCCGCAGCGGCAGGCCCGACCGTGTGCGAAGCTCGTGGCGATGGCTCCCCCCGCATCGACGGCCCCGTCCGGCGTGGCCGCTTCCGCAGGCGTTCGATCCGGACTCCCGCGCGCGGCCCGCGCGATCCGCATCCCGGAGGTCGTCCGCTCATGACGCTCGATCGAAGCGCCGCGGGAGAGCTCGAGCGTCCCGTCGAATCGTTCGACGATCTCGTCGATTTCTTCCGCGACGGCGAAAAGCGCAGGGAGCACTGGAGGCTCGGCCTCGAGCACGAGAACCTGGGAGTCGACGAGCAGACGTTCGGCCCCGTGGCGTTCGAGGGCGAGCGTGGCATCGAGGCATTGCTCCACGCGCTCGCGGGCGAAGGAGGCTGGAAGCCCGTCACGGAGGCCGGACGTCTCGTGGCGCTCGACCGCGACGGCGAGAGCATCACGCTCGAACCCGGCGGGCAGCTCGAGCTCTCGGGGAGGCCGCATGCGAGCGCCGCCGTCGCGGCGCGCGAGTTCCGCGATCACCTCTCCACGTTGCTGCGAGTCTCACGGCGCTTCGGGGTCGCCTGGCTCGGCCTCGGGATGCAGCCTCTGTTCGCAACCGACGCCGCTCCACGGGTCCCGAAGGAACGCTACCGGATCATGCGTTCGTACCTGCCGGTGCACGGTTCGCTCGCGCTCGACATGATGCACGTGACGGCGAGCGTGCAGGTGAGCTTCGACTTTTCCGACGAGACCGACATGGTCTCGAAGCTCCGCACCGCGCTCGCCTGCGCTCCGATCGCAGACGCGATCTACGCGAATTCGAGTCTGGCGGACGGTCGTCCCACGGGCTTCGTGTCGAAGCGCATGATGATCTGGCGGGCGACCGACCCGGCGCGTTGCGGAGGGATTCCGTTCGCGTTCGACGCGAACATGGGCTACGCGCGCTACGCCGAGTGGGCGCTCGACGTTCCGATGTTCTTCGTGTTGCGCGACGGACGCTATCTGCCCGCCGGCGGGAAGACCTTCGGTCGTTTCCTCGCCGAAGGCCACGAGGGGCTGCGCGCGACGCTCGCGGATTGGAATCGCCACCTGACCACGGTGTTCCCCGACGTGCGCGTGAAGCGCGTGATCGAAGTGCGTGGAGCAGATTCGGGATCCGCCGATCTCGTCTGCTCGGTGCCCGCGTTCTGGAAGGGGATCCTCTACGACGCGGACGCGAGGGAGGCGGCCTTCGCCCTCACCGAGGGCTGGAGCGCGGAGCAGCGCGAGCAGGCGTATCTCGACGTGGCGCGTTTCGGACTCGCCGCGGAGTCGGGAGGCCGGAAAGTGCTCGATCTTGCCCGCGAGCTCCTCGACGTCTCGCGACGAGGCCTCGTGGGCTCCGCTGCAGACCCCGAGGAGGTCGTGTTGCTCGAACCCGTCGCGAACCAGCTCGCGCTCGGCAAGAGCCCCGGCCAGGCGCTCCTCGAGGCCTGGGAGGGCCCGTTCGAGCGCTCCGCCGATCGCTTGATCCGCGCCACGCGGTACTGATAGAGTCGCGCGCAGCCGCGGACCCCGTGAGCGGGCACGACGCCCCGGACCGGGTTCCGCCCGGAGCCCCGCATGGCCACCACGAGTCTCAAGATCACGTTCACTCTCGATGAGAAGGATCTCGCCTACTTCCGGGACCTCTTCAAGAAGGTCAAGAGAAGCGGCGCGCGCCTCGACGCCTTGCGCGTCTCGGCCGACGTGAAGGCCTTGATCGACCGCGTTCGCAAGGCCAAGAAGGTGCCGAGCTTCGTCGAAGAGGCGATGGCGAACCTCGAGACCCTCGTCGAGATGCTCGGAGACGAGGACTACGCGCTTCCGGCCAAGATCGCCCACGAGGTGCTCGCCGCGGTGGCGTACTTCTCGAATCCACAGGATCTCGTTCCCGACCACGTTCCGGGCCTCGGCTACCTCGACGACGCCATCATGATCAAGTTCCTCGAGGACCAGTTCCAGCACGAGCTCGCGGGGTACCAGAAGTTCTGCCGGTTCCGCGAAGGAGCGAACGTGCTGCCGTGGGCGGAGGGGGCCGATGCGCGGCTCGCAAAGCGCCTCGCCGAGAAGCGCAAGGAGATTCGCGCCGAGATCGCGAGGCGCGAGGCGGGGGGTGGGTCGAGGACGCGGCTCAGGGATATCATCCGCTGGTAGCCGGCTCCGTGCGGAGCCGCCTCCGCACGGAACGCCATGACGTCTCTTCCCCGTAGCAGGCTTCTCATCGTCGACGACGAGGACGCGATCCTCGAGACGATGACGTACACGTTCGAGGACGATTACGAGGTCCTGACGGCGACGGATCCCCGGCGCGGCCTCGATCTGCTCGACGATCACGCGCCGGTGGCCGCCGTGATCACCGACCAGCGGATGCCCGGAATGACGGGGGTCGAGTTCCTGACCCGCGTGTTCGAGAAGCATCCCACCACGACGCGGATGATCCTGACCGGCTTCGCCGACATGCAGGCGATCCTGCGTGCGATCAACGACGGCCACGTCTATGCCTACATCTCGAAGCCCTGGGAGCCCGACCAGCTCAAGCAGGTGGTGCGCCGCGCCGTCGATCACCACCTGCTGCAGGTCGAGAACCAGCGCTTGCTCGCGGAGCTTCGCCAATCGAACGCGCTTCTCGAGGCGACCATGGACCGGCTCGGAATGGGCGCGCTCGCGATCGACGACGCGGGGATCGTGCAGGCCGCGAATGGCCCCGCGAAGAGCCATCTCCGGATCGATACCGATCCGCGAGGCCGTGACCTCCGCGAGATCCTCGCGCGACCCGGGCTCGAATCCCTCGCGGCGGCGGTTTCGACGCTCATGGGCGACGACGGATCGTTCCTCGAGGTCACTCTCCCGCGCACGGGGAGCCCGATCCGCTTGCGCGTTGCGGTCGAGCGGCTCGCCGACGCGGCCGGACGCCCACTCGGACGCGTCGTGCTGATGCGCGAGATCTCGCACGAGCCCTTGCGGAGGAGCTTCGAGGAGATCGTCGCATCGATCGTCGAGGAGGAGGGGCCGCTTCGGGGTCGGATCGACGCGGCCGTCGGCGCGCTTCGCGCCCTCGAGGAACGCGTTCGCCGTTCCGGGATCTCGTCGCCCGGGATGGGTGAGCTCGCCGAGCGGACGTCGCGAACGGTGACCGCGCTCGAGAACTGGCTCGCGGTCGACGATGCGCTCGCCGACGAGGAGTTTCCGGACGCCCAGCTCCTCGTGAGCCGGATGCGCGTGGCGATCGCGCGCTGGCCACTGCCCGACGAGCTTCCCGCACGCGTACGCGAGCTTTCGAAGCGCGTGGAGTCGTACTACGAGTCCGGCGAGAACCCGAAGCAGCGAGTCCTCTGAGTTGGCCGCGGCGCCCGCCGCCGCGGCGCTCGACCGCCTCGAGACCAGGCTGGAACGCATCCGCGTGACGGCGCGCTTCACCTACGCGTTCCATGCCCGTGAGGTCCGCTTCGAGGTCGACCGGGGCGAGGGTTTCTCGCGTGCATTCCCCGAGACGTTCTCGTTCCACGTCGAGCGCCACGATCCGACCGAGCTCGCACTCCAGCTCGAGGATCTCTGGACCCGCCCGCGGCTGATCGCCGAGAACGCGACGCGGCGCGATTCGGAGACCCTCGTCCGAAGGCTCCTCTCCGGCCTCCCGGGCTACCTCGAGCGCGTCGTCGATCGCATCGACGAGGCGCCGGGGACGAGCCCTGCGACGCGAGCGCGAGTCGCAGAGGACGTCGCGGCGCTGTGCCTCGTGGCGTTGCGATTTCTCGCGGACAAGGGCCTCGAGGACGCCGAACGCCTGCGCCTGCCGGCGTTCCATCTGCGAAAGCTCCTGCTCCGGGCGTTCCAGGGTCTCCTCGCGGCGCGGGTCCGACCCGAATCGCTCGATCGCTACCGTGCGGGTCACCTCGAACGCCTGCGACCGGGAGAGGAGGCCAACGAGACGACGCTCATGCGCGCGCTCGCGGGCGGCGACGTGGAGGCCGTCGAGCGCCAGGTCCTCGTGCTCGCCGAACGAGCCTTCCACGGCTGGCTCGAGGACGTCTGCCTCGACGAATCGAACCGGGCCTTCGAAGGCGAGGATTCTCCCTTCGACGACCGCGAGTCGGAAGTACTGCGAGCCTGTGCAGCGACGGATGCGGCGAGCCTCGTTCGCGGGCGCGACCTCTCGCCCTTCCTGCGGCGGCCGCGAAACCGTGACGCGCTCCGGCTGCTCGACAAGGTGAAGCTCTACTTCCTCCGCCAGTACGACGTCTACCACTCCGCGCTCCTGATCCAGCACACCGCCTGGCAGGCGGCGGGGCGCGACGACGCGGATCGCGTGCTCTCGCGTCACACGGCGCGGAACTACTTCTTCGCGCTCGTCGTTCTCGTTTCGCCCTTCCTCGGGGCAGCGCTCGCCTACGACCGCGCTCCCGAGTTCTTCGATCTGGTCGCTGCAGGAGAGATGGTTCTCGTCACGGGAGTCGCGTTCTGGTTCCTCGTCTGGCGCTTCGCCGCGCGGCGTGACCTCACGCCCTTCTACGCGGGGGTGCCGCGGATCGGCGCGGGAATCATCGTCGGATACCTCCCCGTGTTCCTGATCGACGAGGTCTGGGCGCTCGCCCTCCAGGCGCATCGCGCGCTCGGAGCGGTGATGGTGCTGCTCGCGCTCACGACGCTCCTCTATCTCTACGTCGAGGTGCAGCGGAGGCTCGGCGAAGGGCCGGTCGCGTTCGCACGGGCGCGGGCGCTGTTCCTGCTCGGGTTGCTCCAGGCGTTCGTCTTCGGGTTGATCTCGACGGGCCTGATCGGGAAGTTCATGGCCGCGAGGACCTTCGACGCCGCGGACGTTCCGTTCGATGTCTTCCGGGCCCAGATCCCCCGTTTTGCAGGAGAGCTTCCGCGTGTACTCGGGATCGAGCCCTTCTACGCGTTCCCGACGGTCGTGATCCTGATGACCTTCCTCTCGATCTTCATCGGCACGTTCCTGCAGCTCCTCTGGGAGGATCTCCCGATCACCGAGCCGCTCTGAGCGGTTTGCGAGGGGCGGCTCGCGAGAGCCGGAGCCTTGGCGTCGCCGGGCCGATGTCCGATCATCCAGGCCGCCTCCGGAGGACCCATGCCCGTCATCACGATGTACACGAAGCCCGGCTGTTCGTACTGCGACCGCGCGAAGGCGCTCCTCTCGCGAAAGGGCCAGATCGTCACCGAGATCGACATCGAGGCCGAGCCGCAGCGGCGCGACGAGATGATCGAACGGACCGGCCGTTACACCGTGCCGCAGATCTTCATCGGGGACCGCCACGTCGGTGGCTCGGACGAGCTACACGACCTCGAGGTGTCCGGAGAACTCGACGGCTGGCTCGGCGTCTCGAAGGCCGCGCCGCGCGAGCCCGAGCGGGCGCGGATCGTGATCATCGGCAGCGGCCCGGCGGGCTACACGGCCGGGATCTACGCCGGGCGAGCGGACCTCGCTCCGGTCATGTTCGCCGGGCTTCGCTTCGGCGGTCAGCTCATGCTCACCACCGAGGTCGAGAACTACCCGGGGTTCCCGGAGGGTGTGACCGGGCCCGAGATGATGGAACTCTTCCAGAAGCAGGCCGAACGTTTCGGAACCCGCGTGATCGCCGACGACGTGACCGAGGTCGACTTCTCCCGGCGCCCCTTCCTCGTGGCGGGCGCGGACGACCGCTTCCTCGCCGATGCGGTGATCGTCGCGACGGGGGCTTCGGCGCGCTGGCTCGGTCTCGAGTCGGAGGCGCGACTCGTGAACAAGGGAGTCTCCGCCTGCGCGACCTGCGACGGAGCGCTGTTCCGGGGCAAGGCGATGGCCGTGATCGGCGGCGGCGATACCGCGATGGAGGAGGCGCTCTTCCTCACGCGATACGCATCGAAGGTCTCGGTCGTCCACCGTCGCGATCGGCTGCGCGCCTCGAAGATCATGCAGGATCGGGCGCTCGCGAATCCGAAGATCGAGTTCGTCTGGAACTCCGAAGTCGACGAGGTGCTCGGCGACGAGTTCGTCACCGGCCTGCGCGTGCGCGACGTCGGGACGGGGGAGAAGCGAGATCTCCCGCTCGAGGCCGTTTTCGTCGCGATCGGGCACGAGCCGAACACGCAGGTCTTCCGGGGCCAGCTCGCGCTCGATCCCGTCGGCTACGTGAAGGTCGAGCCGGGCTCGTCGAGGACCAGCGTGGAGGGCGTCTTCGCCTGCGGAGACGCGACCGACCCGCACTACCGCCAGGCCGTGACGGCCGCCGGTACCGGATGCATGGCCGCGATCGATGCCGAGCGCTGGCTCGCTGCGCAGGGGATCGAGTAGGCGGGCGGACCGGCGGCCGCGGCCGGCCGCGCTAGCCTTCCCGCCGATGGGAATCTCGAAGGATACGCTCGACCGGCTGATCGCGCAGTCGAGCGACATCGTCGTCGCGACCGACCGCCGCGGGATCGTCGTCTACTACAACGACGGCGCCAAGCGAATCCTCGGCTTCGAGCCCGAGGAGGTGCTCGGCGGCTTCGTGGGTCGACTCTATCCGAGCGTCGACGAGGCCAAGCGCGTGATGGCCGCGATGCGGAGCGGCGCGTTCGGGAGCCCCGGTGTCGCCGCCAACCTCGAGACGACCTTCGTATCGCGATCGGGCGAGCGCATCCCGGTGGCGATTTCCGGAACGATCCTCCACGACGATTCCGGCGCCGAATCGGGGACGATCGGCTTC
>CAJPFO010000115.1 GCA_905339255.1 Myxococcaceae bacterium
GCCCACCTCGCGAGGGGCGTCGCGCCGGGGCTCCCGCTCGTCGGTCTCTTCCTCCCCTACACCCCCCTCCATCACCGCCTGCTCATGGCCGTCGGAGGCCCGGTCGTGATGACCTCCGCGAACCGCAGTGGCGAACCGATCCCGTTTCGCGACGCGGATGCCGATGCGACCCTCGCCCCGCTCGCCGATCTCCGCCTCGAGCACGATCGCGAGATCGCCGCGCCTTGCGAGGACTCCGTCGCGCGAGTGATCGATCGCAGACCCGTGCTGCTGCGGCGCGGGCGCGGCTTCGTTCCGAGGGCGATCGCGGTCGAGCGTCCGTTCGCACGGCCGGTTCTCGCTTGCGGCGCGGACTTGAAGAACACCATCGCGATCGGCGTCGGGGATCGGATCTGGCTCGGTCCGCATCAGGGAGACCTCGAGAGCCTGGCATCGTACGAAGCGCTCGAGGAATGCGTCGAGCGGCTCTGCGATCTTCTCGCGGTGAGGCCCGAGATCGTCGCGCACGATCTCCATCCGGGATTCCTGACGACGCGCTTCGCTCGCGAGTGGCCGGCAAGGGAACGCGTCGCGGTGCAGCACCACCACGCGCATGCTGCGAGCGCGCTCGCCGAGCATGCGATCGACACGCGCGCGCTCGCCCTCGTCTGGGACGGCACCGGCGATGGGGGCGATGGAACCTCCTGGGGCGGCGAGCTCCTGCTCGTCGATGCCGCGCGCGCGGAGCGGCTCGGGACCTTCCGCCCGATTCCGCTCGCGGGGGGAGATGCCGCGATCCGCAGCGTCTGGCGCGCCACGCTCGCGCTTCTAGACGACGCGTTCGACGCAAGCCCGCCGCTCGGCTCGCTCGGGCTCTTCCGTCACGTGCCCCGGGAGGAGATCGAGCTCGTTCGAAGCCTCGTCGCAACGCGATCCCTCGCTCCCGCCGCGCATGGCGTGGGCCGGCTCTTCGACGCCGTCGGCGCCCTGCTCCTCGAGCGCCGCGAGGCCCGCTTCGAAGGACAGGTGGCGCTCGGCGTAGGCGAGCTCGCCGGCGGGCCGGCAGCGCCCTACCCCTTCGCGATCGATGAGACCACTTCCCTCATGACCGTCGACCTCCGCCCCGCGATCCGGGAGCTCGTGGCGGAGCACCTCGCCGGGCGCCCGGGCGAGTCGATCTCGGCTCGGTTGCACGAGACACTCGTTTCGGCGGGCGTGGCGCTCGTGCGCCGGGCGAGTGAGCGCGAGGGCCCGCTTCCGGTGCTCCTCACCGGCGGTTGCTTCGCGAACCCGCGCCTCGCCGAGGGGCTGCGGCAATCGCTCTGCGAGGGGCGTACCGTCCATCTGCATCGAGAGGTTCCCCCTGGCGACGGCGGGATCTCGGTCGGTCAGGCGCTCGTCGCCAACGCGAGGATCGGCGCATGTGTCTAGGAGTTCCCGGCCGCGTCGTCTCCGTCGACGGCCTCGTCGCGAGGGTCGACTTCTTCGGCGTGGCGCGCGACGTCCGGCTCGACGTGGTCGACGAGCCGGTCGCTCCCGGAGACTACGTGCTGAACCACGTGGGCTTCGCGATCCGCCGCATCCCCGAAGAGGAGATCGCCGCGACCCTCGAGCTCTACGAGACGTTGCTGCGCGAAGAGGGCGACGATCTCATGAGTGCCGACGTCCGCGGCGAGTTCGAAGCGACGAGGGCGACGAAGACTCCTCGCGAGGAGACGGAGTCGTGACACGAGAGATCGACACGGACGCGAGCCGTCTCCGCTTCCGTGATCCGAGCGAAGCACGCGCCCTCGGCGCCTCGATCGCCCGCACCTTCGCGCAGATCGGCCGGGAGACCGTCACCCTCATGCACGTCTGTGGAAGCCACGAGCAGGCGATCGCGCGCTTCGGCCTCCGGGCGGTGCTGCCGCGCGGGGTCGACGTCGTGATGGGCCCGGGATGCCCCGTCTGCGTGACGGACGTTCCCGAGGTCGACGAGGCGGTTGCGCTGGCTCGCGCCGGGGTACGGGTGGCCACCTACGGAGACATCCTCCGCGTCTGCGGCAGCGCGGGCTCGCTCGCCGACGCGCAGGCCGAAGGCGCGCGGGTCGACGTGGTCTACGGCGTGGCCGAGGCCGTCGAGATCGCCACCCGATGCGACGATCCGGTCGTCTTCTTCGCCACCGGCTTCGAGACCACCGCCGTCGCGACGGCCGCTGCGCTCCTCGCCGGAACGCCGCCCAACCTGAGCGTGCTCTCCGCTCACAAGTACGTCCCTCCGGCGATGGAGATCGTCGCCGGGATCCCGGGAAGCCGCGTCGAGGGTTTCCTCGCCGCGGGCCACGCCGCGACGATCACGGGATCTGCGGTCTTCGAGGGTTTCGTCGAGCGCCACCGCCTGCCCGTCGTCGTCGCGGGGTTCGAGCCCCTCGACCTCCTGGCGGGGCTCGCGAAGCTCCTCGAACTCGTACGCGACGGTCGCGCCGAGGTCGCGAACCTCTATCCGCGTTGCGTCACGCGCGAAGGCAACCGGGTCGCCCAGGAGAAGCTCTGGCGCGTCTTCCACCCCTGCGGCGGCGGTTGGCGCGGCATTGCGCAGATTCCCGACGGGAACCTCCGCCTGCGGGACGAGTGGAAGCACAAGGATGCGCGGTGGCGCCATCCGATCGAGATCGCTTCGGCGACGGCGGGAGCTCCCGAGGGGCTCGCGAGCCGCTGCCGCTGCGGCCAGATCATGGCGGGCCTCGCGAAGCCGACCGATTGCGAGCTCTTCGAGGCCGCCTGCACGGCGGAAACCCCCGTCGGCGCGTGCATGGTGAGCAGCGAGGGCACCTGCAGGATCTGGGCGCAGTACGGAGGGCATCCGAATCTCGCCGTGGAGGGAGTCCTTTGAGCGGATCGGGAGCGGATCGGATCGGCATGAAACACGGCGCTGGCGGCCGCGCCATGCGGGAGCTCATCGAGCGCGTCTTCGTCGGCCGCTTCGATCCGGATCCGCGCGCCACGGTGGGTCTCGACGCGATGGACGACGGCGCGGCGATTCGCCTCGGCGACCGCTGGCTCGTGATCACGACCGACTCGCACGTCGTCCATCCGATCTTCTTTCCGGGTGGCGACATCGGAAGGCTCGCCATCTGCGGCACCGTGAACGATCTCGCGATGATGGGCGCCCCCGAGGTCCTCGGCCTCACCTGCGCGGTGATCGTCGAGGAAGGATTCCCGGCGAGCGATCTCGAGCGCGTGCAGGAGTCGATGCAGGCCGCGTGCCGCGAGGCTTCGGCCTGCGTCCTGACGGGCGACACCAAGGTGATGGGCCGCCGCGAGATCGACGGGCTCGTCCTCAATACGACCGGGGTGGCGCTCGCCGACCGGATCGTCACGGATCGCGGGCTTCGCCCGGGCGATGCGATCCTCGTGACGGGGCCGATCGCAGACCACGGTCTCGCGATCCTCGCCGCCCGACACGGCCTCTCCCTCGAAGGCGATCTGGTCTCGGACGTGGCTCCGCTCAATGGGCTCGTCCGTGCCGCCCTCGCAGCCGGTGGCGATTCGATCGTCGCGATGAAGGATCCGACGCGCGGCGGCGTCGCGAGCGCGCTTCACGAGATGGCCGCGAAAAGCGGGGTGGGGGTCGTCGTCGACGAACGGGCCGTCCCGCTACGCGCAGCGGCGCGCGCCGCCGCCGAACTCGTCGGGGTCGATCCCCTGCACGTGGCGAACGAGGGCAAGGCCCTCGTCGGGGTGCGCGCGGAGGCCGCCGACCGTGTGCTCGAGGCGATCCGCGCGCATCCGCTCGGAAAGGAGGCCGCGATCATCGGCCGCGCCAGCGCCGAGCGTCCCGGGGGCGTGATCCTCGATACGGGCGTCGGCCGACGCCTTCTCGCCGAGCCGATCGGCGAGCTCATGCCCCGGATCTGCTGATGCGAGGCGCGATCCGCCCGCGCGCTCGTGCGGTTCGTGGCCCGGGACGGGCCGGGACCCGAAGAACGCACGTGCCCCACGGAATCGAGGATCCCGCGCCATGCACGAATGGGGCCTCGTCGAGACGCTGCTCCGCAGAGCGGAGGAGAAGGCGAGCGAGCACGGCGCCACGGCCGTGCGGCGGCTCACGGTCTCGATCGGAGAGCTCGCGGGCGTCGAGCCCGATCTCTTCGAGGCGGCGTGGCTCGAGTTCCGTGCAGGGACGCTCTGCGCAAACGCCGCGCTCGAGGTCCGGAGCGTCGTCGCGGAGTGGGAATGCCCGGACTGCAAGGCGATCGTCGCCGCAGGCGGTGCGCTCCGCTGTGCGGCGTGTCGGAAACCGCTGCGGCTTCGTGCCGGGGGGGAGATCCTCCTCGAGCGCATGGAACTGGAGGTCCCCTGATGTGCGAGGTCTGCGGCTGCGGAGATCCGGAAATCGTCGCCGTCGAGGTGCGCGAGAGCCTGCTCGAAGGCAACGATCGCCGCGCCGCCCACAACCGGGAGCATTTCGGCCGCCACGGCATCGTCGCCGTGAACCTCATGGGCTCGCCCGGATCCGGGAAGACGGCGGTCCTCGAGGCGACGGCGAAGGCGATGGGCGGACTGCGGCTCGGCGCAATCACGGCCGACCTCGCGACCGAACGCGATGCCGAGCGGCTCCGCGCCGCCGGGATCCCGTCGCATGCGATCACGACGGGCTCGGCCTGCCATCTCGACGCCGCGCTCGTCCACCGCGCGCTCCACGAGTTTCCCGTCGCCGATCTCGATCTCCTCTTCATCGAGAACGTCGGGAACCTCGTCTGTCCTGCGATCTACGACCTCGGACAGGCGGCGAACGTGGTCGCGCTCTCCGTCACCGAAGGCGAGGACAAGCCGCTCAAGTATCCCGTCATGTTCCGGCGCGCCGACCTCGTACTCGTCACGAAGACGGACCTCCTCCCCCACCTCCCGAACGTGAGCCTCGCCGCGATCGAGGAAGCGCTCGGCAAGGTGATGCCGGCGCCGGCCACGATCCCCGTCTCGGCCGCGACGGGAGCGGGGATCCCACGCTGGATCGAATGGATCGAGCGACGAAGGCGAGAGCAGGACGGCCGAAGTCGGATGGAGTGATTCCGCCCCGCCTGAATCGAGAGGCCGACGGGCTTCTGATTCATGCTCGCCGGCAAGAAGCCGATGCAGAGGTTGTTTTTCCGGGTCTTCCGGGACCTCGCACGGGTAGGATGCGCGCGTGAGCCATCTCCTCGATCGCCTGCTCTTCTTCAAGAAGAACGTCGGGACCTTCTCGGGCGGCCACGGCGTCGTGACGCGCGAGGATCGCACCTGGGAGGACGGCTACCGCAATCGCTGGGATCACGACAAGGTGGTCCGCTCGACGCACGGCGTGAACTGCACGGGGTCGTGCAGTTGGAACGTCTTCGTCAAGGGCGGGATCGTGACCTGGGAGATGCAGGCGACGGATTATCCTCGCACGCGTCCCGATCTCCCGAACCACGAGCCGCGCGGCTGCGCGCGAGGGGCGAGCGCGTCCTGGTATCTCTACAGCGGAAACCGCGTCAAACGGCCGCTCGTCCGCAAGAAGCTCCTCGAACTCTGGCGTAGCGCGCGCGCTTCGCTCGATCCCGTCGAGGCCTGGCACAGGATCGTCTCGGACCCCGAACAGGCCGCGAGCTACAAGCGCATCCGCGGCCGCGGCGGCTTCGTCCGGGCATCGTGGTCCGAGGTCGAGGAGATCGTCGCCGCGGCGACCGTCGACACCGTCCGCGAGCACGGCCCGGATCGCGTGGCGGGCTTCACCCCGATTCCCGCCTTCTCGATGGCCTCGTTCGCCTCGGGAACCCGCTTCCTCTCGCTTCTCGGCGGCACCTGCCTGAGCTTCTACGACTGGTACGCCGATCTCCCGCCGAGCTCGCCCATGACGTGGGGTGAACAGACCGACGTTCCCGAGAGCGCCGCGTGGTACGACGCGGGATTCCTGATCCTCTGGGGATCGAACGTTCCGCAGACGCGCACGCCCGACGCGCATTTCCTCTCCGAGGTCCGCTACAAGGGAACGAAGACCGTCGTCGTCTCGCCGGACTACAACGAAGCCGCGAAGTTCGCCGACCTCTGGGTCCGGCCGAAGGCGCGCACCGACGCGGCCCTCGCACTCGCGATGGGCCACGTGATCCTGAACGAGTTCCACGTCCGGCGCGAGGTTCCCGCCTTCCGCGACTACGTGCGCCGCTTCTCGGACCTCCCGCTCCTCGTCCGCTTGCGCAGGAGAGGCGATGGCTTCGTCCCCGAGCGGCTGGTGCGGGCATCGGATTTCGAGGGATCGCTCGGAGAGACGAATCATGCCGAATGGAAGACCGTCGGTCTCGACGAAGATCGCGGCGATCCCGTCGTCCCGACCGGATCGATCGGCTTCCGCTGGGGAAACCCAGGCAAATGGAGCCTCGGCGAGCACGACGCTCGTGACGATCGCCCCGTCCGGCTCGCGCTCACGCTCGCCTCGGCCGATGCGGAGATCGTGGCCGTGGCCTTCCCCGACTTCGGCGGCGCTTCGACCGGCCACGGGAGTGCCGGCGAGCGGGTTCGCAACGTTGCGGTGCGCAGGCTCCGCCTCGGTGGCGAAGACGTTCCGGTCGCGACGGTCTACGACCTGCTCGTCGCGCACTATGGGGTCGACCGCGGACTCGGGGGCGACGTCGCCAGGAGCTACGACGACGCCGACGCTCCGTACACGCCGGCGTGGCAGGAGCGGATCACCGGGGTCGACCGCGCGGTCGTGATCCGGATGGCGCGCGAGTTCGCCGAGACCGCCGAGAAGACCGGCGGTCGTTCGAAGGTCGTGATCGGCTGCGGAGTCAACCAGGCGTACCACACCGACATGACCTATCGCGCCGTGATCACGATGCTCGTTCTCTGCGGCTGCGTCGGAGTCCCGGGTGGAGGATGGGCGCATTACGTCGGCCAGGAGAAGATCCGACCGATGGTCGGCTGGTCGACGCTCGCCTTCGCTCTCGATTGGAGCCGTCCCCCGCGCCAGATGAACTCGACCTCGTACTTCTACGCCCACACGGACCAGTTCCGCTACGAGACGCTCTCGCCCATTGAGCTTCTCTCGCCGACCGAGGACATTCCGGCCGACGCCGGCGCGCTCCTCGACTGGAACGTCCGGGCCGAGCGGATGGGCTGGCGGCCGACCTCTCCGCAACTCTCGGAAAACCCCCTCCACGTCGCGGCGGCTGCGCGCGCGGCCGGACGTGACCCCGCGGGCCACGTCGTCTCATCGCTCGTCGACGGTAGCCTCCGCCTCGCCTGCGAGGAT
>CAJPFO010000116.1 GCA_905339255.1 Myxococcaceae bacterium
CGGCGCGAGCGTGAGCGGGATCTACCTGGCGAATCCGCAGGCGCGCTACTTCACGGTGGGAGCGATCGGCCTCGATCAGATCGAGGACTACGCGCGGCGCAAGGGGCTTTCGACCGCCGAGGCCGAACGCTGGCTCGCACCGAACCTCGGCTACGACCCGGGCGGCGGTCGCTGCTGACGTCTAGGGTTCGTACGCCGCGACGCGCTCGGCCTCCGCGAGTGCCGCGGCTTCCCATTCGCGGAACGGCGGCGAGTCGAGCACCGCTTCGGCGTAGGCGCGCGCCGACGGATCGAAGGGAATGCCCCAGCTTCGAAGCCGCGTCACCACGGGAGCGAACATCGCGTCCGCGATGCCGAAGCGCCCGAAGAGGAAGTCTCCGCCCCGCCCGTAGCGCTCCCGGGTCTCGCACCAGATCGTCGTGACGCGCGCGAGGTCGGCCGCCGCGTCGGCCGTGAGCTCGCGACGCCCGCGCGCTCGCAGGTTGCACGGCAGGAGCGTGCGGAGCGCGACGAAACCCGCGTGCATCTCGCACGAGATCGAGCGGGCGTGCGAACGAGCCGCGGGGTCGGCCGGCCACAGACCGGCGGCAGGTGCGATCTCGGCGGCTCGTTCGCAGATCGCGAGCGACTCGAAGGTCATCGCTTCGCCCTCGATCAAGACGGGAACCTTTCCGGTCGGCGAGACACGCAGGATCTCGGCCTTGCCTTCGGGCCGGTAGAGCGAGACCGGGCGCTCTTCGAACGGGATCCCTGCCGTCCGCAGTGCGAGCCAGGGGCGCATCGACCAGGACGAGTAGTTCTTGTTGCCGATCACCAGCACGGGCAGCGGCATACGTCCCTCCAACCCGGCGTGCGGAGCGAGCCCGAAAGCTACCAGACGAGGCGCTCGCCACGAGTCCTCGCCCGGCACGCTACCGTCGTCCGGAGGCCCTCATGCCCCATTGCCACTTCGCCCTCTCTCGCGGCCTTCGATGGCTCGCCGCCGTCTGCTGTCTCGTCCTCGGCCCGAGCGCCGATGCCGAGGATCCGACCGGCACGCGGGGGGCCGGTGACCCTTTCGCGGGGCGCCGGCTCGTCGACCTCACGCACGAGCTCTCGAGCGAAACCATCTTCTGGCCGACCGAGGCGCCGTTCAGGCTCGAGTCCGAATCGGCGGGAGTCACCCCGGGAGGCTGGTACTACGCCGCGAATCGTTTCGAAACCGCCGAGCACGGCGGCACGCACCTCGACGCGCCGATCCACTTCGCCGAAGCCGGTCAGACGGCCGACCAGATCCCCATCGAGCGCTTCTTCGGACCCGCCGTGGTGATCGACGTCCGGAGCGAGGCTGCGGCCGACCCGGACCATCTCGCCGGGATCGCCGCGCTCGAAGCGTGGGAGGCGCGGCACGGCGCGATTGCCGACGGCGCGATCGTTCTCTTCCGCACGGGTTGGAGCGAGCGCTGGCCGGATCGCACCCGCTACCTCGGAACCGACGCGCGTGGCAGCGAAGCGGTGACCGAGCTGCGCTTCCCGGGGATCGATCCCGAGGCCGCGCGCTGGCTCGTCGCGAAGCGCAAGGTAGCCGCCGTCGGAATCGATACCGCGAGCATCGACCGTGGCCGCTCGACGGACTTCGAGACGCATCGCGTGCTCCTCGGAGCAGGAATCCCCGCCTTCGAGAACGTCGCGAACCTGCACGAGCTTCCCGAAGTCGGCAGTCACATCGTGGCGCTCCCCACGAAGATCCGCGGCGCGAGCGGCGGCCCCGCGCGAATCGTCGCCCTGGTTCCTGCAGCGAACGAGCCCGGCCCGAGTTCGCCGCGACCCTGAACCCGGCGCTCCGCTCACTCGGGGCGGGTCGATGCGAGGAGGCCCGGCCGCGGCGCGTGGTAGACGAGCAGCACGGCCGCCGCGAGCAGGTAGGGCCACGAACGCGCCGGATCCGCCGCGAACCAGGCGAGGAGTGTTCCGAGCCCGGCGATCACGAGGCACAAGACCCAGGCTCCGAGAAGCGCGCGGCCGAGGCGCTCCGTGGCGTCGCGACTCCCGCCGCGGTAGTCGCCTCTCCAGATGCCGCGCAGCACGGACTCGCGGACGGCGAGTGAACCGACTGCGGCAGTGATCGAGAGCAGCGCGAGCACGAACTGCATCACTTCGAGGCCCGCCTCGG
>CAJPFO010000117.1 GCA_905339255.1 Myxococcaceae bacterium
CCCGGATCCGCTCCGTCGGGCTCGGCGAGATCCTGGCGCCCCCGCTTCCGGAGGAGGGCGAGCAATACGAGAGCAACGCACGAGCGAAGGCGCGCTGCATTGCTGCGGCGACGGGCCGGGCCGCGGTCGCCGACGACTCGGGCCTCGAGGTCGATGCGCTCGGCGGGCGGCCTGGTGCGCGGAGCGCGCGCCATGGAGGGCCGGGTCTCGACGACGCGGGACGGATCGCACGGCTGCTCGACGAGCTTCGGGGCGTGGTCGGTGCGCGTCGCTCCGCACGCTTCGTCTGCGTCGTGGCGCTCGCGACTCCGGAGGGGGCGGAGATCCTCGCGCGCGGGGTCTGTGAGGGGCGCATCCTCGAAGCCCCGAGCGGACGGGGAGGCTTCGGCTACGACCCCGTTTTCGCACCTCTCGGTCACGATCGCTCGATGGCCGAGCTCGGGCCGCACGAGAAGGACGCGATCTCGCATCGCGGACGAGCGGTAGCGGCACTCCTTTCGATGCTCGCTCCCGCACGCTGAGTCGGTCGGGCTTCGCGCGAGGAGCGGTAGTTGCGCAGGCGCTCTCGCCCGACCTCACGGGACCGGATCGATGATCTCCGGCGCGGGGCCGTCGAGCGCCGTCCTCAGGAAATGGCGGCGTTGTTGCTGTGCCACGCCGGCGGTCTGCGGACAGAAGTGCCCCTCGGTATTCGCATTGCATCCGGGCGTGGTGGCGGGATCGAACTGGAAGTGGCCTCCGGTCCGGTCGACGGCGAGGTTCGCCGAGAGCGGGGCATCGACCTCGACGAGCACGGGAGAACTCCGGCGAAGCGTGCGTACGCTCGGGATCCCGAGCTCTCGCGCCGCAGAACGTGTCGCGTTGTTCGGCACGAAGGTGTCGCCGATGCCCTCGGTCCAGAGCACGCTCGGCGGCCGCGCGAAGGGAAGCCCCGCGATCTCGAGCGGCTCGCGGTATAGCCGGTGCGCAAAGGAGTGCGGATCCTGGTCGTCGTAGGCGTGCTGGAAGAGCGAGAGGCCGACGAGAGTCTGCACACCGCGGGCACCCGGGAGGAAGTCCTCGAGGCTCGCGACGAGTGACGGAAACTGGTGCAGCAGGATCTCGACGAGGCGCCCGCCGCCGACGGTCGGGGTCGCCGCGAGGATCTCGGGAGCGAAGGGCAGGAAGCGGAGGGCGTTGTTTCCGCCCTCGCTGATCCCGTGATAGAGCAGGCGCGAGGGATCGAGCAGCGGGGCTTGCGCGGCTCCGGCGGGTCGCCACGCGGTTCCGCCGAGCCCCTGGAGCGCGCGCAAGAAGCCGATCATGTCGGCACCCGTCTGGTTCCAGAACTTCGGGATGTCGTGGGTCTGAAGCAGGAAGAAGAACGTCGCGCCAATCTGCGCGTCGACGTCGCCGAGGCGGCGATTCGTGTAGTCCCGGATTCCCGCCACCGCGTAGCCGTCCTCGAGGTGATAGCCGTTCAGGTCGTTGCGGACGATCTCCTCGGGCGAGCCGGGGTTTCCATGCTGGTACATCACGATCGGCACCGGACCCGGAGTCTCCGGCGGAGGGATCCTGAGCACGAAGGGGACGTCCTCGGTGCCTTGCGGCACCGGGTGCCCGGTCGCCAGATCGCGTACGAAGCGCTGGAAGACCGGATCGAGGTAACTCGTGAGCCGAACCGTCCCGCGGAACACGGTCCTGCCGCGCGAGTCCGTCGTGGTGTTCGTGATGGTGAGCGGGGGAGGAGGCTCCGAGAGGGTACGCTCCTTGATCGCGAGCAGATCGTTCGGGATCTCATCGTCGCTGCGGATCGAAAGGCGGACGGCGAGCGCGACGTCGCTTCGTCGGATCGGGACCTCGGGAACCGTCTCGATGAAATCGAGCACGGGGAGGATCGAAGTACGCGCGCGGGTGAGGGCGTCGCCATCGCCCGCTTGCGCCGGCTCGAGGACGCGCGCGAAGAACGACGATCCCTCGAGAGTGCTTCCCGGATCGCCACCGGCAAAGAGCCGTCTCGTCACGACGAGCGCGTAGCGGCCCTTCGCGCGGAGCGCGATCGAGGGGAAGACGAGGATCGAGTGGTCGACCTGGCCGAGACGGTTCACGTCACGGCGCAAGCGCGCCAGGTAGGGCACGCGGCGTCCGTACTCGGGGCTCGTCGGGTCGAGGTCGAAGAGCGCGAGGGGGGCGAAGGGATCCTGCGACTCGGCTTCGTCCGTAGGCAGGAGCGAGGGGTCGAGCGCCGCACGGGTCTCTACGACGATCGGTGACACACGGCTGAAGCCATCGAGCCGGTTCGCCGGTGCGAGCAGACCGCGGTACGCGTCGAGGACCGCGCCCTGGTAGGGCGGGGTGTCGATGGCGAGACGCCGCCCGGTCCGGGTCGAGGCGTCCTCGACCGCGAAGTAGTCGTCGGGGAAGGGTGCGACGAGCGTGGGGTCCTCACGATCGTGGACGACCTCGAGTCCCGGCGCCGGTGCGGCCGTCGTGAAGGCGATCTCCTCGATCGCGCCGCTCGCGCCTCGGAAGGCGATCCGGCAGCTCGCTCCGGCCGGGAGATCGAGCTCCGGATCGAGGAGGACCGCGTCTTCCGTTCGGTATGCGCGCCTCGACTGGATGGCCTCGTCGCAGGCGACCGCAAAGCCCGGGCCGTCGAGTGCGGCAGCCGAGGGGGGCGATGCGAAGCGAAGCCTCATCCAGGCCGTCCTCGGGATCGCTCCCGCACTCGGCGCCGGGTCGAAGCCGACGAGGACCGGTGCGCTCGCCGGGGAGAGCAGGGGAACCGATTGCGAAAAGGGGATTGCGAGGCCACCACCCGCTCTCGGCAGCGCCCCGCGCACCTCGAAATTCGATCGCCCGGGAGGCGGGAGCGGGACGTCCCCGACGAGACCATTCGCGCTCGCCGAGAAGCGCCAGGTGAGATCCTCGCCGTCGAGCAGGATCCGGGTCCCTTCCGGCGTCTGGCCGGCCTGGAGGACGACCTCGACGGGCAGCGTGCCGTCGAATCTCGGGGCGCCGAAGCGGACGTCGACCGGCGCGCAGCTCGCGCCGAGAAGGCCGAGGGCCGGGACGAGGAGGAGCAGCCGAGCGAGCCGGAGTCGCGGGAGCCTGTGCATGAGCGGATTCAACCACAATCGAAGCCGCACGTGGCGAGGATCTCGCCGAGCCCGGGATCGAGAGCGCACCCTGCGGCCGCGTCGAGCCGCACGCTAGAAGTCGCCGAAGGCCTCCTCGAAGAGCGGGTCCTCGATGTCGAGCAGGACCTCCTCGAGCGTGAGGGCGCCGCGAACGGGGAAGGGGCCGCGAGCGCTTCCGGTCCAGAGCACCCGGGCGTTGCCCGGGTCGACGAGCACGAGGTCGAGCTGCACGAGCAGGAGGTCGCTTCCGGTCCTCGAGAAGCGGCCGAGCGAGGCATGCAGGACGGCGCCCTCGAGGCCGGCGCTCCGGGCGAGATTCGCGGCTTCGGCCGCGGTGGCCGGCGCCTTCGAGACGAGGCTCCGGGTCTCGTCCGGATCGCGGATCGCGATGCCGCGGCGCGCCAGGGCACGGGCGGCCATGGCCTGCAGGCGATCGGCCACCGTCTCGCCTTTCGGCTGGAACGGGTCTCCGGCGGCCCGAGCGAGTTCGGGAAGCGGGTTCGCAGAGGGGATGCGGAGGCGCTCGCCGGTGGCGTTGTGGAAGGGCAGCACCGAGACCTCGACACCTTGCGCGAACTCGGGCAGCGACCCGCGCGAGAGCGGAGGGGCCGGCTCCTCGGCGCTCGTCGTTGCGCAGCCCACGAGCGCAGCCGAGGCGAGGCCCATGAGAAGCACTCCGGCGGTCCCTCCGCGAAGTCCCCGCTGCAGCCGTGCACCGAGCGTCGCGACGAGCCACAGCGCGGCGGCCGCCGCGACGCTCGTCGGCCCTGCCGGAAGGTCTGCACGGTACGCGATCCAGAAGCCGCCGAGCGAGGAGATCGCCGCTACGCCGAGCGCGATCGCGATCACCGAGGCCAGGCTCCGGCCGATGCGGAGTGCCGCGAGGGGCGGGAGCACCAGCGAGCCGAACACCACGAGGGGGCCTGCCGTCATGACGCCGAGTCCGACGGCGACGCCGAGGAGCGCAAAGAACAGTGCGTCGATCCGTCCGGGAGCGAGGCCGAGCGTCGACGCGTACTCCGGATCGAACGATGCGAGCAGGAGCTCTCGACGGAACAGCGTGAAGACGAGCGCGCCGCCGCAGAAGGCGACGAGAAGCGCGCAGAGGTCTGCGTCGGGAATCGCGAGCAGATCGCCTCGCAGGAGCGCGGTGAGCTCGAGGTCGCCGCGTGGATGCAGGGCGACGAGGAGGATGGTGGCGGACATCGAGATCGCGAGGAGCGCCCCCACCCTCCACTCGGCAGGGGGCGATCCCGCGCCTCGCGGCACGACGAGCGCTGCGAGCGCGAGCCCTGTCGCTCCAACGGCCCCGAGGCGCGCGAGCGCATGGGTCTCGTCGCCACCCGCATGTCCGTGCCCCGTCCACCAGAAGACGAGCGCGACCCCCGCGGCCGCGACCTGCGGCAGCGCGACTCCGACCAGCACGATGCGGCGAAGCGCGACGTAGACGCCTAGGGCAGCGCAGCCGACTGCGACGAGGAGGCCTCCCACGACCGCGTTGCGGAACAGCGAATCGGGGCCCAGGAGTTCGAGCAGGCTCGCTTCGCTCATGCTGCCTCGCGAAACACGAGTGCGGAGCCTTCGATCGTCGCCACTCGGTCCACACGGCCACGAAGCGCCGTGGGGTGATGCGTCACGATCCAGATCGCGACGCGACTCTCGCGATGCACGTCGTCGAGCGCGCGCAGGATTTGCGCTTCGGCCTCGGCGTCGATTCCCGCGGTCGGTTCGTCGAGCAGCAGCAGGTCCGGGCGGCTCGCGAGGGCCCTCGCCACGAGCACGCGCTGGCGCTCGCCTCCCGAGAGCTCTCCGTAGCGGCGCGATGCGAGCCCCTCGGCGCGACAGCGCGCGAGCGCCTCGTGGGCGCGGCCCCGTTCGGCG
>CAJPFO010000118.1 GCA_905339255.1 Myxococcaceae bacterium
CCCGACTTCACGCACTGGTGGTGCGGAACGGCTCCCCGGTAGACGGCCGCCGCGAACATGTTGCCGGTCGTGCTGTCCTCCCAGCCCGGCGACCAGATCGGGATGCCCCGCTCCTGCGCGGCGATGAACCAGCTGTTCTCCTTCGGGATCTGGTAGAACTCCTCCATCTTGGCGTCGCGGAAGAGATCCCAGAGGAACTCCGCCTCGAACTTCCGCTCTCCCTTCTCGCAGGCCTCGCGCCAGCGATCGATGAGCCGCCGCTCCATGTGACGCATCACGGTCTCGGGGATGCAGGTGTCCGTCACGCGGTTCATTCCGCGCTCGTAGAGCCGCTTCTCGTCCGCGGCGGAGAGTGCGCGCCAATCGGGGACGATCTCGTACTCCTTGTACGCGAGGAGGTTGAAGAGGTCCTCTTCGAGGTTCGCCCCGGTACACGAGATCGCGTGCACCTTCCCCTCGTGGATCATCCGGGAGAGGAGATTTCCGATCTTCGCCGTGCTCATCGCCCCCGCGAGCGTCACGAGCATCTTCCCGCCCGCTGCGAGATGCTGCTCGTACGCCTTCGCCGCCGCGAGCGTCTCGCGCGCGTTGAAGTGCAGGAAGTGCTTCTCCATGAAGCTTCGGATCGTGCCCATCGGCGACTCCTCCCCGCCCGCCCCCCGGCGGCCGCTCCGAGTGGAGGGCCAGCGTAAGCGATCGATTCCGCGCGGGCTAGCGATCGCGCCTTCCGCGACTCCGGATCGCGTCGCCTCCGTCGCCGGGTCGTGATGGTGGGCCCCCTGGGATTCGAACCCAGGACCCTCGGCTTAAAAGGCCGGTGCTCTGACCAGCTGAGCTAGGGGCCCCGACGACGGGGTACCACTGCGCGTGCGGGGTGTCGAGCGCCGCGTGGCGGCACGCGGGCGTGACGTCGGGATCTCGGGGCGCGGCCTAGCGTCGGAACGGATCGCTGCGGACGATCGTCTCGTCGCGACCGGGGCCGATCGAGAGGATCTCGACGGGAATACCGACGAGCGACTCGACGCGGTCGACGTAGCGGCGAGCCGCGTCGGGGAGATCCTCGAAGCGACGCAACTCCGAGAGCCGCTCGCTCCAGCCGGGGAGCCTCTCGTAGACGGGCTCGGCGCGCGAAACCTCGGCGAGCGTCATCGGAAACTCGTGGCAGAGCTTTCCGTCGATCCGGTATGCGGTGGCGATCGGCACTTCGGGGAGCCCGGAGAGGACGTCGAGCTTGTTCATCGCGAGACCCGTGAGGCCGTTCACGGTGAGCGCTTCGCGGAGCATCACGACGTCGAGCCAGCCGCAGCGGCGCGGGCGCCCCGTGGTCGCGCCGAACTCGGCCCCCGCCGCACGGAGCTTCTCGCCGGCCTCGCCCGCCTCCTCGGTCGGGAAGGGGCCGCCTCCGACGCGCGTGGCGTACGCCTTCGTGATTCCGAGCACGCGGTCGATCCGCGTCGGACCCACGCCTGCGCCCGTGCACGCGGCGCCGGCCACGCAGTTCGACGACGTCACGTACGGATAGGTGCCGTGATCGATGTCGAGGAACGTCCCCTGCGCCCCCTCGAAGAGCACGCTCTTGCCCTCGCGGAGCGCGCGGTCGAGGATGCGTCCGGTGTGGTCGACGTAGGGTTCGAGGCGGCGCCCCCACGCCACGCACGACTCGACGAGGCGCTCGACGTCGATCGGCTTCCAGCCGTAGTACTGCGTGAGCTCGAAGTTCTTGCCTCCCGCGATCTGCTCGATCCGCTCGCGAACGAGCGCGGCATCGAGAAGGTCGGCCACGCGGATCCCGCGCCGCGCGACCTTGTCCTCGTAGGTCGGTCCGATACCGCGGCCGGTCGTTCCGATCGCGCGCTCGCGGGCCTTCTCCTCGCGCGCGAGGTCCTGGTCCTTGTGCCAGGGAAGGATCACGTGCGCGCGGCCCGAGACGCGCACGCGCGACGGGTCACGCAGGATGCCTCGCGCCGAGAGCGCATCGAGCTCGCCGAGCAGCACCTCGGGATCGACCACCACGCCCGGTCCGATCAGGTTCACCGTCCCCGGCTGGAGCACCCCGGCCGGCACCACGTGCAGAACCGTCTTCTCGCCGTCGACCACGAGCGTGTGGCCGGCGTTGTTGCCGCCGTGGAAGCGCACGACGAGGTCGGCGCGAGGCGCGAGCCAGTCGACGATCTTGCCCTTGCCCTCGTCACCCCACTGGGCGCCGACGGCCACCACGGTCGTCATCAGAGCTCCACGAGCTGCACCGCGATCATGTTGGGGAGGCTTCGCAGCCGCTCCAGCACTTCGGGCGACGGGCTCGAATCGATGTTCACGAGCATCGCCGCCTCGCCCCGCTCGCGGACGAGCGCGAGCTGCATGCGCGCGATGTTGATGCCGGCTTCGCCGAGGACGCTTCCGACGGTACCGACCACGCCCGGACGATCGTGGTTCTGGAGCAGCAGCGTCGGACCCTCGGGAATCGCCTCGAGCATGAAGTCGTCGATCCGAACGATGCGGGGCTGCGTGCCGTGGAAGATCGCGCCCGCAATGAGCCTCTCGACGCAGCCGCGGACCCGCGTCGTGATCGCGCTCGCGAAATCCTGGCTCCGGCTCGCCTTCGATTCGACGACGCGGATCCCGCGCTCCTGCGCGATCACCGGCGCGTTCACCATGTTGACGCGATCGGTCACCGACTCGAGCAGCCCCTTGAGCACCGCGATCGTGATCGGAGCCACGCGCTGCTGCGCGACGTCTCCCGAGTAGACGATCTCGATCTCCTCGATCGCGCCCGGACAGAGCTGGCCTTGGAAGCGTCCGAGCTTCTCGGCGAGCACGATGTAGGGCCGGATCTGCTCGAGCAGCTCGGCCGAGACCGACGGCACGTTCACGGCGTTGCGGATCACGCCGTTCGCGAGGAAATCACGCACCTGCTCCGCGATCGCGATCGCGACGTTCACCTGCGCCTGTTCGGTGCTCGCGCCGAGATGCGGCGTGCAGATCACCTTCTCGTGGCGGACGAGCGGGTGGTCCTTCTCGACGGGCTCCTTCTCGAAGACGTCGAGCGCGGCGCCACCGACGCGGCCGTCCTCGAGCGCCTCGAGCAGCGCCGCCTCGCTCACGATTCCGCCGCGCGCGGCGTTCACGACGAGGACGCCGCGCTTCACCTTCGAGAAGGCGTCGGCGCCGAGAAGCCCCGCCGTCTCCTTGGTCTTCGGCACGTGGATCGTGATCACGTCCGAGCGTGCGAGAAGATCGTCGAGCGAAAGGAGTTCGACGTCGAGCTTCGCCGCGACGTCGGGGACGATGTGCGGATCGTACGCCACGACGCGCATGCCGAGGCCCTGCGCACGCTGCGCGACGATCTTGCCGATGTTCCCGATGCCGATCACTCCGAGGGTACGATTGAAGAGCTCGAGGCCCGTGAACTTGTTCTTCTCCCATTGGCCCGCCTTCATCGACGCGGTCGCCTGCGGAATGTGGCGGGCGAGCGAGACCAGGAGCGCGATGGCGTGCTCGGCCGTCGTCACGTTGTTGCCCTCGGGCGTGTTGAGGACGGCAATGCCGCGCGCGGTGGCCGCAGAGACGTCGACGTTGTCGACGCCGATCCCCGCCCGACCGATCACGCGAAGCCGCTCGGCGCGCGCGAGCACGTCGCCGG
>CAJPFO010000119.1 GCA_905339255.1 Myxococcaceae bacterium
GCCTCGAAGCGCTCGCAGCCGATCTCGAGGCGACCGGCGCACGGGCGCTCGCCGTGGCGTGCGACGTCACGAACGAGGACGCGGTCGACGCGCTCGTCGAGGCGGCGCGCGAGCGCTTCGGACGCATCGACGTGCTCGTGAACAACGCAGGGGCGTCGAACATCGTGCCGGCCGAGGAGGAATCCGTCTCGAGCTTTCGCCAGATCGTCGACGTGAACCTGATCGGCGCCTTCGTCTGTGCGCAGCGGGTCGGCCGCGTGATGCTCGAAGCGGGCGCGGGATCGATCGTGAACGTGAGCTCGATCCTCGGCCTCGTCGCGAGCGGCCAGATCAAGCAGGCGAGCTATTGCGCGTCGAAGGGTGCCGTCGTCCAGCTCACGCGGGAGCTCGCGGCGCAGTGGGCGCGGCGCGGGGTCCGCGTCAACGGCATCGCCCCCGGCTGGTTCGCGAGCGAGATGACGGCCGGGATGTTCTCCGACGAGCGCTCGCTGCGATGGGTGCGGGGGCGCGATCCGATGGGGCGTCCGGGGCTCGAAGAAGAGCTCGTCGGTCCGCTGGTCTTTCTCGCATCCGACGCGTCGAGCTACGTGACGGGCCAGACGATCGCGGTCGACGGAGGCTGGACGATCGTCTGATCCGGCGAGACGGTCGTCCCGATGGTGCGGCAGAGAGGACTCGAACCTCCACGACCTTGCGGCCGCCAGCCCCTCAAGCTGGTGCGTCTACCAATTCCGCCACTGCCGCGCGGGATCGAATGCGCGCTGGAACATACCAGAGCACGAGCGGCCGGGAAGGGTGGCCGGGCCCTCACGGCTTCGCGGCTTGGGGAGCCGGAGCTCCCGCCGGAGCCTCGGGTGCGGCCTCGGGTGCGGCGGGAGGGGGCACTTCCTCGAACGTCGCTCCGGCAGGGGCATCGGCCGGAGCGGCCTCTTCGTCTCCGAAGACGCTTCCGGTCCGCCCCGAACCGAGGATCGCGAGAGACAGGCTGGTTGCGAAGAAGACGACCGCGGCTCCGGTCGTGAGACGCGAAAGGAAGGTCCCCGCGCCACGCCCCCCGAAGACCGTCGAGCTGCCTCCGCCGCCGAACACGGCGCCGATCTCGGCGCCCTTGCCGCGCTGGAGCAGTACGGAGACGATCAGGATCAGGCACACGAGGACGTGCAGCACCGTCAAGAAGAGAGTCATTTCGATTCCTCCGGCGGCGCGAAGCGGACGATCCTGGCGAAGCTCTCGGGATCGAGGCTCGCTCCCCCGACCAGGGCGCCGTCGATGTCGGGCTGGGCCATGAGCGCGTAGACGTTGTCCGGCTTGACCGAGCCGCCGTACTGGATGCGGATGCTCGACGCGGCGCTTGCGAAGCGCCTCGCGAGGCAGTCGCGGATGAAGGCGTGCATTTCCTGCGCGTCCTGCGGGCTCGCGGTTCGCCCGGTCCCGATCGCCCAGATCGGCTCGTAGGCGACGACGAGCTCCTCGGCCTGCTCACTCGGGATCTTCGCGAGCCCCTTGTCGAGCTGCTCGCCCACGCGATCGAAAGCCCGCCCCGCCTCGCGCTCGTCGAGGCTCTCGCCCACGCAGAAAATCGGGCGGATCCCGTTGCGGAGCAGCGTCGTGGCCTTGGCCCCGACTTCGGCGTCGGTTTCGCCGCACAAGGTCCGGCGCTCGCTGTGTCCGACGATTCCGTAACGGCAGCCGACGTCGGAGAGCATCGTCGCCGAAACCTCGCCCGTGAAAGCGCCGAAGAGCTCTGCGTGGACGTCCTGCGCGGCGAGTTCGACGTTCGACCCGCCGAGCGCCTCTCCGACGCGGTCGAGCGCCGTGAAGGGCGGGGCGATCACGATCTCGACGCCTTCGACGTCGCGGACCGACGGCAGGAACGCTTCGACGAAGGCGAGCGCTTCGGCGACGGTCTTGTGCATCTTCCAGTTGGCGGCGAGGATCGGAACGCGCACTAGCCCTCCAGCGCGGCCACGCCCGGAAGCACGAGCCCCTGGACGTACTCGAGCGATGCGCCGCCTCCCGTCGAGAGATGGGTGATCTGCGCTGCGACGCCCGTCTTGTTGACCGCCGCGAGCGAGTCGCCGCCGCCGACGACGGAGACCGCACTCGACTCCGCAACCGCCTTCGCGACGGCCTTGGTTCCCCCGGCGAAGGGATCGATCTCGAAGACTCCCATCGGGCCGTTCCAGAAGACCGTCCCGGCCCGCTGCACCTCGGCGCAGTAGAGCGAAGCCGTCTCGGGGCCGATGTCGACTCCCATCCAGCCATCGGGGATTTCCCGGACCACGCGCGTCGGTGCGCCGGCGTCGAGCCGCTCGGCGACGAGATGGTCGATGGGAAGCAGCAGCCTGTGTCCCGCAGCCTCGGCCGCCGCGACGACGCGTCGAGCGTCTTCGACACGGTCGGCCTCGACGAGCGACGCGCCAGTGGCCTCGCCCCGCGCGCGCAGGAACGTGTACGCCATGGCGCCGCCCACTGCGAGGACGTCGGCGCGCGCGGCGAGCGCCTCGAGGACGGCGAGCTTGTCGGAGACCTTCGCACCACCGAGCAGGCAGACGAGCGGCCGCTTCGGTTCGAGCACGACGCGCAGGTGCTCGAGTTCCGAGCGCATCAGGTCCCCGGCCGCACGTCGTGCCACGAGCCCGACCATCCCGGCGGTCGACGCGTGCGCGCGGTGCGCGGTGCCGAAGGCGTCGTTCACGTAAACGTCCGCGAGCCGAGCGAGCGCCGCCGCGAAGGCGGCGTCGTTCTTCTCTTCACCCGGGTGGAAGCGCAGGTTCTCGAGCAGGCACACGCCGCCCTCGGGAAGCTCCGCGACCGCACGCTCCGCCTCGGGGCCGACGCAATCCGCCGCGAACGCCACGGGGAGGCCGAGCCGCTTCGAGAGCACCTCGGCGACCGGTCGCAGCGAGGCCGCCGGATCGACCTTTCCTTTCGGCCGGCCGAGGTGCGAGGCCACGACCACCTTCGCTCCGGCCTCGGCGAGCCTGCGAAGCGTCGGGAGCGCGGCGCGGATGCGGGTATCGTCGCCGACCACGCCGCCCTTCACGGGGACGTTCAGATCCTCGCGAACGAAGACGCGAAGTCCTCTCACCCCGCCCGGTGAGGCGAGGAGCGCCCCGAGGTCGCGGACCGCCACGGCTACTTGCCCAGGATGAGCGCCAGGTCGACCACGCGCTTCGAGTAGCCCCACTCGTTGTCGTACCAGGAGAGGATCTTGGCGAAGTTCCCGCCCATGACCTTCGTGCTCTCGGCGTCGAGGATCGAGCTGTGCGGGTTGCCGCGGAAGTCGATCGACACGAGCGGTTCGTCGCAGTACTGGAGGATGCCCTTCATCGGGCCGAGTGCGGCGGCCTTCATGGCGGCGTTGATCGCCTTGGCGTCGGTGCTCTCGCGGAGCTCGACGGAGAGGTCGACGACCGAGACGTCGGAGGTCGGAACGCGCATCGCGTAGCCATCGAGCTTGCCGGCGAGTTCGGGAAGAACGAGACCGATCGCCTTGGCGGCGCCGGTGCTCGTCGGGATCATCGACATGCCGGCGGCGCGCGCGCGGCGCAGATCCTTGTGCGGGAAGTCGAGCGTCACCTGGTCGTTCGTGTAGGCGTGGATCGTGGTCATCCAGCCGCGGACGAGGCCGAACTGATCGTGGAGGACCTTCGCGACGGGAGCGAGACAGTTGGTCGTGCAGGAGGCGTTCGAGACGATCCGGTGCTTCGCGGGATCGTACGCGCCGTCGTTCACACCGAGCACGATCGTGACGTCGGGATCGGTCGCGGGAGCCGAGATGAGCACACGCTCGGCTCCGGCTTCGAGGTGCTTGGCCGCGCCCTCGCGCTTGGTGAATGCGCCGGTCGACTCGATCACGACCTTGGCGCCGAGCGACTTCCAGGGGAGCTTCGCGGGGTCCTTCTCGGCGCTCACGGGGATGCGCTTGCCGTCGACGACGATCGCTCCCTCGGCCGCCTCGACCGAGCCGGGGAAGGGGCCGTGGACGGAATCCCACTTGAGGAGATGCGCGAGGGTCTTCGCGTCCGTCAGGTCGTTGATGCCGACGATCTCGAGGGCCGTCCCGCGGGCTGCGCGGAGCGCGAGCCTCCCGATCCGACCGAAGCCGTTGATTCCGACGCGCATGGGATGTCCTCCGCAGTTTCAGGGCGCGCAGGGTACCCGAGGGCGGGGCGGGAACCAAGCCGGCCGCCGTGTGCCGAGCGCTTCGGTAGGCTCCCGATCGATGATCCTCGGCAGCGGGATCGACGTGGTGGAGATTGCCCGGGTGGAGCGCGCT
The DNA here is from genome assembly GCA_905339255.1 of Myxococcaceae bacterium. Lineage (GTDB taxonomy): Bacteria > Myxococcota_A > UBA9160 > UBA9160 > UBA9160 > MYXO. Next base: position 4,283 of record CAJPFO010000119.1, read on the forward strand.
CTCGCGCGCGACCATGGACGCTTCGCGGCCCGGGTCTTCACGGCGCGGGAGCGCGCGTTCTGCGAGCGTTTTGCTCGGCCTGCCCCCCATTTCGCCCTTCGTTTCGCCGCAAAGGAGGCCGTGATGAAGGCGGTCGGCACGGGTTGGGCGCGCGGGGTGAGATGGGCGGACATCGAGGTGGTGCCTGACGCCACAGGGGGGCCCGCGCTCGAACTCCACGGTGTGGTCGCGGCGCTCGCCGCCCGGCGCGGAACGGCGCGTGCACACCTCGCCTTCTCGCGAAGCCGCAGCCACGCGCTCGCCGTGGTGCTGCTCGAGGGGCGCGACGCATGAGCGCAGCGCGCGGCAGCAATCGGGATGCGGGCCACGAGGGGTTCGCGAGGTCGTCGTGACGCCGACGCTCGTCTACGTCGAGGTGCCGGGCTTCTATGCCGCCGTCGAGCGCGCGTCCGATCCCGCACTCGCGGGTCGGCCCGTGATCGTCGGAGGAGACCCGCGAAAGCGCGGGCTCGTACAGTCCGCCACCGAGGATGCGACGGGCGTCGTGCCGGGGATGCCCGTCCTCGACGCACTCGAACGCTGCCCGCGAGCCCGCGCCCTACGAACCCGGATGCCCTTCTACCGCGAAGTCGCGCTCCGTCTCGGAGTCACGCTGCGGCGTGTCGCAGGGGCCTGCGAGTCGGACGGGCTCGGCGCGGCCTTCGTCGACGCGACGGGCCGCGAGGCGAAAGCCCCCGCGCTCTGCAGAGCGCTCCGCGAAGAAGTCCGCCGTGAGATCGGAGTGCCGCTCCTGGCCGGAATCGCGCCGGCTCGCGAAATCGCGCGGCTCGCGGCGCGAGAAGCGGGTGTCGAGGGGATCGGCTGCGTCGCTCCCGGCGAGGAGGAGGCCTTCCTCGGCCCGCTCGCACCGGGACGGATCCCGTTCATCGGGCCGAATGCCGAGCTGCGACTCGGGTTGTCCGGTGCGCGGAGCGTCGCCGAAGCGGTCGCGCTCGGCCCAGCCCGGCTCGAGGAGATCCTCGGCAAGCGAGCGCACGATCTGCTCGCGCTCGTCCTCGGTCGTGGCGATGCGCGCGTGCGGTCGGAAGGACCGCCACGGAGCGTCGGTCAGGAGACGACGCTCGATCCTCCGCTGCGCTCCGTGCAGGCGCTGCGCGAGGAGATCGCGCGGATCGCGGCGCGCCTCGAGACCGTCCTGCGGCTGCAGGGGCTCGCGGCGCGCAAGGTGACGCTCAAGCTCCGCTTCGAGGGCCCGCAGACGATCACCCGCAGCGCGACGCTGCTCCGAGCGCTCCAAGCGGCGGGCGATCTCGAGCGGGCTGCCGTGGAGCTGCTCGCGCGGACCGACGCCGCAGAGCGTCCGGTGCGGCTCATTGGCGTCGTCCTCGGCCGGCTCGCCGGCGGCCGACGCGACCTTCGGCAGCTCGATCTCTTCTCGGCCGGCCGGTAGCCCGGGCCCCTGCCGCTCAAGGCGCGGGTCTCCTTCGCCGAAGCGCCGAGCGGGGGAAGCGATGTCGGATCCGGGGCTCGAGCGGAGAAAGTACCCACGGCTTCGCGCCGAGACGACCATCGCCGTGGCTCGGGTGGACGGCTCGGGCCGACTCGCCTACGGCCGGGACCTCTCGCTCGGCGGGGTCCGCTTCCAGATCTTCGGCGCGGAGATCGAGATCGGCGAGCTCCTGCGCGTGTACCTGAGTTTCGAGGACGAGACCGTCTCCGCGCTCGGCCGTGTCGTCTGGGCGACCGAGGTCGACGCCTTCACGACGGATGTCGGGATGGAGTTCGTCGAGGTGGACGAGGTCGACCTCGAGAAGATCCAGAAGCTCGCCCCGGAGTGATCGCTTCCCCGCGACGAGGGGGGCCGCTCGGCCGGGCAGTCGTCGCGGGCTCCGGTCGCGAGCCTTGGGGGCCGCTCGATCCCCCTCGGGGCGGTTGACATTCCCTTCGGTCGAGTGCGACGGTCTGCCGCGATGGCCGACTTCCACCAGGGCGGCGTCATCACGACGCTCCACCGGCTGGGTCGCACGGACGTGCATCGTCTCGAGCGCGAGCTCGTCTCGTATGCGGACACCCGCCCGATCGCCCTCGTGCTCCCCTGCCTCCATTCGGAGCTTCGCGACGTCGCCTTGAAGGGGATCATCGAGACCTTGAAGGGGGTTCCCTACCTCCGGCAGGTCGTCGTGAGCGTCTCCGGGGCCGAGCGCCGCGAGCAGTTCGACGAGCTCCGCGACGCCTTCGAGGGGGTCCGGACCCTCACGGACGAGCCGGCGACCCTGGTGTGGAACGGCGGGCCCAGGCTCCGGCGCCTCTACGAGAAGCTCCGCACCGAGGGCCTCGATCCCGGCGACGACGGCAAGGGCCGGAGCTGCTGGATGGCGTATGGCTACGTGCTTGCGAGCGAGGCTTCGCAGGTGATCGCGCTCCACGACTGCGACATCCGCGACTACGGCCGCGAGCTTCTCGCGCGGCTGTGTTATCCGACGGCCAATCCACTCCTCGATTACGAGTTCGCCAAGGGCTACTACGGGCGCGCCACCGATCGGCTCTACGGCCGGGTGACGCGGCTCTTCATGACCCCGCTGCTTCGCGCCATGAAGTCCGTGATCGGGTCCCATCCGCTCCTCGAGTTCATCGATTCGTTCCGCTACCCCCTCGCGGGCGAGTGCTCGATGGCGCTCGATCTCGCGCGGATCAACCGCGTCCCGAGCCATTGGGGGCTCGAGATCGGCGTGCTGGCCGAGGTCTACCGCAACTGCTCGCTGCGGCGCGTCTGCCAGGTCGAGCTCGTCGATAATTACGACCACAAGCATCAAGAACTCTCGGAGGCGGATGCGAGCCGCGGCCTGCACCGCATGGTGCTCGACATCACGGCTTCTTTGATCCGACATCTCGCGAGCTACGGCGTCGAGTTCTCGGCAGGGTTCTTGAACACGGTCACGTCGGCATACGTCCGCATCGCACAGGACGCGATCTCGAGCTATGGCGCGGATGCCGCGCTCAACGGGCTCTCGTTCGATCGGCACGAAGAGGAGGTCGCGCTCGAGACCTTCTCTCGCGCGCTCCGGGCGGGGGGCCTCGGCTTCGTGCGCGATCCGATGGGAGCTCCTCCGATCCCGAACTGGAACCGCGTCTCCGCGGCGCTGCCGGAGTTCCTCGACGAGTTGCTCGAGGCGGTCCGGGACGACGCAAAGGCCTGAAGCGAGCCGCGCAGGGCGCCGCCGCTTCGGCGTGCGGGCCCGCCGGGGGCGGAGGAGGCTCGATGCAGATTGCCGGGATCCCCGTCGGAGACGGGGCGCCGCTCGTATGGATCGCGGGTCTGAACGTGATCGAGAGCGAAGCGGCGACGCTCGAAATGGCGGCCTCGCTCGCGTCGGTCACGACGAGCGCCGCGATGCCGCTCGTTTTCAAGGCGTCGTTCGACAAGGCCAACCGGTCGAATCTCCGCTCGTACCGAGGTCCCGGGCTCGATGAGGGGCTCCGGATCCTCGCGGCCGTCAAGCGCGAGACGCGCCTTCCGATCCTGACCGACGTCCACGAGCCGGTTCAGGCGGAGCGGGCCGCACGGGTGGTCGACTGCCTACAGATTCCTGCGTTCCTGTGCAGGCAGACCGATCTGCTGCGCGCGTGCGCCGCGACGGGAAAACCGGTGAACGTGAAAAAGGGGCAGTTCGTCGCGCCGCAGGACATGCGACACGTGGTCGAGAAGCTTCACGAGTTCGGCGCCGCCGACGTGATGCTCACCGAGCGCGGTGCGAGCTTCGGCTACCAGAATCTCGTGGTCGACTTCCGCGCACTCGGCGTGATGCGCCGGCTCGCCCCGGTCTGCTACGACGCCACGCACTCGGTTCAGCGGCCGGGAGCCGCGGGCGACGCGACGGGCGGTGACCGCGAGTTCGTCGTGCCGCTCGCGCGAGCGGCCGCAGCGGTCGGTGTCGATGCCCTCTTCGTCGAATGCCATCCCGACCCCGATCGCGCCCCCTGCGACGGGCCGTGCCAGATCGACCCCGCGAGCTTCGAGCGGCTCGTCCGCGAGGTGGCCGCGATCGGCCGAGCCCTCTCGGACGTCGCGCAGCGATAGGGATCGAAAGGGCGAAGCGCCGGGTCGCGGCTCCCGCGCTCGACGCCCGCATCCTTCTCGCGGCGCCGGAAGTCAGGGATGGATCTCGGAGCCCCGTGCGAAGCCTCCGTAGGCGCTGCCGCCACCTTGCACGCTCGTGCCTTGCATGAGCCAGATCGTGAGCTGCGGGGTCGCGAGATTGCGCCAGACGAGGTCCGACGTTCCGTTTCCGTCGAGATCGCTGCAGGCGTCGATCTTCCATCCCGAGCGCCGCAGATCGGGAAGCGCGAGATCTTCGAAGCGGGTCGCGCTCTCGAAACGCATCAGGCGACTCTCGCGCAAGGAAGCGTCGCGCCAGACGATGTCGGACTTCTCGTCGCCGTCGAGATCGCCGATGCACGCGATCTCGTAGCCGGCTCCGTAAGGGGGCTCGAGCGGCACGAGTCGTCCGGCTCCGTCGGGAGTCGAGATCCAGATCCGATACGCACCGCTCCGGCTCCACCACAGAACGTCGGCCGTACCGCTCGCATCGAAATCGCCGGTTCCGATCACGGCCGCGACCTCTTCGCCCTCCAATTGGGGTTCGTAGCTCGAGAACGCCGTCCCCGAGCCGGCCGAGGTGATCCGGATCCGACCCCGCTCGCGATCGTGCCAGGCGAGATCGAAGCGGCCGTCGTCGTCGAAGTCGTCGGCCGCGGCGAGGGTCCAGCCGGGCTCTCCGAGCCACGGCAGGGCTCCCCGCGAGCGCTCGTTCGTACCGTCCATCGTCCAGAAGAAGCCGACCCCGAGTGTTTCGTATCGCCAGACGAGATCCGCACGGCGGTCGCCATCGACGTCGCCGAGCGCGACGATCGTCCAGTCCTCGGAGGGCGTCGGAGCCTCGAGCGTCGCCCGCGCGAAGCGCTGCGCTCCCTTCATGAGCCAGACCGAGACCTCGCCGCTCGAGCGATCGAGCAAGACCAGATCGGAGTCTCCGTCGGCGTCGAGGTCGGCACCAGTGCGTCGGGGAGCGAGCGGGTCTTCGACCGTGAGCGTCACTTCGACGAAAGCCGGACTCGACCGTTCGTCCGCGGGGATCACGTGCAGACGCGCCGTATGCGCACCTCGCGTGAGCCCGGCGGGATCGGCTTCGATCGAGATCGTTCGGCTCCCGGTCTGCGGAACATCATTCGCGAGTCCGCTCCGAAGCCAAGAAGCCTCGCTCGCAACGAAGTACGGGGCCGACTCGAGCGATGCCGTGAGCTCGAACGAGGCTCGAGCGGGCGCGCCGCCGACCGGCGCCGAGATCGAGACCGAAGTGGGGGACCCCGAGAAACGCGGAATCTCCGGCCATACGGAGAGCAGAACCCCGACCGTTGCGGCGCCCGCGCCAGCGTCGCGGTCGCGAACGAAGGCTGCCGAGAGGTGCAGCCCCGGAGCGAGGCTGCTCGGATCGACATCGAGGCGGATCGGAACCCCTGCCGTCGAGCTCGACCCCTGCGCGGGAGTCGCCGAGAGCCAGGGACTCATCGTCTCGACCTCGAAATCGAGCGTCCCGCCTCCGGAGTTCACGACTTCGACCGCGAGCGAGGGCGGCGCTTCGCCGAGCGTCGCGTTCGCAACGAGCAGCGCCGGATCGACCCCGATCACGGGAGGCGAAGGCATGTCCGTGAAACGCACGGGGAGCGATGGCGCCGAGGTCGGGCCGAGGCTTGCGTCGCGACCGATCGCGGCCACCGAGACCACGACGGTCTCGTCCAGCGCGCCGCGCACTTCGGTCGAGGGCGTGAGGACCGCCCGCTCGATCCGGGCGGGCGCGCCGTTTCGCGACACGAGCACGGCGTAGGCGGCTACGGGTCCCTCCGCGGCTTCCCAGGAGAAGCGCGCGCTCCCGCTTCCGACCACCTCGACGCCACGCGCCGGCATGGCCGTCGCGAACGCCGCGAGTAGAAGGGCGGCCGTGCTTCGCGGCAAGGCCACGCCGACTGCCTCCTGCCACGACCGCTCCGCCGCCGGGGAGGGGGCCGGGGTCAGAAGATCCTACCCGAAATTCCTGCCCGTGGCCCGCGCGTCCGGCGTCGGCACGCACGGGCCGGGTTCCGGAGACGGGTCGGGTTCGTTCGCGAGGCAACGGTCGATCTCGGCGGAGATCTCCGTGCGGAAGCGCGGGATCGCGAAGCGCTCGGCATGGCGTCGGATCCCGTGCGAATCGAAGCCCGCTTCGATCGCTTCGAAGCGCGTGATCGCCTCCGCGAGGCAAGCGGCGCTCGCCACGTCGAAGAAGATGCCCGTCGCGCCTCGCTCGGGGGGGCGGTCGCCGAGGACGCTGTCGAGAGCCCCCCCACGGCTGAAGGCGATCACCGGGCGTCCGGCGGCTTGCGCCTCGACGGCGACGATTCCGAAGTCCTCCTCCTGCGGATAGACGAGCGCCCGACAGCGCGCGTAGAGCTCGGCGAGCGCCCCGTCCGGAACGCGCCCCACGAACTCGACGTTCGCCGGTGCACTCCGAGAGAGCTCGGTCCGGCGTGGACCGTCGCCCGCGACCACGAGTCTGCGTCCGAGTCGGCGAAACGCCTCGATCGCGATCTCCTCGCGCTTGTACGGAACGAAGCCGCCGACGAGGAGATAGAAGTCCTCCGGCGGCCGGCCGCTCGGCCGGATCCGATCGACGTCGACCGGCGGCGCCACCACCGGTGCGTGTCGGCCGTAGTGACGGTGGATCCGCTCGGCGACCGTGGTCGAGATCGCGACGAAACGCGTCACGTGATCACGCGCAGCCGAACGCCGGTCGAAGCGTCGAAGCGCGGCGACGAGGGGCATCGAGAGCGTTCGCCGCAAGCCACGGCCGAGATACGCGTCCGCCTGATCGTAGACGTAGCGCATCGGCGTGAAGCAGTAGCAGAGATGCGGGGTATGTGGCGCGATGCGAATGCTCTTCGCAACGGCATGGTGCGTCGAGAGCACGAGGTCGAAGCCGTCGAGGCGAAAGCTTTGGATCGCTGCCGGGAAGAGCGGAAGGAGTTTCCGGTAGTGCGTGCGGACTCCCGGAATCGCCGAGAGCGGGCTCGCGTGGATGCGAAGCCTTTCGATCACCGGCGACGTCGATCCGCGCACGTGTACCAGCGTGAAGACCTCGGCGTCGGGGTACATCCCGGCGAGCACTTCGAGAACGCGCTCGCCCCCCCGAAGTCCGGTCAGCCAATCGTGGACGAGCGCCACGCGCACGCGCGCAACGTAGCGCGAGGGCCGCTCGTGGCGATGTCACGGAGGAGACGTGCCGCCGAGGACGAAGTCGCTTCCGAGCGGTCCGAGGTTGCGCCTTGCTTCGAGCCCCTGCGCTCCGATCGAGAGGACATCGACACTTCCCGTGGCCGGGTTGCGGATCACCACGTCGGCACGGCCGTCGCCGTCGACGTCTGCGGAGCCGGCGATTTCGGCGCCGGTCGGCACCGGGCCGAGGCTATAGAGAGCGGTCGATCCCGACCCGGACCAGAGCTGGACGAGCAGCGTCGAGGTCGCACGCGAGAGCAGGAGCGCGTCCGGATCGGCGTCTCCGTCGTAGTCCGCCGCGGCGACGATCTCGGCCCCGATGAGTGCCGGCGGAGCGGCGCAGGTTCCGGCCTCGGCACCACCGATCTCGCAGACGGCGAGCTTCGAGCCGAAGGGGGGCTGCGCGACGAGCTCGGCGCGTCCGTCGCGGTCGGAGTCGCCGCCGACCGCGACGCGCCACGAAGGCGGATGGCTCGCGATCGCGGCGCAGGGCGCCGGATCGAGCCCCCGCATGAAGCAGGCCTCGACGGTCCCGCTTTGAGGGTCTCGGAAGACGACGTCCGATCGTCCATCTCCGTCGAGGTCCGCCGCTCCGAGCAGTGTCTTCGGCTCCGGCATCGAGATGGGCGCGCTGCACGCCTGGATCGCGAGGCCCTGGCTCGAACAGATCACGACCGTGCCGGACACGCGCTCGCGCCAGAGATAGTCGATCGCGCCGTCGCCGTCGTAGTCACCGTCGAGCGCGAGCCGCCATTGCTGCGGCGTCCCGGACGTGACGAGGGCGGCGCTCACCTCGTTCGACATGACCCCGCCGAGCACCAGGAGCGTGCCCATCGTGCGGCTCCAGAGGAAGAGTTCGGAGCGGCCGTCGCCGTCGACGTCACCGGCGGGAGGTCTCACGCGGAGGGACACGCCGACTTCGCGGCTCTCGAGCCCGGGAGAGGAGAGTCGCAGCAGCGCGGTGTGCAGGCCGGGTGCGAGACCCTCACTCGCGAAGCGGAGCGTCAAGGTCTCTTCGCCCGCCCCGGCGCTTCCCGTCGACGGCGAAGCGACGAGCCAGCTCGCGGTGGTCTGTGCGGACCAGGTGGCCGTCGAGCCGCCCTCGATTGCGAAGCCGACGGTCTGCGCGGGCGCCGCATGGCCGAAAGGCGTATGCGCCGCGATCCCGGTCGAAGAAACGCGCAGGCTCGCCGCGGGCGCGAGGACCCGTAGCGTCACGGGAATCGAGACGATCGAAGGGGTGGCGCCGACGGCCGATGCCGCGAGCGTGGCGACGTAGGTTCCGGGCGCGAGGTCGACGCTGTGGAACGTGAGCGTCACGAAATCCCATTCGCCGGACGACGCTCCGCTCGAAGGTGAGGAGGAGAGCCAGGTCGCGCTGTCGGTCACGAGCCAGGCCATGGCGCCGCCGCCGCCGTTGCGGACGGCGAGCCGTGCGGTCGGCGAGGGCTGTCCGGCGATCGTGCTCACCTCGATCCGGCTCTGGTCGATCGCGAGGCTCGGGTTCGCCGGAAGGATCACGACGCTCACCGGGACGCTCTGCTTGGCTCCCGTCTGGAGGTTCGTGACGACGATCGTCGTCGTGTAGGTCCCCGTCGCGAGCGCGGCGGTCGAAAACGAGAGCGTGATGCGGTCGGTCTCGGTCGTGGTCGTACCGCTCGAAGGGGAGGGCGCAAGCCAGCTCGCTCCCGAGTCGACGCGCCAGGAGAGCGTTCCCGTTCCCGCGTTGCGAAGGTCGAGGCCGGCGGCGGCTGGAGAGCCGCCGAGCGGAGCCGTGACCGAGAGCGACGTCGGGCTCACGGCGGGAGTCGCAGGGGCGCCGGGAGCCTGCGTGAAGCGCAGCACCTCGGAGTCCGCCGAGGCCGGCCCCGGATTGCCCGCCGCATCGAAGCCGCGGACGAAGACGACGATCGCGTCGCCGATCGCCCCTGCGACGGTCGCACGCGTCGTCGTGACCGTCTGCTCGGGAAGCGAAGGGCGGGCGCCATTCCGCTGCACGAAGACCTGGTAGCCGGCGACCGGTCCGCTTGCTGGGCTCCAGTCGAGCGTCGCCGAGGTCTTGCCTGCGAGGTCGACGGCGCGCGCTGGCACGGCAGCCAAGAGGACCAGCGCCCCGAGTACGAGCAGTTCTGCCTGGAGGATCCTTGCGTGCGCCCTCATCCCGATCCCGCCTGCATGGGCCGGGAGTGGCCCGGACGCATCTATCTAGCACAGGCCTGGTGTAAAAGAGACGCACGGACGACGCGTTTTGATGACAATTGCACGCACGCTGCAGCGCCAGGAGCGAGGGCCCGGCCCCACGCATCCGACGGTCTGGTGCTCGAGGCAGGACAGCCGCGGATCTAGGCTGCGGCCGGCTCGAGCGCCTGGCGGATCACGTCCTCGACCGAATCGACGAGGCGGATCTCGACCTTCTCGCGAACGTCCGACGGGACGTCGACGAGGTCCTTCTCGTTGCGCCGCGGCAGGAGCACCGTCTCGATGCCCGCACGGGCCGCTCCGAGCACCTTGTCCTTGATACCCCCAACGGGGAGGACCCGGCCACGGAGCGAGATCTCCCCCGTCATGGCGAGGTGGCCGAGCGCGCGGCGCCGCGTGAGGACCGAGACGAGTGCTGCGGCGAGTGCGATCCCCGCCGACGGGCCGTCCTTGGGAACCGCGCCCGCCGGCACGTGGAGGTGGATCTCGCCGCTTCGCAGCACGGGTGAGTCGATCCCGAGCATCGCCGCGTTCGCACGCACCCAGGAGAGGGCCGCCTCGGCGGATTCTCGCATGACTTCTCCGAGCTGGCCGGTCAAGCGCAGCCGGACTCCCTCGCCGCCGGGAATCGCGGTGGCCTCGATGAAGAGGATGTCGCCGCCGTGGCCGGTGCGTGCGAGTCCGACCACGACTCCCGGAACGGTGGTGCGCTCGGCGGCCTCGGGGAGGTGCGGCGGTGCGCCGAGCGCGCGCGCTACGAACTCCTCGTCCGCGAGGATCTTCGCGTCCGGAGCGCCCTCGGCGAGCTCACGGGCAGCCTTGCGGACGAGTGTCGCGATCAGCCGATCGAGGTTCCGGACGCCCGCCTCTCGCGTGTAGGAATGCACCATCCGCTCGAGCGCCGATGCAGGCAGCTCGAATCGTTCGCGAGCCACGCCGTGCGCCTCGAGTTGCTTCGGGAGCAGGTGCTCTCTCGCGATCGTGACCTTGTCGCGGTCGGTGTATCCCGGCAGCTCGATCACCTCCATGCGGTCGAGGAGCGCAGGGGGGATCGTCGCCAGCGTATTCGCAGTGGCGATGAAGAGGACCTTCGAGAGATCGAAGGGCACCTCGAGGTAGTGGTCGCTGAAGGCGTGGTTCTGCTCGGGGTCGAGTACCTCGAGGAGCGCCGAGGACGGATCGCCACGGAAGTCCGATCCGAGCTTGTCGATCTCGTCGAGCAGGAAGACCGGATTCGCCGACCCCGCACGCCGCAGGCTCTGCAGGATCCGTCCGGGCATCGCGCCGACGTAGGTGCGACGATGCCCGCGGATCTCGGCCTCGTCGCGGACGCCGCCGAGCGACGCACGAGCGAACTTGCGGTTCATGGCGCGGGCGATCGATCGACCGAGCGACGTCTTGCCCACCCCGGGCGGGCCGACGAAACAGAGGATCGGCCCCTTCGCCTGCGGCGCGAGCTTGCGAACCGCGAGGAACTCGAGGATGCGATCCTTGACCTTGGCGAGGCCGTGATGGTCCGCATCGAGGACCGACCGTGCCTCGACCACGTCGAGATGGTCCTCGGTGGACTTCGACCACGGCAGGTCGGCGAGCCACTCGAGGTAGGTCCGGATCAGGTGGCGATCCGGAGCGTGCTGCGGGAGCGCACCGAGCCGCCGGAGCTCGCGATCGGCTTGCGCCCGCGCATCGTCCGGCAGATCCGCGGCCTCGATGCGATCGCGGAGGTCGTCGACCTCGCGATGTCCGGCGTCGCTCTCGCCGAGCTCCCGCTCGATTTCGCGAAGCCTCCGGCGCAGGAGCTTCTCGCGACGCTTGGGATCCGATTCGTCGCCCGCCGATTCGTCGCGCAGCGATTGCTGCTTCTCGGCGATGGTGGCCTCGCGCTCGAGATGGGTCGCGAGCCGCTCGAGGCGTGGAAGCGGATCGATCTCGGAGAGCAACGCTACCTTCTCTTCCGGCGAGAGTGGGAGCGTCGAGGCGATCAGGTCGGCGAGGATCCCCGGGCTCGGGATGCTCGCGATAAAACCCTTCCAATCGTCGGGCAGATCCTCGCGCAGGTCGATCACGCGATGGGCGAGGTCGACGACCTTCTTCCAGGCGGCCTCGCGCTCCGGCGAGTCGCCGCTCGCCTCGGCGAGCGGCTCTATGGGAACGCGCAACGCGGGGAGCGTCTCGGTCGGCGCTCCCATCCGGGTTCGCGCGACGCCGACGACGATCGCCTGCTTGCCCTCGCGCCGGGCATCGATGAGGCGGACGATCCGCACGATGCACGCGATCGAATGCAGATCGTCGATGCCCGGATCCTCGGTGGCCGCGTCCCGCTGCGTGGCGACGACGAGGAAACCGCCCTGGCCGGCGGCCTCGAGCGCCGCGAGTGAGCGCGGCCTCCCGACGGCGAGCGGAGCCGTGACGCCGGGGTACACCACCGCGTCGCGAACCGGAAGGACCGGGAGGACGGTGGGGATTTCGAGGGCCTCTTCGCCGAGCGTGACCCGGGTGGTGGTGGGGCGATCGAGATCGGTCAACAGGCCCTCCGTGCGCATTGGATAAGGCCTGCGCGGTCCGGGTCAAGGCGCCGCGAGCCCGCGTGCCGCAAGAAGCACGCAGGAGCGGGGTCGAATGCCCCATCCGGGCGCGGCTTCGCGGGCACGGCTCTGGTACGCTGCCGGCCGCCGGGAGTCCGACCGGCCCGAGACGGAGACCAGCCCCGAAATGACCTTCCCGATCGACCTCGCCGCGTTCCGCCCCCTACCCCTAGACCCTTCCCGGAAGAGCCTCTCCGCGGCCGAGCGCGCGACGCTCGAGGCGAACATCGCGCTCTGTCGGGACGCGATCGTCTTCTTCACGGCGACGGCCGCGGCGAAGGGCCTCGGCGGGCATACCGGCGGCCCCTACGACATCGTTCCCGAGGTGCTCGTTGCCGACGGCTTCATGCGCGGGACGGACTACGTCCTTCCGTACTATTTCGACGAGGCCGGACCCCGGGTCGCGATCCAGTACCTGATGGCCGCCCTCGCGGGGCATCTTCCTTTCGAACAGCTGGCCCGTTACCGCGAGGCGGGTTCGAAGCTTCCCGGGCATCCCGAACGCGGGCTCACTCCGGGAGTCGCCTTCAGCTCGGGGCGGCTCGGGCATTTGTGGCCCTTCGTGAACGGCGTCGCCTTCGCGAACCCCGAGAAGACCGTCATCTGCTTCGGCTCGGACGGCTCGCAGCAAGAAGGCAACGACGCCGAGGCGGCCCGCATGGCGGTCGCCCATCGGCTGAACGTGAAGATCGTCGTCGACGACAACGACGTCACGATCGCCGGCCATCCGAGCGACTACATGCCGGGCTACCACGTCGCCGACACGCTCGCCGGGCACGGCATCCCGGTCTGCGCGGGCGAGGCCGAGGATCTCGACGACCTCTACGCGCGGATGGCGAAGGCCGTCATGACTCCGGGCCCCGTGGCGGTCGTGAATCGCCGCAAGATGGCGGTCGGGATCGCTGGGCTCGAAGGCTCGCCGCACGGCCACGACGTGATCCCGGTCGATCTCGCGGTCGCGTACCTCGAGTCCCGGGGCCAGCGCAAGGCGGTCGAGTTCCTGAAGGCGATCGAGAAGCCGAAGAGCGTGTCGCGGCACCGCGGAAGCTCCGACAAGATGGGCTCGAACCGGAACCTCTTCGGACAGGTGGTCGTCGAGATCCTTTCGAAGCTCACGGCGCAGGAACGGCGCCGGCGCGTGGTCGTCCTCGACAGCGATCTCGAAGGCTCCTGCGGGCTCGTCCACATCCGCAAGGCGTACCCCGAGATCTACGTGCGTTCGGGGATCATGGAGCGGACGAATCTGAGCGCGGCCGCCGGCTTCGGAATGGAGCCCGGCCGGCAGGGGATCATGGGGACGTTCTCGGCATTTCTCGAGATGTGCGTCTCCGAGATCACGATGGCGCGTCTCAACCACTCGAACGTGCTCGCGCACTTCTCGCATGCCGGCTGCGACGACATGGCCGACAACACCTGCCACTTCGGCCTCAACAACTTCTTCGCCGCGAACGGGCTCGAGGAGGGCGACACGACCCGCCTCTACTTCCCCGCCGACGGGAACCAGATGCGCGCGGTGCTGTTTCGCATCTTCGACGATCCGGGCCTGCGCTTCGTCTTCTCGACCCGGTCGTCGGTTCCGACGGTCCTGGCCGAGGACGGGAGCGAGCGATTCGGCGGCAGCTACCGCTTCGAGCCGGATCGGGACGAGCTGATCCGCGATGGATCGGCGGGCTTCGTGGTGAGCTTCGGCGAAACCCTCTACCGCGCCCTCGATGCCGTCGAGCGGCTCCGCGAAAAGGGTCTCGACGTCGGCCTCGTGAACAAGCCGACGCTGAACGTCCCCGACGACGCGATGCTTCGCAAGGTCGGCGGCACGGGTTTCGTGCTCGTTGCCGAGGGACTCAATCGCGCGACCGGCCTCGGCGTGCGCTACGGGACCTGGCTGCTCGAGCGCGGCCTCTCGCCGCGCTACGCCCACATCGGCACGCACCGCGAGGGTTGCGGCGGGCTCGGCGAGCAGATGATCCACCAGGGGCTCGACTCGGACGGGATCGCTCGGAGCATCGAGCAGCTCTCGCGCTAGCGCGAGCGGAATCCATGGTGCCCGGGACTGGACTCGAACCAGCACGTGGTTGCCCACGCCAGACCCTGAATCTGGTGCGTCTACCAATTCCGCCACCCGGGCGCCGCGCGGCAGGGTACGACTGCACCCTCCGCACGTCAACGCAGCATCTGCCGTGTACCTTGCGACCCATGGCGCGAGGCAAGGCGAGAGGGGGCGGGAGATCGCGGAGCCCGCGAGCCCACGGGGGCGGTTCGGCGAAGCGGAGCAGCGCGGCGAGTGAGGGACCGACCGCGCGGCGGCGCGGAAGCGAGAGGCGGAGCGAGAAGACCTCGGGTCGCCGTCCGCGAGCGGGTCCGTCGGTCTTCGTCGGGATCGTCCGGAAGTCGCGTGGTGCGGCGAGCGTGACACCGTTTCGTGACGAGCGTCGGGGGCCCGTGCGGTTGCCGCGGAGCGCACTTCGAAATGCGCGCGACGCCGATTGGGTCGTCGTCGATCCCGGTCGCGCGCGCGGGAGCGCCGCGCGCGTTCGCGAGGTGCTGGGTGCGCTCGGATCGGCCGACGCGGACGCGCGTGCGATGGTCCTCCATCACGCTCTCCCGGACGACTTTCCGCCGGTGGTGCTGGCCGAACTCGCCCGCGCCGACGCCGATCTCCCGGCGCGGGGTCGAGCGGCCCGGGAGGATCTTCGCGCCCTCGCGTTCCTCACCCTCGACCCGGCGAACGCCCGCGACCACGACGACGCGGTCTGCGTCGAGCCGCTCTCCGGCGGCGGCGCACGCCTTCACGTCGCGATCGCCGACGTCTCGGCGAGGGTGGCCGAAGGATCCGCGCTCGACCGCGAGGCGCTTCGCCGCGGCAACAGTGTCTACTTTCCCGATCGCGCGATTCCGATGCTCCCGCACGCCCTCTCCGGCGACCTCTGCTCGCTGCGCCCCGGAGTCGATCGCGCGACCCTCGTCGTGATCCTCGACCTCGATTCGCGCGGTGGGGTTCGTGGCCGACGCTTCGCGCGCGCGCTCATCCGCAGTCGCGCGCGACTTTCGTACGACGAGGGCGCTGCGGTGATCGATCCGGACCACGCGGCTCGGGACGCGCGCCGCCCGGAAGCGCCCGAGATCGTCGAGCAGCTCCGGCGCCTCGCCGACGTCGCGACGCGGCTCATGGAGCGTCGCTTCGAAGCCGGATCGATCGACTTCGACCTTCCGACGGCCGAGATCGTCCTCGGCGACGAGGGGCATCCGGTCGACGTCGTCGAGGCCCCGAGAACCCTCGCGCATCGGGCGATCGAGGAGGCCATGCTCGCCGCGAATCGCGCGGTGGCGGAGGCGCTCGACGAGGCGGGGATCCCGCTGCTGCACCGCGTCCACGAAGCGCCGAGTGGCGAGGACCTCGCGGGCCTCGAAGAGCTGCTCCGTTCGTTCGGCCTGCTCGGCAGAAGCGCCGCTCCGCTCGACTCGCGTGCGATCGCCGCGGCCGTGACACGCGCGGTCGGGCGACCCGAAGAGCGACTCGTGAACCTCGCGACGCTTCGTTCGATGCGGCAGGCCCGCTACGCGGAGACGAACCTCGGTCACTTCGCGCTCGGTTTCGAGCACTACGCGCACTTCACGTCTCCGATCCGGCGTTACGCGGACCTGGTCGTCCACCGGGCACTCATCGACGGACTTCTCGGCGATGCGGCTTCGAGAGACCGGGCGCTCGCGCGGGGCGAGGGCCTGCCGCGCGTCGCGGCGAGGGTTTCGGCGCGCGAGCGGCTCGCGGTCGACGCCGAGCGCGACATGATCGCGGTCAAGAAGTGCGTGTTCATGCAGCCGCACGTGGGAGAGGTCCACGACGGAACGGTCGAGGGCGTGGCTCGACACGGGCTCTACGTGACGCTCGACCCCTTCTTCGTCGAGGGGCTCGTCCACGTCTCCCGGCTTCCGAAGGGGCTCGTCTTCGACGAGCACCGGCATGCGCTGCGCGCGAGAAGGGGGGAGGCCGGCTACCGGCTCGGCGACCGCGTGCGGGTTCGGGTCGACTCGATCGACGCTGCAAGGGGCTGGATCTCGTACTCGCTCGCGGGGAGGAACGGACGCCCGCGCGAGGCTCAGGACGGTGCTTGGTCGAGCGCCTCGAGCTCCGCAGCGATCCGTTCCCAGTCGCGGTAGAGCGCGTCGATCGCCTGCTGATTCGCGAGCCGTTCGGCCTCGAGCGAGCGGACTCGCTCGCCGTCCCGATAGACCGCGGGGTCTGCGAGCCGGAGCCCGATCTCTTCGGCCTTGCGCTCGCCCTCGGTGATCTCGGTTTCGAGCCTCGCGAGCTCGCGGGTCTTCTTCTCGCGCTCCCGGCGTCGTTCGCGATCGCGATCGCGCGCAGCGAGGCGATCGGCACGCGAGACCGTCGACGCCTC
>CAJPFO010000120.1 GCA_905339255.1 Myxococcaceae bacterium
GTTCGTCGACACCGAAGACGATGAAAATGATCGGCAGCACCGCCAGCGGCGGAATCATCGACATCACCGTGACGAAGGGCGAAAACAGCGCCCGCACGCGGGGCAAGAGGCCCATATTGAGCCCGGCCAGCAGGCCGCACAGGGCGGCGAGGCTCACGCCCACGGCGAGCCGCAAGAGGCTCGCCAAGGTATCCTGCCAGAATACATACTGCTCGGAATGTGGATCGGGGCGCAGCGCCAGCCGGGCCATCGCCTCGCCCATTTGCGCGAGGCTGGGCAGGAGCTTGTCCTGGGGGTTTTCCTCCAGCCTCAAGTGCGAGGCATAGAAATAAACCGCCAGCAGAATGACAAAAGGCAGCGCCGCCAGCAACCAGCTCGCCCGGGGCGAAACCTGGGCGTGCAAGCCGCGGCGGCGGGAGTCGATGCTCACGAGGACCTAGCTCCAAGCCGGCAAGGTCGGAACCAAAGCGCTTCGCCTGCCGACGGCGAACCACGCACAAAGCTTCAGACGAACAAGATGAGAAGCTCCTTGGACACCCCCCGCCAGGAAAAAGGGGGCAGGCACCCTCGTGACTCCGCTCAAACCGGCCCTTCGAATCATCGCTTCTCCAAGAGTGTGCAAACTTGAGGCCCGGGTGACTAGAGTTTGCCCTCCGCCGCGAGCTTCATGAAGTTCGCATCGAAGCGCAGCTTGACGTTTTTGCCATCTCCAAGCACCGCACCATCGGGAAAAGCAATACCGACGAAATCCTTGCTCTTGGCGCCTTTGCCGAAAAGACCTTTGTCGAAAGAAAAGCTCCTGACATGCTCCATGGTTTTCTTGAGCTCGGGTCCGCTGGCGAAGGCGGCTGCCTCGCCCGCTTTGTAGAACATGGCGGTGGTGGCGAGCTGCGCGCGGAATTCGGCGGCGGTGGCGCCGGAGTTCTTGGCCATGAACTCGATGGCTTCGCTGGCGGGCTTGCCCTGGCCGTTCATGACCGCCATGACTTCGTACCAGGCGCCAGCGAGGGCTTTCTTGAGGCTGTCGGGCGCCTTGGTCTTCACCACCATCAGGTCGATGATTTCTCCGGGAATCTTGGAGGAATCGAATACCAGCTTGGCGCCCTTGTCGTTTCTGACCTGTTGCAGCGGCGGGTTCCAGGTGACCACGGCGCCGCTGGCGTCGGACTTGAACACCGCGGCGATATCGGCGTCGGAGGTGTTGACGACCTTGAGATCCTTCTCTTTCATGCCGTTCATCTCCAGCGCCCGCGCCAGCAGGTAGTGCGAGACGCTGAGCTCAACGAGCTTCACCGAACGGCCCTTGAGGTCTTTCACGCTCTCGCCCTTCTTCATGACGATGCCGTCATTGCCGTTGGAGAAGTCGCCGACGATGATGGCGGTGCTGTCCACGCCGCCCACGGCGGGAATGGTCAGCGCGTCCATGTTGGTCATGACGCAGGCGTCAAACTTGCCGCTGGTGTAGAGGTTGATCGACTCGACGTAGTCGTTGACCAAGGTAAGCTCGATCTCGATGCCGTACTTCTGCGCCCACTTCTTGAGCACTCCGGACTGCTGGGCGAAGGCCCAGGGTTCCCAGCCGGTGTAGTGTGACCAGGCGACCCGGAACTTATCCGCGGCCAGGGCATTGGCAGCCAGCAGCAGGCCGGCGCAAAGCGTGAGGAGGAATTTCATGGCGGCTCCTTGTTGGGAATGTTGAAGGTGGTCAGCGCGCGGCGCCGTCGCCTTCCATTTCGGATTTGAAGGCCTCGCGGGCGCGGTTGGCCGCGTCCATGGTGGCGATGGTGCGCTCGGCGTCGGAGGAGAGCTGATCGAGTTCGGTGATTGCCTTGGCCATTTGCGGCAAGGCGTTCTGGCGGAACTGGGCCACATCGTCGATGGCGCTGCGGATGTCACCGAAAGCCTGCTTCAGGGTGTCGATGTTGAGCGAGGTGCTCGCCGCCATTTTGTGGATTTCGGCGCCCTGGGTTTTGAGGCGCTCGGCGGTGCCGGCGATGAGCTGGTCGGTGGTCTGGTTCACCGCCTGCACCTTCTCCAGCACGATTCTCTGGTTGGCCAGCGCCAGGGCCAGGGTCACCGCCACCTGCAAAGCCGAAACGGTGACGTTGACGGCGCGATCGACGCCGCGTATCAGCTCGACGTTGTTGCGGATGATCAGCTCGATGGCCATGATGCCCTGCTGGTTCACCACCAGTTGCTGCTGCAAATCGAGAATGCGCTGGCGCAGAGGAAAAAGCCACTCGGCCTGGATGAAATCATGCTTGGGATCGCCGGGCGTGAGCTCGCGGGCGAGCAAGTCGGAGAGCTTCTGGTCGATGCTTTGTCCGAGCTTGATCGCGGCTTCGATCTTGACGTTGATGGCGCGCATGGCCTTCTGGTCGTTGGCCAGGGTGACGTTATCGCGGCTCAGTTGCTCGCGCCCGTCTTTGAGCGAGCGCACGATCGCATCCATCACCGTCGAGGCGCTCTCGAAGCGGCTGAAGTAGCGCTTGATCGGTGTGCCCACCCCCGGCAGGCGCCCCATGGTGCGCGTGAACCAGCCGGCTTCGAAATCGAACTTGCCGGGGTCGAGCTCCTCGACCTTGACCTTGAGGTCGATCAGCGCATTGCCCACCGGCCCGCCTTCCTCGGCATCGCGGTAGAGCTTGTGTATGGGCTGCTGAAGCATCTGGCTGCGCTGCGCGGACTCGCGCTGCAAGGCCGCACCCATGGTTTCCAGGGCCTGGCGCACGTCGGTCTTGAGCTGGACATCCTGCACGTCGACCTTGACGAGCTTGTCGAGCACCTCCTCGGCCTTGGCCTCGATGGCGGGGTCTTCGGGCTTGACGTCGGGGATGTCGAGCAGGGTTGCCAGGCTTTGCAGCTTGGGCTTGTCTTCGGTCTGGGTGGTGGTGGTCATGGCCGTCCTTTCCCGGTTTCAGGAAGTGGAATAGTCCTTCGCCTGGGCGGCGATGCGCGCCAGTTCCAGCATGGCGGCTTCCATGCCCAGCGAGGATTGGGTGCCGCCGCTGCGAATTTCCGCCAGCGCGGCGATGCTGGCATCGAGCTGCGCCAGCGCAGATTCGTTGATGGCGAGATAAGCGTCGATGCGCTTTTTCTGCTGCTGCAAAAGGTCGAGTTGGCTTTGCAGCCCGGCGACCTCGCGCTCCTCTTCCGGCGACGTGGCGGGGTCGTCGAGCAGCTTTTTCTTGCGCTTGGCGATGTAGGCCTCGTCCACGGTCTTCATGCCTTTCTGCGCCAGGGCGATGGCATGCAGGTTGTCGATGCCGGAAAGATAAACTTGGTCGGCGATGCCCAGAAAGCGGCCATAGGTGATTTCGCCCGGCGCGAACTTGCGCCCCAGCACTTCTTCGAAAGCGGCCATCTTCTGCCGAAAGCGCTGCAATTGCGCCAGCGCCTCGCCATAGTGGCTGTCCTTGAGTTCCTGCTCCAGCGCCTTCAGGGCACTTTGGCGCAGGGCCACCAGCTCCTCGTGCGCCTTTTGCAGGTAGCGTGCGGCAAAGACATCCTTGCGCACGAGAAAGTTGACCATCCAGGAGGTCGCGGCCACGCCGGCCCCGACGGCCGCCACCCCCAGGGCCACCGGCCCGCCGGCAAGCCACAGGCCCAAGCCGCCCAGCAGCGCAACCGCGCCGGGATACACCACCGCAGGATGCTGCAAGCTCGCCGTCAACACCGCGCTTTTGACCGCCTCGGCGGAAAAACGCGCCTCGCCCGCAGTGGCCCCGCTCACAGG
>CAJPFO010000121.1 GCA_905339255.1 Myxococcaceae bacterium
GCTCGCCGATCGTCTGCTCGACGCCCTCCGCCGCAGCGTGCGGAGCTACACCGAACGCGAGCTCCAGAAGCAGAACTTCGACTACATGGAGAAGTTCCGCCGCGAGACGCTCACGGAGAAGAGCTTCTACCACCTGACGGAAGAGGAGATCCGCCAGATGCGCGAGGTGGTGAACCGTCTCGCGCAACGGATCAAGAACGTCCTTTCGATCCGCCGCCGCCGGCAGAAGAAAGGGAAGCTCGACCTGCACACGACGCTGCGCCGGAACATGGCGCGGGGCGGAGTGCCCTTCGAGGTGACCTTCAAGCACCGGAAGAAGGACCGACCGAAGCTCGTGATCCTCTGCGACGTCTCGTCGTCGGTTGCGAACGTCTCCCGGTTCATGCTCCAGTTCGTCTACGGCCTGCAGGAGGCCTTCACGAAGATCCGGTCGTTCGTCTTCGTCTCGGAGCTCGGCGAGGTGACGCAGCTCTTCCGCGATCACGACGTGAGCGACGCGATCGAGAAGGCGCTCGACGGGGGCGACGTCATCAACGTCTACACGCGCTCCAATTTCGGACAGGCCTTCTACACGTTCTGGCAGAACCATCTCGCGGCGATCGACAAGCGCACGACCGTGCTCGTGCTCGGAGATGCGCGGAACAACTACAACGATCCGCGAGCGTGGTGCCTGCGCGAGGTCCACCAGAAGGCCAAGAACCTGATCTGGTTGAACCCCGAGAGCCCGGGCGCCTGGGGCTTCGGCGACAGCGTGATGGACAAATACCTTCCGGCCTGCGACGTCGCCGAGGAGTGCCGCAACCTCCGCCAGCTCTCGAAGGTCGTCGACCGGCTCGTGCTCTAGCCGCGGCGGAGAGCGCCGGGACTCGCCCTCTCATGGCGCCCTTCGGCGCGGCCCTCGCGCTCGCTCCTCTCGCGGCCGGGGGGCTCCTGCTCGCCGTTCAGCTCGTCCGGCTTCGCCGCCGCCGCGCGCCGCTGCTTCGCCCCGGGCTCGCCGGCACGACGCTGCTCGCCTTCGTGGTGGCGCTCGTTCCCACGCACGCGCTTGCCCTCCCCGTCGACGTGAACGGCCTGCCCATCCCCAACGGCGACCTGAACGCCGACGGTCGTCTCGACGCCGCCGACGCCTTGCTCGAGCAGCAGATCGCCACCGGCAAGCGCGTGGCTTCGGCCGAGCAGCTCGATCGCGGCGACATCGCTCCGGTGAACGCCGCCCCCAAGACGCCGCACGCCATCGCCGCCGGAGACGTCGCGCTCCTGCTGCGCGCGATCCGCGGCGTCGACGTCGACCAGGACCTGCTCGGCACGGACGAGGAGATGGCCGCGGGCTCGAGCCCGTTCCGGATCGACTCCGACCGCGACGGGCTCGGTGACTTCGAGGAGATCCGGGTCCTCGGCAGCAGCCCCGCCAATGCCGACACCGATGGGGACGGCGTGCTCGATGCCGCCGAGGTGAATACCCAGGGCACCGACCCGACCGACGCCGACACCGATGGCGACGGCTTCGCCGATGGCGCCGAGATCGCCGCCGGGACGAGCCCCCTCGCGGGCGTCGTGTACCGCCACGGCGATCACCTCGGCAGCACGGCGCTCGTGACCCGCAGCGACGGCGCGGTGCTCCAGCGCGTGGTCTACAAGCCCTACGGCGGGCTCAGCGTCGCGCAGGGCGCCGATGCCACGCCGCGCCTCGGCTTCTACTTCACCGGCCAGCGGCTCGAGAGCAGCGTGGGCCTCTACGACTACGGGGCGCGCTTCTACGACCCGGCCCTCGGCCGCTTCCTCCAGCCCGACTCGATCGTGCCGAGTGCGTACGATCCGCAGAGCCTCAACCGCTACAGCTACGTCGAGAACAATCCTCTCGCGAGAGTCGATCCCAGCGGCAACTTCAGCGTCTCGGTCTTCGGAGGCGTGGTCGACCGCAGCGGCTTCTCGGGCTTCGTGGGCGGCTTCTCCTCGAGCGCGTACTCGTTCTCATTCGGCGCGGCCCTGTTCGCCGGAGGCGTGCCGATCGCGGGTCTTGCCGCTCGATCGTCGGGCTTTGGCCTGTTCACGTCGACCTCGGCCTCGGCCTTCCTGTTCGGCTCGCGAGCAACGGCCTCGAGCTCGCACTCCATGCTCCTCGGCTTCGGCGCGGTGCTCGACAGCCCGTACCCGAGCCTGCCGTCGGGAACGTTCGGGCGCGAGCTGGCCGCGGGGGTCGCCGTGGGGGGCGGGGCCGTCGCGGTGGCAATGGGGGCTGCAGCCGCCGTCCCCTCTCTGGGGGAGGTGGCGCTCGCGCTCGCCAGCCGTTATCCGTGGCTGTTCCCGACGCTGTACGAGGCAGCGGAGGGTGCGCTCGGTGCGAACGGTGGCGGGTTGGCGCAGGGCGCCGCACGGGGAATCAACGTCACCGAACGCGGTCTTGCGCACGTACTTGAGCGACATGTCGCGGGCGGTTTGCGTACTGCAGGCAAGAGCGTTTTCGCGGCTGGCGAAGACGCCGCAGCTCTCGTGAGAAGTGCCAGCGGCGTTCAGCGCGTCCAGCAGGCGGGAGGCAACTTCGAGCGTGTCATCGACGCAGGTAGGACGATCGGGGTCGATCGTGCTACCGGCAAGCCAACATCGATATACACGGTTATCACAAGCGCTGCGGACGACCTGATTACGGCCTTCCCGGGTCGGCCTTGAAGGAGTCATCGAGATGGGAATCGAAGTCGTAGTGGAAGATGAGCGTGGTGCGAAGATTGCTTCGATGGAAGATCCGACGAACGTCCTGCATCGAGTACTTCCGCGTTACGACGACAAAGGCTTTCATCTCCTCAATCGCGTCGACTGGTACGGAGACACGACGTTTAACCGCAACCAGGTTCCTGACGTACGACAGGAGCTGAAACTCTTGGCGAGTGCGAAGAGAAGCGTCGAGGAGTTGGAATTGATCAGGCGACTTGATTTGTTGGCCGAACGGGCCGAGGCAGAGCCGCATCTGTATCTGAAGTTCTACGGCGACTGATGAGAGCTGATCCCGGCTGATGCGCATGGTCGTCTGCGGCCTCGGCAACGTCACGAACATGATCATCGCCGGTGCGCCGAGGGCCTACACGTACGACGGGCTCGGTCGCCTCAGGACCGTCAGCGACGCGGGAGTGCTCGAGGCCACCTACACGTTCGACGGCACGGACCGGCGCGTCACCGTCGTCGACACCTCGGGCCCGCGTCCCTCGGTCACGCGCCGCCTCGTGAGGCCCGACTTCGAGTGGGAGGTGACGCGCAAGCTCGGCAAGGTCCACGTGAGCCTCGGCGGGGCCCCCATCGCCACGGTCACGGATCCCTTTGCTCCGCAGGGAGCCGCGGGAGCTCTCACCCCCGCGGCGCAGCGGCACGGCTCGCCCTTCGGCGCGGCCCTCGCGCTCGCCCCCCTCGCGGCCGGGGGGCTCCTGCTCGCCGTTCAGCTCAACCCAATGTGGACATCCACGATCGACACGAAGCTGGCCCCTGGGTCATGTTCGTGGGAGATGACACCGCCACTAAAGAAGTCGAAGCAGCGGAGCGTCGCTCCTCCCGAACTCGTCGATGTCCTCGCGATGCACGCGAAGCAACGACTCGACCGTCGCCGTCGAGCAGTTTCCCCGGCGAATCCACACCAGCTTCGGCGGCGCGCCTTTCACCAGGCAATGCTCGGCGAAGTCCGTGTCCTTCGTGACCACCGCAAAGCCGTGCTCCACGGCGTAGCGCCGAATCGCCTCGTCGTCGCCGGCCTCGAGCCCCACGTCCTCGACATGGAGCGACCCCGGGAAGAGCTCCGCGAGCACCCGCGGCAGCCGAAAGGAGAGATTCTCGTCGAACAGCAACTTCAAGGAGCGGTCGTGCCCGAGACCTTGCCCTCACGCTCGGCCGCGAACGCCAGCGCAGCGCGAATGTCCTCACGCTCGAGCTTGGGGAAGTCGGAGAGGATCTCGTCCTCGCTCATGCCCGAGGCCAGGTATTCGAGAATGTCGTAGACCGCCATCCGCAGGCCCCGGATGCAGGGCTTGCCGCCCCTTTTGCTCGGCTCGATCGTGATGCGAGAACGCCAGTCGTTCATGCGCGGAAAGGTAGCGCGCCCGCCCTCCTTCCTTCAGTCGCCTGCCGCTCCGCGGCTACCTGGAGTGGCACTGCCTGAGATCAGTGGAGAGTCGATCGCCTTCGGGAACCTCCCGAGAGCGCTCCGACTCTTTCCTCTCCGACTCCGCCTGATTCTCCATGGGTCGCCCCCCTCGGGGGGCGTATCGTCAGACGTACCGCGGGCGCGTACAAGATCCTCTCGAGACCTCGGCCGGTAGGTCGCCGGGATCGCGACTCCGGGACCACGACGTTCACGCACGACAGGAGCTGAGTCGCCCCGGCCTTGACGGAGACGGAATCGTCCCCCCGCTGCCATCCCCGGAAGCGCCGGACGAGATGGCACGGAGGGCTACCCGACGGAGTTCGGACGGTGCTTCGTGGACCTCGCGGAAGCCCGTCGAGCGGCCCGTGTTCGAGCTGGCAGAGAAAGCAGAACGCCCCGCCGGAAGCACTCCGGCGGGGCGTCACGAGGGGGAGGGCGGTGGATCGCTGATGGGGGGTGAGAGGTTGGACATTTCGATGAGAAATGTCTCATCCACCGCCGCTCCATAACCCGCGAGAAGTCTGCTACGGAACCCCCTGCGCTCTGGTCCAGGCATTATCTCGCGACGCAAGCGATTGTCAAACAATATTTGCGCGCGGCTGGCCATCGGGGCAGGCTTTCGTCGCAGAACCGGGAGCTTGGATCTGGATCGCGGAGGCAGTGCATGAGCGTTCTCGAGGCCCCGGAGGCGGGGGCGGCCCGGGGTCGCTTCGGGCTTCGTACCTACGGCTGCCAGATGAACGTCCACGATTCCGAGAAGATCGCGAATCTGCTGCACCACCTCGGGTTCCTTCCGGCTCGGAGCGAGGCCGAAGCCGACCTCCTGATCGTGAACACCTGCTCGGTGCGCGAGAAGGCCGAGCACCGTCTCTATACCGACCTCGGGCTGCTCCGCCTTTGGAAGGCCGAGGTCAGCGGGCGCATGGTCGGCGTCGGGGGCTGCGTCGCGCAGCAGGAGGGCGACGCCCTGCTGGCCCGCTTTCCGCACGTCGACTTCGTCTTCGGCACCCACAACCTCCGCCTGGTGCCGGCCATGGTCGAAGCCGCGCAGCGGGGCGTGCGACGCGCGGCCACCGACGAGCGGGTCTCGCAGGACCGCTTCGATCTGCCCGAGCGCCATCCGCTGCTCGACGCGGCGACCCCCGGTCGGGCCTTCGTCACGGTGATGGAGGGCTGCGACATGTTCTGCAGCTTCTGCATCGTCCCGTACACGAGGGGACGCGAAATCTCTCGCGCCGCGGCCGAGATCGTTCGCGAGGTGGAGGGACTCGCCGAGCGGGGGGTCCGCGAGGTCACGCTGCTCGGCCAGACCGTGAACGCCTACGGAAGGCATGATCTGCGTCGCGGACGCCTCGAGGCCGCGGGGACGCTCCCGTTCGCCGAACTCCTCGAATGCCTGGCGGCGGTACCCGGAATCGAGCGGATCCGTTACACGAGTCCGCATCCCGCCTTTTTCGGCGACGATCTCGTCGAGGCGCACGGCCGCGTTGGCGCGCTCTGCCCCCACGTCCACCTGCCGGTCCAAAGCGGCTCGGACGAAGTCCTCGCGCGGATGCGCCGCCGCTACACGGCCGCCGAGTATCTCGCGCTCGTCGAGCGGCTTCGTGCGGCGCGATCGGACCTCGCGCTCACGACCGATCTCATCGTAGGCTTTCCCGGCGAGACCGACGCGGACTTCCGGGCGACGCTCGACCTCGTCGCCGCGGCCGGGTTCGTGGATGCCTACTCGTTCAAGTACTCGCCGAGACCGGGGACGAGCGCCGTGTCGCTCGGCGCGCCCGTCCCGGCGGAGCTCGCGCAGGAGCGCTTCGAGGCCCTCCAGGTCCTGCTGCGCGCCCAGACGCTCGCGGCGCATCGGGCGCGGGTCGGCCGGCGCACCTCGGTCC
>CAJPFO010000122.1 GCA_905339255.1 Myxococcaceae bacterium
CGCCGCCCCGACGGGGCGATCACGTTCCGCATCCGGCTCGTCCGCCACGACGGAAACCGCTCGCGCATGGTCGACGTAGCCGGCGCCGACGAAGCCGACGCGAAGCGCCGGGCGCTCGCGAGCGCGGGCGCGGGCTGGGAAGTGCAGGAGGCGAGGCGACTCGCGGGTTAGAAGCCTCTCGCAAGGAGTACGGCGACGCGAGCGCGCGCCACGGCGCGCGTTCGCGCGTGGGAGGGCGACCCACCGGCAACCTCGAATCGTCAGGCGATCTGCTCCAGCCCGCGCGCGGCCGGCGCCCGCTACGGAAGCAGGACGAAGCCTGCCACCGCAGCGAGCGCGAGCCACGCATGGACGTCGAAGGCTCGGCTCGCCCCGCGCTCGAGCCTTCGACCCACCCATGCCGCGGCGGCGAAGAGCCCGGCCGCGAGCGACCCGGCGAGCGCATGCAGCGTCGCGAACGGAGCCTCGCCGCGAAGCCACATCATCGAAACCGGCCCCGCAGCGAACCCGACGAGGAGGAGGACGAGCGCCGGCTTCGCGAGGCAAAGATGCCGCTTGCGCTCGGAAGGATCGCGGCGCACCGCGCGCCTTCTCGAACGGCGGAGCGCAAGCCCCGAACGAAGCGCGAGAAATGCGACCCCGAGGCTCGCGACCATCCAGACGGGATGCAGGTAGGCGAGCGAGCGTGCGAGCGGATCGTCGGGCGCCAGGACTACTCGACCCGCTGGATCGAGCCCTCGGGGAGACGCTCGAGGAGGACATCGAGCGAACGCTGCAGATAGGCGTCGTCCCGGGACTCGAGGGTGACCATCACGAAAAAGTCCTCGCGGCCCGTGCGCGGGTAGGATCCCATGAGGACCTCAGGAAACTCGGCGAGAACGCGGTTCAGGACCTCGGCGATCTCGCTCTCGCGGCGCGAGAGATAGACGCGGCGGAGCTTGAAGGGGATTCCCCGGAAGCGCTCCTTCACGCTCTCGAACTTCTTCTGGAGCAGCCCAGGGATTCCGGGGAAGACGTGGACGTTCTTCACGATCACCACCGGAAGCCAGAGATCGCCGGCGTCGACGAGCATCGCGCCGGCGGGGATCTTCGCCATCTTGAGCTGGCTCTCGTTCGGCCGGGAGCCCTGCGCGCGCTCGATCCGCGCCGCGAGCGCCTCGTTCAGGACGAGGTCGACCCCGAACGCCTTCGCCACGCCATCGAGCGTCACGTCGTCGTGGGTCGGCCCCACACCCCCCGAGGTGAAGACGTGATCGAACGCCGCGCTCTGGCTCCGCACTTCCGCGGCGATCGTGTCGATCACGTCGGGAATGACGGCGACCCTCTCGACGTCGACGCCGAGCGCACGCAGTTCCTTGCAGAGGTAGTGCGAGTTGGTGTCGGCGACCTTGCCCGAGAGGATCTCGTTTCCGACGATGATGATTCCCGCGGACGACATGCCGGCAGGGTACCCGAGCCGCGGCGGGGCGTCGCGTCGGAGCCGTGGCCTGCGGGGATCCTTCGCATACACTCCCCGGGATGCTCGCGAAGGTACGCTTCGAACCCTCGGGACGGGCGGTCGAGGTCGCGCCGGGGACGTCGCTGCTCGACGCGGCGCGCCAGGCCGGGCTCCCGGTGGCACGCGCCTGCGGCGCTGGGGGGATCTGCGGCCGCTGCGGGCTGCGTGTGATCGCGGGGGGCGAGCGTCTCGAGCCTCCCTCGGAGACGGAAATCGTGACGAGGCGACGCAACCGTGTGTCGGAAGAGCTTCGGCTCGCGTGCCGCGTGGCCGTGGCGGGCGATCTGGTGGTGACGGCCTCCTACTGGTGAGGCGGCGCGTCGCGAAGGAGCGTGCAGGATGCAGGGGCTACGGATCGGGGTGGGATTGGGAGAGCTTTCGAGGCCCGAGGGAGGGCTCGACGCGCTCCTCGAGGAGTTCCAGCGAGCCGAGAACGACGGCTTCCAGACGGCCTGGGCCGCGAACATCTTCGGCTTCGATGCGCTCACGCTCCTCACGCTCGCGGGGCGGGCGACCCGTCGCATCGAACTCGGTACGGCCGTGGTGCCGACGCATTCGCGCCATCCCCTCTACATGGCGCAGCAAGCCGCGACGACGCAGGCGGCGATCGGGGGGCGGCTCGTCCTCGGCCTCGGACCGAGCCACAAGGTCGTGATCGAGAACATGCTCGGCCTCTCCTACGCGAAGGTCGCGAAGCACGTCGAGGAGTACGTCGGAATCGTCCGTTCGCTCTCGACGAGCGGGAAGGTCGCGTTCTCCGGCGAGCTCTACCGCGTGAACGGCGGGATCGCGGTCGTGGGATCGTCGCCCTTCCCGATCCTGGTCGGCGGCCTCGGTCCGAGGATGAGGCGCATCGCCGGAGCGGTCGCCGACGGCACCCTCACCTGGATGACCGGGCCCCGCACGCTCGCGAACGTCCTCGTCCCCGAGATCCAATCGTCGGCTCGCGAGGCGGGGCGTCCCCCGGCACGCATCGTCTGCGGCCTCCCGGTGGCGGTCACGAACGATCCGGCCGGGGCGCGCGAGGCCGCCTCGAAGGCATACGCGATCTACGGCCAACTTCCGTCGTACCGCGCGATGCTCGATGCCGAGGGAGCGAAGCAGCCCGGAGACGTCGCGATCGTCGGCGACGAGAAGAGCGTCGAGGCGTCGATCCGGGGGCTCGCATCGGCCGGCGTGACGGATCTCAATGCGGCGATCTTCCCGTACGGCTCCGATCGCGAGGCGGCGCGAGAGAGAACCTGGGCGCTTCTCGCGGACCTCGCTCGGAGCTCGCGATGACCGGGCGTATGCGAGGCTTCCAGACCCGCGCGATCCACGCGGGCCAGGAGCCCGACCCGTCGACCGGCGCGACGATCGTTCCGGTCTACCAGACGGCGACCTACACGCAGGAAGCAATCGGCGAGAACCGGGGCTACGTCTACGCGCGGAGCGGAAATCCCACCCGGACCGCGCTCGAGCACTGCCTCGCGAGCCTCGAAGGGGGCCGCTTCGGGCTCGCGTACGGATCGGGAATGGCCGCCATCACGGGAGCCATGGCGCTCGTCGGCGCCGGCGAGCACGTCGTCGTCGCCGACGATCTCTACGGAGGAAGCCACCGACTCTTCACCTCGGTGCTGAACCGCTACGACGTGCGTTTCACGTACGTCGACGCCACGGATCCCGACGAGGTTGCGAAGGTGGTACGCCCCGAGACGCGGATCGTCTGGATCGAGAGTCCGACGAACCCGATGCTGCGGCTCGTCGACATCTCCGCCTGCGCCGAGATCGCGGCGCATGCCGGTGCAGTGCTCGTCGTCGACAACACCTTCGCGACACCCTTCCTGCAGAATCCCCTCGCGCTCGGCGCCCACGTCGTGGTCCACTCGACGACCAAGTACGTGGGCGGGCACTCCGACGTGATCGGCGGCGCGATCGTCGTCGACGACGAAGGGCTCGCAGACAAGCTCCGCTTCCACCGCAACGCCACGGGCGGAATCCCGGGCCCCTGGGATGCCTGGCTCGTCCTGCGCGGTGCGAAGACCCTCGCCGTCCGCATGCGCGAACACGAGAAGAACGCCTCGCAGTTGGCGGCCTTTCTCCGAACGCAGCGCGGCGTCGCACGGGTCCACTATCCGGGCTTCCCCGACCACCCGGGCCACGCGATCGCAGCGCGACAGATGCGCGGTTTCGGCGGAATCGTCACGATCGATCTGGCCGGCGGAGAAGCGGCGGCCCGGGAACTCTGCCGCAAGACCCGGATCTTCTCGCTCGGCGAGAGCCTCGGCGGCGTCGAATCGCTGATCGGCTACCCTTGGACGATGAGTCACGCGGCCTTCTCCGACGAAGAGAAGCTCCGCAAGGGGATCACGAAGGCGACGATCCGGCTCTCGGTCGGCCTCGAGGACGCCGAAGACCTGTGCGACGACCTCGCACGCGCGATCGCGGCCTCCGGAGACTGAGGCATTCGGAGCTCCGGACGGGATTGGCGAACGCCACGAGCAGCCCTCGCACGGATCCGGAGAGATCCGAGCGGTTCAGAGCGAGTGCGCCCCACGGTCTCCGCAGAACCCGGGGCGATTCACGCCAGGGCCTCCGGCGCCTGCTTGAGCGTCTCGTGGTAGTAGTCGATCACCTGGCGCAAGAGGCGCGCGTCCTCGGCGCCGCGCACAAGCGGCGTCGGGAGCTTCTGCACCGTCGAGCGCTTCACGGCCGGAGTCGAAGCCGAGGGCTCGTAGTCGGCTTGCAGCAGCTCGACGGCGTGGCGGAACGAGACGCCTTCGGCGCGCATCACCCAGTCGATCGCCGAGCCGCCCGCCTGACAGGTGCCGAGGCAGTACCAGAGATTCTTCGCCGGCGTGATCACGAGGCTCGGCTCGTGATCGTCGTGGAAGGGACAGAGGCCGACGAGGTCCGCGCCCTTGCGCGTGAGCACGACGCCGCGTGCTTCGGCGAGGCGTTGTACAGCGATCCCGTCCTTCAGCCGCTCGGGCTCCGCCGCCGGGATGCGCGCCATCGGGACTCCCTTCGCTTGCGGAAACCCGTCAAGACCCTGCGCCCCTCTTTCGGCTGGCTTCGCGCGGTAGATTTCCGATACTGCGAGATGTACGATGCTCGTACATGTGATGTCAACCCACACCGCCGCAATCACCGAGCTCGCGAAAAACTGCCTCTACCCTCGCCCGCATCTGGACGGCGAGGAGTGGCAGGCGGTGGCGAGGAAGAAGAAGGACGAGCAACCCGGCTTCGGCGCGCGGCTTGCCGCGCTGCGCAAGGCCGCTGGCTACACGCAGCAAGAGCTCGCCCAGGAGCTCGGCGTCTCGCGGCGCATGGTCGCCTACTACGAGGGCGAGACCGAGCACCCGCCGGCCGCGCTCCTGCCGGGCCTCGCGACCGCGCTCCGCACGACGACGGACGAGCTGCTCGGAGCCACGCCGCTGCGCCGGCGCGCCGCGAAGGCCGACAGTCGCCTCGCGCGCCGCATGCAGCAGATCGAGCGGATGAACCCGAAGGAGAAGCGCTAGGTGCTCCAGATCCTCGACGCGCTGATCGAGCGCGAGCAGCTGCGCGCCTCGAAGGGCTGACCACCGCCATGGCGGTCCGTCGGTTCGAGGTCGTTCGGCGGCCGCTGCGCGTCTACGTCGACACCTCCGTCTTCGGCGGCGTCCACGACGACGAGTTCCGCGCGCCGAGCGAGCGCTTCTTCGCCGCCGTCCGCGGCGGCGTCTTCGTGGTGCTCGTGAGCGAGGCGCTGGTGGCCGAGCTCGCGAGCGCCCCCGCCGTGGTACAGGCCACCTTCGACGCGCATCGCGCGCACATGGAGGCACTCGCGACGACGGCCGAGGCAGCGGCCCTCGCCGAGGCCTATCTCGCGGCGCGCGTCGTGCCGGCAGCCTCGCACGTCGACGCGCTCCACGTGGCGCTCGCCTCGGTGGCCCGGGCCGACGCCGTCGTCAGCTGGAACTTCAAGCACCTGGTCCAGCTGCGCCGCATCCGCGCCTTCCATGCCGTGAACGTGCTGCGCGGCTATCCCCTGATCGAGATCCGCTCGCCCTTGGAGGTGATCGATGACGAAGAAGCGTGAGAGCCTCGACTGTGTCGCCATGAAGCGGCGCGCGCAGCAGCCGCTCGCCAAGGCGCTCGCCGGCAAGTCGCCTGACGAGCAGGTCGAGACGCTGCAGCGGCTCGCCGCGAAGTCGCCGCTCTGGAAGCGCCTCGTGAAGCCGCGCGCGAAGGCTTCGCCGAGGGCCGTGCGCGGCAAGCGGCGCTCGATCGCGTGACCGAGCGCGCGTCCTCGCCACGCACGGACGCGCGCTCTTCCCTTTAGCGGCCTTCTTCGGGGCGGCGGCGCAGCCGCCGCCCCTCCGGCTCCTGTTCTTCTCTTCTTCTTCCTCTGCTTCCGGGGAGCCCCCCTTCCAGGGGGGCGGACGGGGAGGCCGGCGCCGGGCATGCACCGCCGTGCTGCTTCGCGGCAAGAGGCCCGGAGGCGGGCGCTGCTCGTTGAAGGCGTGACGCCTCACGGTGGCAGAGGCCAAGCCCGGCCCCAGTTTGCAGAACTTCGTTCTGTCAAGGTCGGCGCGCAGCGCCGACCCAAGGCGGGGGCCGGGCAGGGCCAGGTCGGATAGCGGGCCCGTTGCCGGACAGGGCATGCAAGCGACGTGCACGGCCCCTGAATCGCCCCGGGTTTGCCGGAGGCTCCATTTCTTGGGAGGATGGAGCGATGGCAGGCACGAAGAGGTACTCACGAGAGGTGCGGGAGCGCGCGGTGCGAATGGTCTTCGAGCACGAGGGCCGGCACGGGTCGCGCTGG
>CAJPFO010000123.1 GCA_905339255.1 Myxococcaceae bacterium
GGAATCTCACGATCGAGAACTACTACATCGGGTACCTGCAGCATCCCTACGTCTCGCTCTACACCGGCCGCGGCTGCAGGAGCCGCTGCAGCTTCTGTCTCTGGCCTCAGACGATCGCGGGACATACCTATCGAACCCGAAGCGTCGAGCACGTCGTCGCCGAGATGGCGCATGCGAAGGATCTCTTTCCGCAGGTGAAGGAGTTCTTCTTCGACGACGACACCTTCACCGACGATCGCCCGCGCGCCGAAGCGATCGCGAGAGGGCTCGGCCGGCTCGGGATCACCTGGTCGTGCAACGCGCGGGCGAACGTGCCGTACGAGACGCTTCGAATCCTGAAGGAGAACGGTCTCCGCCTCCTGCTCGTGGGCTTCGAGAGCGGCAACCAGCAGATCCTCAACAACATCCGCAAGGGCATCCGGATCGAGAAGGCGCGCGAGTTCGTGAAGCATTGTCACGACCTCGGGATCCTGATCCACGGCACCTTCATCCTCGGTCTCCCCGGCGAGACGCGTGAGACGATCGAGGAGACGATCCGCTTCGCGAAGGAGATCGACCCCTACAGCCTGCAGGTGTCGCTCGCCGCGCCGTACCCGGGGACGGAGCTCTACCGCCAGGCGATCGAACACGGCTGGCTTCCGAGCCGGCGCGATGCACTCGTCGAGGATCACGGGATCCAGGAGGCGGTGCTCTCGTACGAGGAGCTTCCCGCTGCCGTGATCCACGAGTCGCTCGAGCGGATGTATCGAGAGTTCTACCTGCGGCCGAAGCCGATCCTCCGCATCGTTCGCGACATGCTACGCGACGGCGAGGTGATGAAGCGCCGCCTTCGCGAAGGCTGGGAGTTCTTCCGCTTCATGGCCGAGCGCCGGCGCGCGGCCGAGACCTGATCGAGTGCCCCGCGCGCTCCTCGTGACGGGCGACGACTTCGGCCTCTCGGCGGGGGTGAACGCAGCGATCTCGGCGGCGCATCGAGACGGCATCCTCACGAGTGCGAGCCTGATGGTGACGGGAGCGGCGCTCGCCGAAGCCGTGGCGCTCGCGCGCGAGCTTCCAGGCCTTTCGACGGGGCTCCATCTCGTCCTCTCGGGCTCGGAGGCGCCCGCTGCGAGCGCCCCGCAATCGATCCCGGATCTCGTCGACGGATCCGGCCGCTTCCCCGCGAGTCCGGCGTGGGCCGGGATCGCGGACGCGCTCTTCTGGAGGCGGCGCCGGGCGCAGATCGAGCGGGAGATCTGCGCGCAGATCGAACGCTTCCTCGAAACCGGGCTCCCGCTCGATCACGTCGACGGCCACCACCATCTCCACCTGCACCCGCTCGTCTTCGATCTCCTCGTCGAGCGGCTCGAGGAGTACGGTGTGCGCTGGGTCCGGCTCGTCGACGAGGATTCCGTCGCGCGAAGCGGTGCCGCCGTCGCGCCCCGGGAGGTCGTTCCGGCGATCCTCGGCGCGCTCTCGAGGCGCGCCCGAGCTCGCCTCGAGAGAAGCGGCCGGATCGGTGCCGCCGATCGGCTCTACGGCCTGCGCGCGACGGGCAGGATCTCGGCGGCCACTTTCCTCGAGCTGCTTCCGAGAAT
This sequence comes from Myxococcaceae bacterium, assembly GCA_905339255.1. Taxonomy (GTDB): domain Bacteria; phylum Myxococcota_A; class UBA9160; order UBA9160; family UBA9160; genus MYXO. The sequence continues at coordinate 1,578 of CAJPFO010000123.1, forward strand.
CGAGGCTTCCTGCGTCGAGCTCTACGCGCATCCCGATCGGGACGGCGCGCAGGGTCGGTGCGAAGAGGAGGCGCTCCGCTCGCCGGCGGTTCGCGCCGCCGTCGAGGCCGCGGGGTTCCGGCTCGTGAACACGCGCGAGCTCGGCCGCCGCGAGGCGGTGGCCGCATGAATCACCGCGTCGGTGCGACCCGCCCTGGTGTGCTCGATCGACTGGAGCGGGGGCGGGAATGACCCTCGCGATCGCCGCCGCGCTCGGCTGGCTCGTCGTGGCGACGGCCTACCGGTGGCTCGCGTTCTCCTCGCTCTCGAAGATGTGCGGAGTCGAGAAGGCGGAAGGCACGGGCTCGAGGCCTCCGGGGGACGCGGTCGCGCTGCGGCCCCTTCGCGGCGCGGGAGCGCAGCTCGAGAGCTGTCTCGATAGCCTCTGGCGCGCCGCCAAGGGGCGCTCGCTCCGTGTTCTCGTCGGGATCGCGGACCCCCGGGATCCGGCGATCGTCGTTGCGAGGCGCGTCGCGGAGCGCTGGCCCGAGACCGAGGCGCGCATCGCGATCGGCGAGGGCCCGCCGGGCTTGAACCGCAAGGTCTCGAACCTCATCCAGGCGGCGCGCGGCGAGGACCCCGAATACTGGATCCTTTCGGACGCCGACGTGCGCGTTGCCGACGACTATGCCGAGCGCATCCTCGCTCCATTCGTAGATCGCGCCGTCGGCCTCGCGACCTGCCCCTACGTGAGCGTGCCTGCCCGAAGCGTCGTGAGCCGGATCGATGCCCTCGTCACGAATACGCACTTCATCGCGAACGCCTGCCTCGCCGCGCGCTTCGAAGGAGTGCACTTCGGCCTCGGCGCAACGCTGGCGTTGCGGAGGGAGGCGCTCGCCCGGATCGGCGGCTTCGAATCCCTGCTCCCCCTCGCCGCCGATGACTACTGGCTCGCGCGCAAGGTCGAGGAGGCGGGCTTCGCGCTCGCATGGGTTCCGATGGTCGTCGAACACGTGCTCGAGGACGAAGGGCTGCGCCGCGCCTTTGCGCGACACGTCCGCTGGGCGAGGGTCACGCGGGCCTCGCGACCGATCGGCTACGCGGGCTCGATCGTGACCTACGATCTGCTCCCCGCGCTTCTCGCAGCGGCGCTGCTCGGCGCTGCGGGTGGGTTCGGATGGATGCCCCTCGCCGGGTGGTGGGCACTCCGTGCCGCGGCGCTCTGGAGATACCGGGATCTGGTCCGGCTCCGTGCTCGAGACCTCTGGCTCCTGCCGCTCGTCGATGCGACGGCGATCGCCGTTTTCGTCTCCGGTCTCTTCGGCAGCGAGGAGCCGCCGCGCGGGCACGTCTCGTGACGTCGCGATCCGCGGGCGGAGCCGGCGCTCGCCGAGGTGGCTATCCGAGCGGCGTGTCCTTGAAGAACATCGCCGTCTGGTCGCCAACGTAGACGAGGTCTCCTTCCTGGAGGAACTCGAACGTCCATCGGATCACGACGCGGCGGGGGCCGTCGCGCCAGAGCGTCTCGCGCGAGGTGAGGACGAGGGGAGGGCCGATCCGCGCGAGGGACTTGAAGTCCGCGCGGTGGATCCGATTTCCGAATCCCGACCAGCCCTCGTCCCAGCGTACACCGTGGAACAGCCACGCCGAGAGGCATCCGAGGCTTCCCGTCGCCATGATCGTCTCGGCGGCCGAGACGTGGGCGGGATGCCTCGGGTCGACGCGCTGCTCGCTCGCGAAGGGCAAGGAGCGAGTCGTGTCGAGGAGGGCCTCGATCCGTCGCGCTCCCGCGTCCGCGGCGACGATCTCGTCGATGAGGAACGCGGGTTCGCGGTAGAGGAAGGTCTCGACGAAGCGGCGCATCTCGGTCGCATCGAGGGGGCCCGGCTTCATACGACGCTCCGAGCGGCCGAGGACTTCGATTCCGGCCGGCTGTTCATGGCTTCTCCTCTTCGAGGCCGCAGTATAGAATCGACCGACCCGGAGGTCCTCGTGCCCTCGCTCCACATCTCGACCCACCTGGCTCCGCTTCCCACGCAGCCGTCGGCTGCGGCATGGCCGACGGCAGCCTTCGAGACCGCCGCCCTCGACCCCGGTGTCGACTCCGAGCGGCTCGGCCGCGCCGCCACTGCGCTCTTCGCGCCCGACTCGTCGCCGCCGTCCGGCGAGACGCTCGCGCTCGTCGTCGTGCACCGCGGCCGCCTCGTCCTCGAGCGTTACGGACGCGATCTCGGCCCCGACTCGACGCTCCCGTCGTGGTCGATGGCGAAGAGCATCTTGCATGCGGCCGTCGGCGTGCTCGTTCGCGAGGGCCGCATCGATCCCACCGCTCCGGTCGACCTCCCGCCCTGGCGGGCGCGCCACGACCCTCGCCGAGCGATCACGCTCGATCACCTGCTCCGCATGGAGAGTGGGCTCGCGTTTCGCGAGGTCTACGAGAACCGCGAAGGTTCCGACGTGATCGAGATGCTCTTCGGCCGCGGCAAGGACGACGTCGCAGCGTTCGCGGCCGGCTTTCCGCTCGCGCATCCTCCAGGGACCCACCACAGCTACTCGAGCGGTGACAGCAACCTCGTCGCTTGGGTCGTGAAGCGGATCCTCGGCCCCGGCGAGGCGACGCAAACCTTTCTCGAGAAGGAGATCTTCGAACGCATCGGCATGCGGAGCGCGAAGCCGCGTTTCGACGCCTCGGGGACCTTCATCGGGTCGTCGTTCGTCTTCGCCAACGCGAGAGACTTCGCTCGATTCGGCCTCCTCTATCTTTGCGGCGGAGTCTGGGAGGGAGAGCGTCTCGTGCCGGCGGAGTGGATTTCGTACGCACGAACCCCGACCCACGTCCGTCCCTGCCCGGGGGATTACGGCGCGCACTGGTGGCTCTCGCTCGATGGAACCGGAACCTTCTCGGCGAACGGATTCCAGGGGCAGTACATCGTGTGTTCTCCCGAGCGGGACGTGGTCGTCGTTCGCCTCGGGATCTCCCAGCCCGAGCATCGTCTCGGGGTCGTCACGGGCCTCGCGGAGATCGTCCGCTCGTTCCCGGCCCTCATCAGTTAGAGCCGCGGGGCGTCCCCGGATGCGGAATGCGGAAACGGCCGTGCACTCCCACCACCGCAAGGCGATCGACGCAGCGGTCGATCACTTCGCGGCCGAGGGCTCGGTTCGAGCGCTCCTGCTCGGCGGGTCGATCGCGCACGGCTTCGAGCGGGCCGATTCGGACGTCGACCTCTTGATCGTCGTCTCCGACGAAGAACACGACGTGCGCCGACGCGAGGGGCGGCTCCGGTTCGCGACGAGCGAAGGCTGCGATTGGCCCGGCGGCTACGTGGAAGGGAAGTACCTGTCGCCCGGTTTCCTGGCGACGGTAGCCGAGCGAGGGACCGAGCCGGCTCGCTTCGCCTTCCAGGATGCCCGCGTGCTCTTCTCGCGGCTCGACGGGCTCGACGTATTGCTGCGTGCCATCGTCCGCTATCCGGTCGAAGCCAAGGCCGAGCGGATCCGACGCTTCTACGCGCAGTTCGAGGCCTGGCACTGGTATGCGCACGAAGCGCTACGCCGCGAGGACGCGTACCTGCGCGGGATCGCCGTTGCGAAGACCGTGCTCTTCGGCGCTCGCATGATCCTCGCGCACAACGAACTCCTGTATCCGTACCACGAGTGGCTCTTGCGGCTCCTCGAGGCGGCGCCCGAGCGCACCGGGACCCGGCCGACGCTTCGAGGCATGGGGGTTTCCGGGTTCGTCGGGGGCGATCCGGGCTAGGATCGGCGGTCCCCGGATGACGAGGCCAGTGCCCGAATGCCTCCGCGGTCGCGTGCGTACCCGTGGCTCCTGCTCGCGCTCCTCGCCGTCACCGCGTGGAGTTACACCCCGACGCTCGGCGCCGGATTCGTCGATCTCGACGATCGCGGCTACCTCGCGGAGAACCCGCACGTCTCGACCGGGCTCCGCTTCGAGAACCTGCGCTGGGCGCTCACCGGAGTCGAGCTCTCGAACTGGCATCCGCTCACCTGGGCGAGTCACATGCTCGACGTCGAGATCCATGGCCTCGAGCCTGCGGGGCATCATGCGACGAACGTCGCGCTCCACCTCTTGAACGTGGCGCTCCTGTTCGCCGTGCTCCGCTCGCTCACGCGCGAAGCCGGGGCGAGCCTCGTGGTCGCCGCGCTCTTCGCACTGCATCCGATGAACGTCGAGTCGGTCGCCTGGATGTCGCAGCGAAAGACGCTTCTCTCCACGTTCTTCGCTCTCGTTTCGATCTGGAGCTACGCGCGCTACGCGCGGGGAGCGGGAGGGGCGGCATACGCTTCGAGCCTCATCCTCTTCGCCTGCTCGCTCGCATCGAAACAGACCTTCGTGACGCTCGGGCTCGTCCTGTTGCTGCTCGACTTCTGGCCGCTCCGGAGAGCCGAGTTCGATCCGCCGCGCGGACGGAGCCTCGTCTTCGGTGATCTCCTGCACGGACTCGGAAGGCTCCTGCCCGAGAAGCTCCCTTTCTTCGCGGTGTCGTTGCTCGCCGCGGCGATCGCGATCCAATCCCAGGAGGAGGCGCTCTCTCCTCTCGATTCGTACGGCGTGGGCACCCGCCTCACGAACGCGTTGCTCTCCGTCGTGCGTTACCTGGCGGGCTTCTTGCTGCCGCGTCGTCTCGCGGCGTTCTATCCGCTCTATCCCGAGGATCTCGCCGCGTGGCACGCCGTCGCCGCGGCCGCGCTCTTGATCGGCCTCACCGCGCTCGCCGTGCGGGTAGGCCTTCGCCGGCGTTGCGTCCTCGTCGGCTGGCTCTTCTTCCTCATCATGCTCCTTCCGGTCGTGGGGATCGTCCAGGTCGGAATGCAGTCGATGGCCGATCGCTACGCGTACGTCCCCTTCTGGGGGCTCTCGATCGTGGTGGCCTTCGGCTGCCGCGAGCTCTTGGCCGGTCGATCTCAGCCGGCGTTCCAGAGAGCGGCCGCGGCGTTCGCACTCGCGCTCGTCGGTCTGCTCGCCTGGACGACGACACGGCAGGCCCACACCTGGAAGGATTCGATCGCGCTCTTCGAGCATGCGGCCGAGGTCGTCGATCGGAACTGGTTCGCCCATTCGAGGCTTGCGAGCCTCTACTTCGAGCGTGGCGACTACGTGCGATCGGTCGAGCAGAGCCGCAAGGCGCTCCTCTACGGGCGGAGGCCAGGGATCGTGCGCAGCACCTACGGATTGGCGCTCCTCGAGCTCGGAGACCACGAGCAGGCGTTCGAGCAGCTCGAGCTCGCGACGATCGAAGCTCCCGACGATCCGACGGGATTCCTGAACCTCGGCTGGCTTCACGCGACGCGAGGAGAGTACGAGCTCGCGATCGAAGCGCTCGCACGCGCGGAGGCGACGCTCGTTGCCTCGACGCCCCGCTACACGCGATGGATGATCCATGCGAACCAGGCACAGGTGCTCGCAAAGAGCGGCCAGCTCGGTCGAGCACGCGTGCACTACGATGCGGCGCTCGAGCTCACGCTCCCGGCCGAGGAGAACCTGCTGCTGCGCGACGCGGCTCGGGTCGATCTCGCGCTCGGCGAGGTGGATTCCGCTCGATCGAGGCTCCGACGGGCGCTCGAGAACGACCCCGGAGATCTCGAGGCGCGACGCCTGCTCGACGCATTCGAGGCTCCGGGCCGGTCGCGCCGCTGAGGACGGGCCCGAGCCGCCTCGTCAAACCTCGACGACCCCGATGGGAGACGGCGCGAGGCCCGGGAAGGTTCCGGGGGGCGGCGGACCGCCGAAGTGCGCGACGAGGACCTCGTGGAGTACCTGCCGGTAGTCGGTTGCGACCGCAAGGTCTCGGCCCTCGTGGAGCGCCGATTCCTCGAGACCGGGCCAGCGACCGTGGACCCCGGGGCGTACGCGTGGCCCGGCCACGAGGAAGGCGCTCGCGTGCCCGTGGTCGGTTCCCTGGCTTCCGTTGGGACGTACCGTCCGGCCGAACTCGGTCATCGCGACGGCGATCCAATCGCGCCGTCCTCGAAAGCCGTCGGCGAGGGCCGAGAGCCCCGCGGCGAGCTCCCGGAGCGGACGAACCATGGCTCCTGCGTCGGTCCCCTGACGCTGGTGCGTGTCGAATCCCTGGCAGTCGAGCGCGATGGCGCGCAGCGCGATGCCACTTCGCTCGAGCGCGACGATCTGTCGGATCCGCTCGGAAAGGGGGGGATCCGCTCTCCGGGGGCGCCCGCGACCGCGCGCTCCCGTGCGGAGTTCGTCTGGGCCGGACACGCGCCGGGGAGCGCGCTCCAGGGTCTGCGGACGTGCTGCGTCCGTCGAGAGCCGGGTACCCGTCGCCGCACCTCGCTCGACGAGCGACGCGCCCCGGGTGCGCTCGGAGTACTCCCGAAGCGCCGCAAAGGCCCTCCGACCCGCAAGGGCGACGGCGTCGTCGCCGGCTGCCTCGTAGCGCGCCAGGATCTCGCGCTGCGTCGCGTCGGGAATCTCGTCGAGGCCGAAACGGGCCGGATCTCCGATCGCGAAAGCATCCGACCCCGCGAGTGCGAGTGGCAGCGTGTTCGCGAGCGCGAGGCTCGCAAAGGGCTCGGGCTCGAGCTCTTGCGCGAATGCGCGCGCGAGCCAGCCCGTCCCGCCGCCGCGTCGCTCCGGGTCTGCGAGCTCCATCTCGTCCTGTGCCTCGAAGTGCGATCGTGAGCGATCGTCCGAACCCACGGCGTGCACGGCGGCGAGTTGGCCGCTCTCCTGCAGGGGCCCGAGCGCTTCGAGAGCAGGGTGGAGGCCGAAGCCATCGACGAAGGGGATGGTCTTCGAGAGCGCGAGCGAGCCGCGGAGGCTCGCGTAGGAGGGGTCTCCGATGGGGGCCACGAGGTGGAGGCCGTCGGCGCCGCCGCGGAGGAAGATCACGACGAGAATGGGATCGAGCGGCGCAGAAGCCGCGCGCGCCCGGCGCGGGGCCAGCCAGAGGCCCCCGGCCGCCGCAGCGAGGCCGAGCGCTCCGAGCCCGAGGAATCCGCGTCGGTTCAGCACCATTGGAACTCCGGCGATGCGAAACGGAGCGCGAGCTCCGGGTTCCCGGCGCCGAGCGAGAGGCCGATCCGGATCCGCTCGAGCATCGCTCCCGGGTTGATCCAACGCGCGCTCGTCTCGGGATGCCCGGCCGGGGTTCGCGCGAAGAAAGGGACCTCGCCGAGCCGAGCCAAGGAGAAGATCGTCTCCTCGTCGCCTTCCGTCTCGCCCTGCGCCTCGCGAAGCGCGCTCGCATAGAGACGGAGCGGCGTCTTGAGCTTCCGGTTGGCGGGATCGGCGAACTCGGGCGAGAGCAG
>CAJPFO010000124.1 GCA_905339255.1 Myxococcaceae bacterium
ACACGTGGGCTCGCACGCCGACACATCCACGCACGTCGAGAGGCTGCTGCGTGCGGTCGATCGGGAGAACGTCGCGCTCAACTACCAGGTGCTCGACTTCCTCGACCCCGAGGAGGCACCGCGCCAGCCTGCCGATGCTGCGCTGCTCGTCCCGAGGGCGCGTTACTTCCATCTGAAGAACTACCGCGAGAACCCCGAGCCGGGCGGGCGGCTCTTGCCCGGAGCTTCGCTCGCCGATGGCGTTCTCGACTACCGCGAGATCCTTCGAGCCGGATTCGAGGCGGGCTACGAAGGGCCCCTCACGATCGAGTTCCTCTCGCACGCACCGCGTCCGGTCGAGGAGAAGCTCGCCGAAGAGGTGGCGTTCGTCCGCGGGATCCTCGACGAGATCCTGGCGGCGTGAGCACGAGAATCCGTCGCATCGCGTCGCTCTCGGGGGCGAACGCGCTTCGCGAGCTCGCCGATTCGCTCGCAGTGACACTTCCGTGTGATGACGAGCCGCTCGCGGCGCCGCACTCGCCGCTCGCGATGCCGCTCGATCTCCCGTCCGCTGCGGGCGCTTCGCGCCTCGTCGCGGCGAACCGCTTCGTCGTGCAACCGATGGAGGGCTGGGACGCGACGCTCGACGGACGGCCGACCGCACTCACCGAACGGCGTTGGCGGGCGTTCGGGCGCTCCGGGGCAGGACTCGTCTGGGGAGGCGAGGCGGTCGCCGTCCGGACCGAGGGCCGGGCGAACCCGAACCAGCTCCTGATCGACTCGCGGAACGCTGCGGCGCTCGGCGCCCTGCGCCGAGCGCTCGTCTCGGAGGCCGTGGGCGCTCCGCCGGTCGTGGGACTCCAGCTCACGCACAGTGGTCGTTTTGCGCGCCCCGACACGAGTGGTGCGCGACCGCGGATCGCGTTCCGACATCCCGTCCTCGACCGGCGTTTCGGAATCGAGGACGACGGCCACTGCCTCTCGGACGAGGAGCTCCGGCAGCTCGTCGTCGACTTCGGCGAAGCAGCGAGGATCGCCCACGCAGAGGGCTTCGACTTCGTCGACGTGAAGCACTGTCACGGCTACCTGCTCCACGAGATGCTGGCGGCACGGCGCCGCGCCGGGGCCTTCGGCGGCGAGTCGCTCGCCTCACGGATGCGGTTGTTGCGCGAGGTGGTGACGGCGGTTCGCGAGTCGGCGCCCCAGCTCCTCGTCGGCGTACGGCTCTCGATCTTCGATCGCGTCCCGCATCGGCCCGAGCCCGGCGCGGGAGCGGGCGGCCGGCTCGGGGTCGGCATGCCCGAACCCCACGATCTCCCGTATCGGGACGGGTTCGGAATCGACGCTGGAGATCCGACGCGAACGGATTGGACGGAGCCCCTCGCGTTGGTTCGCGAGCTCGCATCGCTCGGCGTGACGCTTCTGAACGTGACGGCGGGAAGCCCGTACTACGTTCCGCACGTCCAGCGCCCGGCAGCGTTCCCGCCGAGCGACGGCTACGCGCCGCCCGAGGATCCGATCGTCGGCGTGGCCCGACTTCTCGACGCCGCGCGGCGTGCCAAGCAGGCAGCGCCCGAACTCGTGGTGGTCGCGTCGGGGCTCTCGTACCTCCAGGAGTACGTTCCGCACGTGGCACAGGCCTGCGTTCGGGCGGGGTGGTTCGATGCCGCAGGCCTCGGTCGCATGGCGCTCTCGTACCCGGAGCTTCCCGCCGATGTCCTCGCGGGACGCCCGCTCGTCCGCGAGCGGATCTGCAGGACCTTCAGCGACTGCACGACGGCGCCCCGAAACGGCCTCGTTTCCGGCTGCTACCCCCTCGATCCGTTCTACCGCGAGCGGCCCGAGCGCGAGGCGCTCGACGCACGCAAGCGCGAGCAGCGCGGGGCGTCGCGATGACGGGAGGGGCGACCCTGCGGCTCGGCGATGCCTTTGCGCGGCTTCGTCCTGGGCGCGCGATCCACGGGATCTCCGCCGTCCTGCTCCCCCATACCGCGAGCGGGGAGATCGATTGGGCCGCCTTCGAACGGCACCTGCTCCGGACGAAGCGTGCGGGACTCGACGTCGCCGTCAACATGGATACGGGTTTCGTCGACCTTCTCGACGAGGTCGAACGGAGCGCCGTGCTCGACGTGGCGCGGCGTACGCTCGGTGCGGGAACTCCGTTCTACGCGGGCGCCTTCGCCGGTTCGAGCGCAGATCCCCTCGGCGCCTACCGCAGGGCGACGGCGGAGATCGAGGCGAAAGGGGGGATCCCCGTCCTCGTCCAATGCCGCGCCATGCACGGGCTCGCCCCGGCCGAAAAGGCCGCCTTCTACGGCCGGATCCTCGGGGGCGTCTCGCGCGCGGTCGCCTTCGAGCTCTCTCCCGTCTTCGCTCCTCACGGCGAGATCTGGGACGACGAGACCTTCTCGCGTATCGCCCTGCTTCCGAAGCTCGAGGGTGCGAAGCACTCGTCGCTTCGACGCGATCTCGAGCTCGCGAGGCTCGCCGCCCGCGACCGGCTCCGACCCGAGTTCCGAATCTACACCGGGAACGATCTCGCGATCGATCTCGTCGCGCACGGGAGCGATTACCTGCTCGGTCTCTCGACGTTTGCGCCCGAGCGCTTCGCCGAGCGCGACCGTGCGTTCGCCGAGGACCGGCTCGAGTTCCTCGAGCGCAACGACGCGCTCCAACACCTCGGGAACGTGGGTTTCCGCGCGCCGGTGCCCGCCTACAAGCATGCCGCGGCGCAGTTCCTCCACATCGTCGGTGATCTCGATGGCGACGGCGTGCATCCGAGAGCGCCGCGGCGGCCCGGCGCAGACCGTGCGCTGCTCTGGGATTGCGCGCGGAGGCTCGACCTTCTCGACGATCCCGAACGCGCGTGGCGCGAGCGGGTGGCACCGTATCTGTAGCGGCCCGCCGGCGCGTCTCCGGGCGGCGTGACGCGAGCGGTCGGCGCGATCCGGCTCAGCCGGAGCTCGCACCCCCGGTGTGCTTCGCGGGAGGATTCACGCGCCAGCGAGCGTGGCAGCGCCGGCAGCGTTCGTGGCGCTCGAGGAAGGGGATCGGGATCCCGAGCAACAGCCAGGAGAGCCAGAACCAGCGGCGATCGATGCGCTCACGCGCGACGCGCAGCGACCCGCACGAAGGACAGCGCGGGGCATCGAGGTCCCCCGTCACCCACTCCGCCGAGTCGACCGGCCGGGACGAGACCTCCTCGAGGACCCGCAGCGCATGCTCGCGATCGCGTTCCCGGACCTGGAGCTTGACGCCGCCCACGGCCGAAGCCGAGAGCCAGTAGACGCCGACGATGTGCTCGTCGGCAATCGAGCACGCCAGGCCCTCGCATTCGAGGCGGCTCCGGGCGAGGTGGGCCTCGATGGGCTCGCTGAAGGCGGCCACGGTCACGAGACGCTCGGGGGATGTGGAGGAGCCATGGCGGGCGCGGTCGGGGGTGGGCCGGCTCATGAGGGCAGCATACCCCGACTCGGCAGCGACGCGGGAGCCGGTCTCGGCCGGGTCTTCGGAGGTCTGGACGTCCCCCATCGGAATGTCTAGGTTCTGCCGCCACTTCGGGGGCCCTGGCGGGCTCGGGGGTGCCTCGCGAGAGCCCGCAACGCCAGTCCGGCCCGCCCACCGGGAGAACCAGAATGTTCACGAGCCTCCTCGCCGCCATCGTTGCGGCCGGCGCCGCACTCTTCATGGGGTTCCGGCTCTATCAGAAGGTACTTTCCGCGCCTGCCAACTCGCCGCGTGCGCTCGAGATCTCGGCTGCGATCCGGACCGGAGCCGAGGCCTTCCTCGGACGCCAGTACCGCACGGTCGCCACCGTCGGCGTGCCGATCGGGATCGTGCTCCTGATCTTCACGGGGTTCTGGACGGCCGTCGGCTTCGCCATCGGCGCATGCGCGAGCGCGGCCGCGGGCTTCGTCGGGATGAACGTCTCCGTTCGCGCCAACGTCCGGGTCGCCGAGGCAGCCAAGTCGGGCTTCCAGCGCGCCTTCGGCCTCTCGTTCGAGGGGGGCGCGGTGACGGGGCTCATGGTCGTTGGCCTCGGGCTTCTCGCGCTCGCACTCCTCACCTGGATCGCCCCTTCGGCGAAGTCGACCGACGCGCTGATCGGGCTCGCCTTCGGCGGCTCGCTCATCTCGGTCTTCGCCCGACTCGGGGGTGGAATCTTCACGAAGGGCGCCGATGTCGGAGCCGATCTGGTCGGCAAGGTCGAGGCGAACATCCCCGAGGACGATCCGCGCAACCCGGCCGTGATCGCCGACAACGTCGGCGACAACGTCGGCGACTGCGCCGGGATGGCGGCGGACCTCTTCGAGACCTACGGCGTGACGGCCGCCGCGGCAATGCTCCTCGCCCACATCCTCTACCCGGGAAGCCATGCGATGTTCGCCTACCCGCTCCTCGTCGGCGCGGCAGGGATCGTCGGAACCCTCGTCGCCGTGCCGATGGTGAAGGTCGAGCCCGCGACGGGCGGCCGCGTGCCGAACGTGATGGCGGCGATGTATCGCGGCCTCGGCATCGCGTCGCTCGTTTCGCTCGTCGTGCTCGCGATCGCGACGGCGTTCGTTTCGATGCCGGTCGACGAAGCGGGCGAGGCGATGCTCTCCGGTTGGGCGCTCCTCGGTTGCGCCGCAGTCGGATCGCTCGTGACGGGCGCCATGATGTGGATCACGGACGTCTATACCGGAAGCTCGGCGAAGCCGGTGGTGCGGATCGCCGACGCGTCGCGGGGCGGGCACGCCACGAACATCATCAGCGGGCTCGCGGTGGGCATGCAGTCGACCGTGGTGCCGGTGGTCGTGATCGTGATGGCGATGCTGCTCTGCCATCACATGGCCGGTCTCTACGGCGTCGCGACGGCGGCGATGTCGATGCTGTCGCTCGCCGGGATCGTGGTCGCGATCGACGCCTATGGTCCGATCACCGACAACGCGGGCGGGATCGCCGAGATGGCGGAGATGGGCGAGGAGGTTCGCGCCGTCACCGATCCGCTCGACGCCGTCGGCAACACCACGAAAGCCGTCACGAAGGGATATGCGATCGCGTCGGCCGGGCTCGCGGCGGTCGTCCTCTTCGCGACCTTCATCGAAGACCTGCAGCGGCTCGGAGGCGAGAGTCTGAGGGGCATCAGCTTCGACCTCTCGAACACGAGCGTGCTCGCCGGACTCTTCCTCGGAGCGGTCATCCCGTTCGTGTTCGCATCGCTCGCGATGGAGGCCGTGGGGCGCGCCGGAGGCAAGGTCGTCGACGAGGTGCGGCGCCAGTTCCGCGAGATCCCGGGCCTCATGGAAGGCAAGGCGGCGCCGGACTACCGGACCTGCGTCGACATCGTGACGGCCGAGGCACTCCGGCTGATGGTGGCGCCGGCGCTGATTCCGGCGGTGATCCCGGTCGTCGTCGGTCTGTTCCTCGGTGCACAGGCGCTCGGGGGGCTCCTGATCGGCTCGATCGTATCGGGGATCTGCGTCGCGATCTCGATGACGACCGGCGGCGCAGCCTGGGACAACGCCAAGAAGTACATCGAGAGCGGCGCTCACGGCGGCAAGGGATCGGATGCCCACAAGGCGGCGGTGACCGGCGACACGGTCGGCGATCCCTACAAGGACACCGCAGGGCCGGCGATCAACCCGATGCTCAAGCTGGTCAACATCGTCGCGCTGCTCCTGATTCCGTTCCTCGGCTAGGTGAAGCGGCGCGCCTTCGGGATGGAGAGCGCGCCGGATCGCCACCCCCGAGACCGGCTTCGCCGGGAGCTCTCGCTCACCGACGCGACGCTCCTCGTCGTGGCGTCGGTGATCGGGTCGGGAATCTTCCTCACGCCGGGCGCGATCGCGGAGCGGATCCCCGACCCGGGCTGGATCCTCCTCGTCTGGCTCGTCGGAGGGCTCCTCTCGCTCGCAGGCGCGCTCGCGAACGCCGAGCTCGGCGCGATGTTCCCGCACGCCGGCGGCGACTACGTCTATCTTCGAGAGGCCTTCCATCCGGGCGCGGGCTTCGTGATGGGCTGGATCTCGTTTCTCGCGATCTTCACCGGAACGGTCGCAACGCTCGCTGCCGGCTTCGCCGACTCGATCGCCGCCTTCGTTCCGCTCGGTGACGGCGGACGGCTCGGCGTCGCGATCGGGATCACGGTCGCGGCGTCTGCGCTCAATTACGTGGGAGTGCGATCGAGCGCGCGCTTCAACAACGCGACGAGCGCGATCAAGATCGCGGTGCTCGTGGCCTTCGGGGTCCTCGCATGGGTCGCCGGAGAGGGCAGCGTCTCGCATTTCGGCATGCGGCCGCCCGGCGAAGGGCCTTCGCTCACCGGGTTCGGCCTCGCCCTCTCGCCGGTGCTCTTCAGCTACCTCGGATGGAACGCCACGGTCTACGTAGCGAGCGAGATTCTCGAGCCGCGGCGCAACGTCCCGCGCTCGCTCTTTCTCGGCCTCGCGCTCTGTATCGCGGTCTATCTCGTCGTGAACCTCGCCTACCTCTACGCGATTCCGGTGTCGGAGATGCGCGGTACCGAGAACGTGGGCGAGGAGGCGGCACGGGCCCTCTTCGGCGATCGCAGCGGGACGCTGCTCGCGCTCTTCGTGCTGGCGTCGATCCTCGGGACCCTCAACGCCACGATTCTCGTCGGACCGAGGATCGCCTACGCGATGGCGCTCGACGGGCGCTTCTTCGGCGGCGTCGACCGGGTCCACGAGGTTCACGGCACGCCGCACGTGGCGATCGTCGTACAGGGGATCGTCGCCGTTGCGATCCTCCTCGTGCTGCGGACCTTCCCGAGCATCCTCGACTTCACGACCTTTGCGATCGTGCTCGCGACGATGGCCGATACGGCCGCGTTGTACGCGCTCCGCTGGCGCCAACCCGAACGCGAGCGTCCGTATCGTGCGCTCGGCTATCCGATCGTCCCGGCGTTCTATCTCGTCGCGAACGCGGCCATTGCGGGTGTGCTTCTCCACGGGAACCCGCGTGAGAGTGGGATCTGTCTCCTCGTCATGGCGAGCGGAGTCCCGTTCTATCTCTGGTTCTCGCGGCGCGAACGCGGGCGCGGCGCGCACCCGTAGCGGCGCGGCAAATCGTCGCGAGTCCAAAGACGAGGGCCTTCGCCGAGTAGGCTCGGCCGGTCGCGACCTCCGCGGCCGGGAGGGCCTCGAATGCGTCTTTGGTGGGTGCCGTTGGGGGTGGTGCTTCTCGCCGCCTGGGTGTCGGTGGCGCCCTCCCATGCCGAGGACTCCGCGCCGGAGCCGCCCCCCGATTTCACGCCGACCCTGGACCCGCTTCCCGACGAGGCGGGCGCCGAGCCGACACCGAACGAGGAAGAGCCGCAGGCGGAGGAGGCGAAGGGCGACCGCGACGCCGACGACTCGGCATC
>CAJPFO010000125.1 GCA_905339255.1 Myxococcaceae bacterium
CTGGCGGGTGGGGCTCATGGGCGAGAACGCGCGCGAATCGGTCGCCGATCGTCTCGTCGAGGCGCTCGCTCGCGAGCTCGCCTGACGCCGCCGCGGGCCTCGACGGCCCACGGGCTGCGGAGGCCACGCAGCGAGACGCTCAGCGTTCGGACTCGCGAGACGCCTCCGCGAGCTCGAATCGCACCGGGATTCGCAGGCGGCCGAGGACCGGCGGAAGCGGAGCCGCATCGCGGACGGCGCGCTCGGCCGCCCGATCGAGGAGCGTGCTTCCCGAAGACCGCTCGAGCTCGAGCGCCCGAGCCTCGCCGGCCGGCGAGATCTCGAAGGAGACCTCGCTCGTTCCCTCGACTTCCCGCTTGCGTGCGAGCGGCGGATAGACGAGTGCCTCCTGGATGCGGCGCCGGATCTCCGCGACACGATCCTCGAAGCCGACACCACGGGGTGTCGAATCCTCACGGTAAGGCGGCCGCGCCGCGACGTCGGTCTCGGTCGCCCCGGCGAAACCACCAGCAAAGATCGCGAAGACGACGGCACCGCTGCGAAGCGCCCTCATCGGATCACTCGACCGCGTCCGGAACGCCATTGCCGTCGGCGTCGGTCGCCGGGACCGAGTGGACCGCAGCCACGGCGTCGAGGTCGAAGCGGGCATTGTCGGTTCCCTCGGGTCCGGTCGGAGCCGCCGACGCCTCGACTCGTACGTAGCGTGCGAAGGAGAGTCCGACGTCCGCGAGATCGAACGAGTCTCCCCCCGATCCCGCCGGAAGCGGGAAACCGAAGACGCTCAGTCCGACCAGGCTTTCGATCGGGGTGGTCGACGGGATCGACGCGTGCGGCGACGAGGGGTTCGAGCCGTTCGAGAGCACGGGGTACACCCCCGCGCATCCCGGGTAGTACGGGGCCGTGGTGATGGCGCACGGGAACGCATACCAGACGACGCCGTCCTGGCTCACGCTCACGCGACCGGGTTCGGCAAAGGGAGGGCCCGTGAGGGAGAAGCCGCCGAGGCCGAGAAAGGGATTCTCGAAGACCGTGAAATCGGCGCCCTCGCCGTTTGCGATGACGTTGTTCGTGAACGAAACATCGATCCTGCCCGAAGCGCCGAGCGAGACGACGTCGAGCCCTCCCGAGAAGACTCCCGCTCCCTGCGGCGGCCCGAGGACGACCCCGGGGAGTGCCGCCGCTCCGAATCCGCCCGACGCACCCGGGGCGAAAGCCAGGACGCCATCCGCGTAGGGATCCCCGACGGCCTCGAAGGTCGCCTGCGTCTGGTAGCTCGCCGATGCGTAGCCGATCCGGGCCGTGAGGAGGTTCGTCCCCGGAAGGACCATTCCGGCGAACACACCCTCGGCGTGCGCAGTGATGCGACCATGGACGGCGGGCTCCTCGACGAAGAGCGCGGTCACGTCGTGGCCGTTGAGCGTCACGACGAGCGATCCCGCATTGTGACCGTCGGCCACGAAGTCGAGGACCAGGTCCTGCGGCATCCAGGTGACCACGCTCGCGTCGGTGGGGCTCCGCCACGCGATCATGGCGTCGCCGGTGCACGCGAGAGCGACCGCCGCCGCCGCCAGCCAGAGTCCGATGGTTCGATGCATCATTTCCTTCCCTCCTCGCGCTACCGCGCGATCTCCACGGGTTGCCACGCGGAGCGGAGCCCCGAGGCATCCTCCTCCGCCACGAAGAGCGTGTCCGTTGCATCCTGCGGAGCGAGCGTGAGATCGACGCTCCGCTCGACCCCCGCGGCTCGCACGGCAACCGGGACCGAGCCGAGTTCGCGGCCGCCGTTCGAGATGAGCACACGCACGGCCGCAGCCGAGGGCCATATCCGGATGGCCGGACCTGCGGAGCCGACCCGCCGCTCGGCGCTCGGTGCGGAGGCAGCGAGCGCCGGAAGCCGGACCCGCGCGAGCGAACTCTCCGGCCGTTCTGCGACGCCCGTCACGGCGAGGTCGCTCTCGACGATCGCGACCTCGCCGAAGTCGAAGCGGCCCTCGGAATCGCTCCGCGCTCTCGCGAGCCTCGCCGCCCCACCCGCCATGACCCGCCAGAGGACGAGCTCCCGCGGACCGGCGGCATCTACGCCCGTGATCCGCGTCGTCACCGCTCCCGCGCCGAACGAAGGCCGGTCGATCCGCAGACCCCGGCCCCTCGCCCGCTCGCTCGCGGGATCCGTGCCGGAAAGCTCCCGATCCGCGGAGCGATCGGCCGCGCCCGGAGCCTTCGCGAGGTCCGCCCGTGCGCTCGCGCGCGCCTCGCCGACTCCGCTCCGAGCGAGGCCCTTCGGAGCGTCGACACCCTCCGCTGTCGCTTCGCCGGATCGCACCGCGCCCGATCCGAGGGCTTCGTCGCGGGGTGCGATCCGCTCCCCCCCGACCGCGAGCACGACGCCGAGCATGACGACGATCACTGCGATTCGATCCGAAGTCCGCAAAGAAGGCCCTCCGGAACGCCGACCGTCACGAAGACGTCGGGCCCCGCGAAATCGATGCCAGGAACTCCCGGACGCACGCGAACTGCGCCGAGCGCGCGCGCCTCGCCGACCGAGCTCGCCCCCACCGGAGCCACCACGGTGTCGATCGCCCGCAGGCGGAAGCGGCCGGCCCGCAGTTCGGCGAGACTCGGCGCCCCCGAAAGGTCCGCGTCGAGCTGCGCGAGCGTGCCGTCGCAGAAATCCGTCGCGTAGACGCGCGTGCCGGCCGCATTCCAGGCGACGCTCACCACGTACCCCCCGCACACGCCCGGCGGAGGACCGTCGGCTCGCGGCGGGAGCACGAAGGGGAAGCCGCCGTAGAAGAGTCTCGCGTCGGCGCCTCCGGTTCCGTCGAGAACGACGGGGGCGGCCGGCAGGGCGGGCAGCGCATCGAGCGGCGCGAGATCGATCCCGTAGATCGCGCGGCCTGCCGCCGTCCCGGTGAGCGCGACGCGGCCCGTCGGATCGATCGCGAGTCGATCGAACGAGAGCGCGACCGTTCCGAGCGGAACGGTCGCGACGAGACGCAGCGTCTGTGCGTCGATCACGTCGATCGACGCCGGGCCGAGCGCGATTCCTCCCGATTCGATCTCGGGCGTTCCCGGGTCGTCGGCCTCGAGCCCGACGGCTCCGCTCACCGTGACGAGAACGAGATCTCGTCCCGAGGGCGTGCGATACGCCGTCACGTGCGTGGGATTGAATCCGGTGGTCGTGAGCACCGGTGTGACGGCATTCGGGCTCACGACCGGCACTCCGGTCGAGAGGTCGAAGTCATAGACCAGCACCCCTCCCGGGAGGTACTGCGCGAGAGCCGGAGTCGAGTTGTCGTTCAGGTTCGACATCGAAACGAAGAGCCTTCCCGCCGCGAGCGCTGCGCCGGACGTGAACGTCGGCCGAAAGCTCGCAACGCCCGGGATGCAGTACGCCGCCGGCGGAACGACGATCGGGTCGCCTCGCGAATCGACGGCGCCGGCTGCGACGGGCTGGCAACCCGAGGTCGAGACCGCCGTTCGAGCGGCCGTCGACCCCGGAGGCGGCAAGAAGAAGTACTGCCCGGCGGCGAACGAGCCGGGCGTCGAGACGCTTCCGGTGACGACTCGCCCACTCGCGGGGTCCAAGAAGATCACCTCCTCGTACGAAGAGGCCGTCACGAGCGCGAGCGTCGGGCTCACGCCCACGATGCCGTCGAGCTGCGGGGCCGTCGCCGGGCCGGGAAGCGGAAAGGTGGCGGGGCACGCTGCGAAGCTCGGCTCCTCGCAGCCGTCGCCGTCGCTGTCGGGAGGAATCGATGGCACCGATGCGGCCGAAGCGATCGCGGGCGGTACCGGACCGAGATCATAGGGAAGGACGGCCGGCGGGGTGAAGTTGGCCACGATGGCGCGAGCGCCAGCTCCCGGAACCAGATCGAGACCCGCCGGAAACTGCCCCGGAAGCGGAGCACAGCGCGAGTCCGAAGACGTCACGGTCACGACCGGCGCGCCTCCGCCGCTCCCGCTCCCGCCGCCGCCGCTCCCGCCGCACGCGAGTCCGAGGCCGATCGCGAGCGCCGATGTCGCGAGCCGTCGCACTAGAACGTGGCCTCCGCCTTGACCGAGAGGACCCGGCCCGGCTGCGGGAAGAACTGCGCGTCGCGAACGCTCACGTCCGTCAGGTTCGAAGCCTCGAAGGAGACGAGCAGACGGCGCATGGGAAGCTTCGAACCGAGCCATGGGATCTGTACGACGTCGACCACGACGCCGACGTCGTAGGTCGTTCGAGCCGGAAGGATCGTATTGCCGCTCTCCGAAACGGGGATCACGTCGGTGTAGAGCGCGTCGGCGAAGATCCGGAAAAGGCCCGATGGCGGGCCGACCGTGACCCGCCCCGAGAGTTCGTTCGGGCTTCGCCCGGTGAGCGGTGCGCCATTCGAGTCGAAGAACGCATCGAGATGCGTGTAGCTCGCGCGGGCCTCGAACCAGCGCAAGAGCGCGACCGACGCCGATGCCTCGACGCCGCGCGCGGTGGCGGCGCCCGTGTTGATCGGCGCCACGGTGAAGGGGCTCACGAGGACCCAGACGATCGAGTTCTCGATGTCCTGGTCGAAATACGCCGCCTCGAGCGTGATGCGGTCGAGGATCCCCGAACCCGGGAGCTCGATCGCGGCTCCCGCGTCGTAGGTCCACGCCTCCTCCGGAGCGAGCCCCGGATTCCCGCGCAGGAATCCCTCGTCCGGGTAGTAGAGCTCGTCGAAACTCGGCACGCGGTAGGCGCGTTCGAAGTTCGCCTTCAAGCGAAGCCAGTCGAAGGGCGTGACGAGTGCGCCGATCCTCGGAACGGCTCGCTCTCCGAAGCCCTCGGTCAGATCGATCCGCACGCCCGGCACGAGCACGACGATCCGGTCGAAGAGGGAGATCTCGTCCTGCATCGTCGTGTCGAACGTCGCCCGGGTCGGGTTCGCGAAGGCGGTCGCCTCGAGGCGATCGTCGAAGAGTTCGAAGCCGAGCATCGCGCGATGTTCGGTGTCGACGAGCGTGAAGGCCTTCTCTCCGCGCAGGCGCCCTCCGATCGTCTGATTGTCCTGAGCCGTGTCGATCGGAGGCCCGAACGTGGGCTCCGGGTTCCGGAACTGGATCCGCTGGAAGCGATGGTAGAGATCCGCGTCGACGTCGAGTCCGAGCCCCGCCACGTCGGCGCCTTCGAGCGAGAGGTCCGCGACGTTCCGCGTGAAGCGTTGATGCGCGAAAGGCTGCTGCCCTCCGAACGCGCCGGCTCCCGAGTCGAGCCCCGGGGCGCCACGGCTCGAATGAGTGAGAGAGTCCTGGAGCGAGACATGGAAGCCCTCGCCGAGGTCGCGCCCGAGGCGGAAGAGTCCCGACTGGATCAACGCCTCGTTGTTGATCCGCGTGAGCGTCGGCGGATCGGGAACGATCGTGACTCCTGCGAAGCGCGTCACCGGGCGCTGGAACTCGAAGTCTCCGCGTGTCGTGAAGGCCTGGTACGCGGCCGTGAGCTCGTACGCGCCGATCCGACGCGCATGGAGCGCGGAGCCCTCTCCCGTTCCGAACGAGGCGAGAGATCCGACGAGAACGGTTCTCGGCTCCGCCGACGGACGCTTCGTCACGAAGTTCACGACCCCGCCGATCGCCCCCGAGCCCTGCTCGACGCCTCCCCCCCCCCGCGTCACCTCGATCTTCTCGAGGAGATCGACGGGAATCGTCGAGAGGTCGACGGTTCCCGTCTGCGCGCTGTCGATCCGGACGCCGTCGAGAAGCACGACGACCTGGCTCGCGGTCGACCCGCGGATCGAGATCTCGGAAGGCTGCCCTGGGCCGCCGAAGCGGCGTATCTGCACGCCGGGAACCTGCGAGAGGAGG
Organism: Myxococcaceae bacterium; assembly: GCA_905339255.1. GTDB lineage: Bacteria > Myxococcota_A > UBA9160 > UBA9160 > UBA9160 > MYXO. The sequence goes on from CAJPFO010000125.1 coordinate 5,824, forward strand.
TCCTCGACGCTCTTCGCCTCCCCGGCGTAGGCCTCGAGGTCGACCACCGAACTGAAGGCGGTCGGATCCTCGCGAAGGTTCTCCGGGCGGACGTCCTGGACGACCACCGGCGGTACATCGCGCACGATCGTGTCGGGAGGCTCCTCCGCTCGTGCCGCGGCCGCGATCGCGGCTGCAGCGACGAGCGAGGTCGCGAGGGCCCGGGCGTGCTCGGAGCACGCCCGGGCAGCGAAGCCTTCTCTCGCGCTCAAGCGCGCCGGCGGACGCCGAGCGACGCGAGACCCGCCGCAACGAGCACGAGCGTGCCCGGCTCCGGAACCACGACGAGATCGTCGATCGCGAAGTACGCGGGCGTGTTCATCCCGAACGCGCCGACGTCGCTCGAGTCGAGCTCGAAGACGAGCGAGCGCACCACGCCGAGCGATTCGAGGTCGAGCGTCGCCCAGTCGTCGACGACGTAGTCCGCCCCGGAGTCCGGGAAGCGGTAATCGGCGAGGTAGAACTCGACGCTCGCGGTCTCGGCTCCGTGCGAATCGAAGCCGCGGACCGTGAGCCGGAAGAAATCCGGATCGGTGCCTCCCGCTCCGCCGAACTTCTTCGCGAAGCCATCCCCGTCGCGAACCGAGAGCCCGGCGTACGTGGTGTTCGTGACGCGGAGGCTCTCGACCCCCACGTCGGTCGCGAACGTGAT
>CAJPFO010000126.1 GCA_905339255.1 Myxococcaceae bacterium
CGGGCGACCGCTTCGGATCCCAGGGGTTTCGGGCCGGTCCGTGCGCCACGGGCTCGGTCACGGGCATGAGGCCGAGCTCGGGGCTCTTGGTCCGCCCGAGCACGACGAAGCCGGCCCGGCGGAGCTTCGCCGCGAAGTGACTGTCGGCCCGCTCGATCCAACCCGCGTCTCGAAGCGCGCGCATGCCCGCGTGGTAGGGCTCCCCCTCTGCCTGCGCGCCGAGGTCCTTCAGCAGGATCGGAACGCCGCGGAACGGGCCCTCGGGAAGTCGGCCGCGCGCTTCGTCTTTCGCGCGTTCGAAACGCTGGTGCGCCAGCGCTCCGAGCGTCGCATCGACTTTCTCGATCCGCTCGATCGCGGCATCGACCAGTTCGAGCGGGGTCGCTCGCCCGCTTCGCACGAGCTCTGCCTGGGCGATCGCATCGAGCCTCGCGAGTTCGTCGGCCATCGGATCCTCCCTTCGCGGGCGAGCGCCGCGCCGGGCGAGGATGCCACAACCGGCGCTCAGGCGGCGGGGCGTGCCCCGTCGCCGACGATCTCGGCGAGGACCGCGCTCGCCTCGTCCGCGAGCGACTCGATCACGCTGCCTTCCCCCATGAGCCTGGACACGGCGCTCTCCTGCTTCGCGGTGAGCGTCTCGAAGCGGAGCAAGAGCCCTGCCTCGCCGTCGTCGCGCGCCACGTGCGCTCGCACCACCACCGGCACCGGCAAGCTCGAGCCGTGCAACGCGAGCGCGATCGATTGACCGAGCTCGAGCGCTCCGTGCGGCTCGATCCGAAGCCCCCGCGCGGAGAGATCGCGCCCGATCACGACCTGCGCCGCCCGCTCGCCGAGCGTGACGACGCGGCTGCGATACCGGGTCCGCGGGCTGCGCCGGCGCTCCTTCTCCGGCTCCGGCTCGGCGGCCGCTCCGGAAGGCGGCGCCGGTACGGGTGCGATCGCCTCCGAGAGGGGAGCCGGACCGGCGCGGTGCTCGCGCAGCAGCGACTCGATGCATTCCCTCGCGAGCGCGCTCGGATTCGCGAACCCGACCGCGACGACCACGTTCGGATCGGTCGGCCCGAGCGGATTGGAGCGCACGACCACGCCCGCCACGCGGACGCCCCGCCCCCCGAGTTCACTCGGAGGAAGCTCGACACGGATCTTGCTGCCCGCTGCAAAGGACTTCGGCGCGAGCAGCCGGCAGCCACCGAGCGAGAGCTCCGCGAGCCACGCCTCTTGCCAGCGCAACCACTGCCGGACGCGCACCCGGAGCCCCACCTCGACACGAGGCAGCGCGCGCCGTTCGGGGCCGCGGTAGAGCAGCCGGAGCAGGAGGAGTTCGAGCGCCTTCGGATGCACGGGTGTCCGGATCAGGAGATCGAAGCCCGCGGCGCGGAGCCCGGCACGAAGGCCCCGGCCGTCCGAGCGTCCGACGGCAATCCGCGCCGGTCCGGAACCCGAAGACGCGGGCCAGGGCGGGAGCGTGAGCGCCGCTCCGACGGAGGCGACCAGCAGGCCTCTCGGGAGGAGAATCGGCCGTTGGCGGCCGCCGACGGCCACCTCCTCGAAGGCCACCTCGAGCCGGCGAAGCGTGGTCGCGATCTCGTCGAGATCTCCGCCCTCGCCGACGAGCAGCACGTCGGCCGGCTCACGCATCGCGTACCCCCTCCCCGCATTCCGGGCGCGGACTGCCCAGGGATTCTTCGGCCTGCTCGCCGGGACGCTGTACGCCGTTTCCTTCCGCTCCGGCAAACGCCCGAGCAAGATCCTCGGGAGGCTCCGCCTCGAGGCTCCGGACGACGCCCGAGGGCAGACGAAGGCGCAAGCGAAAGGCGTGCAGGAGCGTCCGCCCGGCGCACTGCGCAGCTCCATAGAGTCGGTCGCCGACGATCGGGGATCCAGCGGCGGCGAGGTGCACCCGGATCTGATGACTGCGACCGGTTCGTGGCTCGGCCAGGACGCAGGCTCCGGCGCCTCGCGACGCGACGACACGGAACCGCGTCGAGCTCGAGCGGCTTCGTGGCTCCGGGCGATCGACGAGCGCAAAGCGGATCCTCCGGGAGTCGAGGCGTCGGACGATCTCGCCTTCGACCGTGAACTCCGTGCGCTCCGGGGCGGGTGAGACGATTGCGAGGTACTGGCGCTCGATCTCATGGCGCGCGAGTGCACGTCCGAGCCAGGGCGCCGCTTCGCGATCGCGCGTGAAAAGTACGAGACCACTCGTTTCGCGGTCGAGCCGGTGTGCAGCACGCAGGGTCGGAACACCGAGCAGCCGACGAAGCTCCGCTTCGAGCGCGTAGCGCTGGCTCGCTCGAGTGCCCTGCACCGGAAGCCACGCCGGCTTCGCGACGGCCACGATCCCTTCTTCGTCGAGCCGCACCGATGACGCATCGAGCGGAATGGGCTCGGGCTCGCGCTCGAGCGCCCAGCCCAGGATGCGGGTCCCGCTCGCAATGCGCTCCGGCAGATCCTCGCTCCCCACCGCCCGCCCTCCGATCTGCAGGCCGCGGTGCTCGAGCATGCGGCCGAGCACGGCACGGTCCCCGTCCAGAGCCCCCTCGAGGATCTCGAGAAGGTCTTCCCTCGCGAGCTCGCGCAGCGCGCAGAGCTCCACGCGCCGGCAGGGGGGATCGAAGCGCTCGGCGTCGACATCCACCGATGCGGGGCGTTGGAAAGACGGGGCCACGACCGCAATCGTGGGACGATCCGCGGCGGCGCGCTATCGGTTGCGCGCTCGCGAAGCGAACCGGAGATCCCCTGTCCGACGTCGGTCTCACACACGTGGCGCTCCCCGCCGGCGACCTCGAGAAGAGCATCGCCTTCTACGCGCACTACGCGCGGATGGAGATCGTCCACCGACGCCGGGACTCCGAAAGGGGATCGGATGTCGTCTGGCTCGCCGACGGAACCCGCCCCTTCGTGATCGTGCTCATCGCGGTCGAGAAGGTCGAGCATCCCATGAAGCCGATCGCGCATCTCGGCGTCGGCTGTGCGTCGCGCGACGAGGTCGATCGTCTTTGCGACGACGCCCGTCGCACGGGGGTCCTCCTGCTCGGTCCGGTCGACTCCGGCCCCCCCGTGGGCTACTGGGCGCTCCTCTCCGATCCGGATGGGCACACGCTCGAGATCAGCTTCGGGCAGGAGGTGGGACGCACCGTCTCAGGTGCCAACCAGCCGTGAGCGACCGACCCGAGACGGGTCGGGCCGCTCCCCTCGCGTTCCGGCCCGCGCGGGGTTGCGTCCCACGGGGTCCATGCTCTACTCCCACGACGCGCATCCGCTGCGCCGACGCCCGAGGGCGTCCGCAGGAGGCGCCTCTGGAGGGAAGCATGAAGACTCTCGCACGAATCGCTTTGATCCCGGTGCTCACCGTCGGCCTCGCAGGCTGCGCGACGAACTCGCGGGTCGACAAGCTCGAGCAGCGCCTCAACGACGTGTCGGCGTCCGCGGATGCCGCCAACCGGAAGGCCGAGGCCGCGCAGAAGACCGCCGATCAGGCGCTCTCTCGCGCGCAGTCGGCCGAGGCCGAGGCGAAGGCGGCGGCGGCTCGCGCCGACGACGCTGCGCGAACGGCCGAGGCCATCTTCAAGAAGCGGGTCTCGAAGTGATCGAAGCCGGTGCGGACTCGGGAAGCGTCCCGATCTGCACCGGCACACCGCTCCCCGCGTCGATCGCTCGCCGCAAGCGCCGAAGATCGACGTAGCCCGCCAGCCCCGCCGCCGCGAGGCGATCGATCGCGGCTTCGAGGCGACCGGCATCGCGCCGGTAGGGGTCGGGATGCGCCTCGACGTAGAGCGCCCCGCTCCGAACCCCGAGCTTGACGCTCTGGTAGATGAGCCGAATCGGGGTTCCCGACGGAACCCGCTCGAAGAGCCCTGCGAGCTGATCGTCGTAGAGGCGGATGCAACCGTGCGTCGCCATGCGCCCGATCGACCAGGGATTGTTCGTTCCGTGGATGCCGTACGACGTGTTTCCGATCGTCATCCAATGATCCCCGAGCGGGTTGTCGGGGCCCGGGGGAACGACCGCAGGAAGCTCGGGCCGCTCTGCCCGGATCGAAGCGGGAACGGTCCATGCGGGGTTCTTGCGCTTCGCCCCCACGCGGAAATCTCCCACCAGCGACGGGTCCATGTCGTCGCCGATCGCGATCGCGTAGACCTCGGGCTCCCCGCCCCGCGTGAAGTCGTAGAGCCGCATCTCGGGAACGTTGATCAGGAGCCCCTTGCGGGGCGCCTCGGGAAGCACGTATTCGGTCGGAAGCTCGACCACCGTTCCTGGATCCGGGATCCAGACCTTCACCTGGGGATTGAGCCTCGAGATGGCGTCGAATCCGAGCCGGTGGCGGTACGCGAGTTCGACCAGGTCCTCGCCGGGCCGCACCAGATCCTTCGACGGCTCGCCGAGGACGGGGGGGAGCGGGTCCACCGGCCGCGCGGCGGACGGGGTCGAGACCGCGAACGCGACGGCCAGGAGCATCGATCTGGAGAGCTTGCAGAGATGCGCGATCATCCCGTCCGTCACGAGGGGGGCGAGGCACATGCGCTCGGGAAGCGTCGCACGGATTCTCGCGCTGTCGAGTGTCCTCGCGCTCGCCTGCGCGAAGCCGCATTTCCCGGGCTACGTGATCGAGCCCTACGAGCCGGAGACGACGCCCGGGGACGAAGCGGTCTTGCCGCCTCCGACGGACCTCACCGCACGCTGCCGCGAGATCGTCGCGATCGAGGTCCGGAAGGCCGAGCGGGCGCTCGTCGCACGCTGTGCGGACGGGGATTCGGTGCGAGTCAAGGCGGCCTTCGGCCGCGAGCCGCGAGGCCGCAAACGCCACCGGGGGGACATGAGAACGCCCGAGGGGCACTACCGGGTCGCGGGCCCGCCCCGTGAGAGCCGCTTCCACCTTTTCGTGCCTCTCGACTATCCGAGCGAGGCCGATGCCGAAGCCGCGCTCGCCGAGGGTCTGATCAGCGAGGCCGAGCGCGATGCGATCCTGCGTGCGCGAGCCGAGCAAAGACTTCCTCCGCAGGGCACCTCACTCGGCGGAAACATCGGTCTCCACGGCGAAGGCGCGCGCTGGCAGGGGGATTCCGAAACCGGCCTCAACTGGACACACGGCTGCGTCGGAATGTCCGACCGCGACATCGAATTCCTCTCGTCGCGGGTGTCGACGGGAACCCCGGTCACGATCCTTCCATGAGCCTGCCCGCAGCGGAGGAGCCGCGCGCACGCCACGCGCTCCACGTCGTGCTCCGCAGCCTCCAGATGGTCGGCGCCGCGCTGGCGGCCGTTGCGGTCTTCGCCCGCGAGTGGTTCCGCGAAGGCGCGAGCGCGAGGCTCCGGAGCGAGCGAGCCGCAGGACGGGCGCTCGTCCACCTCGCGGCAACGCTCGGCGCAACGTTCATCAAGGTCGGCCAGATCGCGTCGACACGCGCCGACCTCCTCCCGGAAGCGTTCCGGCTCGAGCTCACGGCGCTCCAGGACCGCGTGCCGCCCTTCGCATTCAGCGACGTCCGAACCGCAGTCGAGGCGTCGTTCGGCCGTCGCCTCGAAGAGGTCTTCGAGCGATTCGAGGTCGAGCCCGTGGCCGCCGCATCGGTGGCGCAGGTGCACCGAGCCGTTCTCGCCGGGCGCCACGAGCCCGTCGCCGTCAAGGTCCGCCGCCCGGACATTCTCGAGAAAGTGCAGCTCGATCGCGCAATCCTGCTCTTCGTCTCGCGGCTTCTCGAAAGGGTCGTCCCCTCGCTGCGACTCATTTCCCTCGAAGAGGCGATGCGCGAGTTCTGTCGCGCGGTCGAGGAGCAGATCCACCTCTCGCGTGAGGCCGAGCACAACCGTCGCTTCCGCGAGAACTTCGAAGGCGATCCCGACGTCTGGTTTCCGGCGCTCGTCGACGAACTCTGCTCGGATTCGGTGCTCACCATGGAGTTCGTCGAAGGCGTTCGCGAGGACGAACTCGAGGCCCGCGGCGTCGACGTCCGGCGCGTGGTCGAGGCGGGGATGCGCGCGGTGTGTCGGATGGTCTTCTTGCACGGCTTCGTCCACGCCGACCTCCATCCCGGAAACCTCCGCTTCCGGGCCCCGCACCAGATCGTCTTCCTCGACCTCGGTCTCGTCGGCACGCTCGTCGACGTCGACCGGAGGACGACCGCCGAGCTGCTCTTCGCCTTCGCCACCGGCGATGGCCGAACCGTCGCGCGCCTGTTCTACGAGAACGCGCCGCATCGAGCGACCCCCGACTACGCCGCGTACGAGGCCGAGATCGTCGAACTCGTCGGGAGCGTGCGGCTGCGCGGCCTCGCGAGCCTCGAGATCTCGCTCGAGATCGGCCGCATCTTCGACATCCTTCGAAGGCATCGGATCCAGGCGCGAAGTCACATGACGATGGTGAATCTGGCGCTGCTCACCGCGGAAGGTCTCGGGAAGCGGCTCGCACCCGACCTTTCGCTCGCCGACGAGGCGATTCCGTACCTGACCGAGGCTCTCGGCGAGGCGCTGCCGGTACGAGCCGCGCCGCATGGCGTCTGAGACGCAAGAGCTCGCCCTCGTCGAGCGGGCGTGCGCTGCCGGGCGATAGTGCTCCGAGGCGGAGCGTTCCCATCCGCGTCCTCACGAGATCGATCACGGGATGTCCGAGCGCGCTCAGCATGCGTCGGATCTGACGTTTCCGTCCCTCGATCATGACGAGGTCGAAGCGGGTCGTCCCCCTCCCCGCATCGCGGCGGACGCGCAACACATGCGCCGGCGCGGTCGGACCGTCATCGAGCCGGATGCCCGTCGCGAGCCGACGCAGCGCCGCGCCCTCGACGAGGCCCCGAACGAGGACTCGGTACTCGCGCTCGTTCCCGAGCGAAGGATGAAGCAGCCGATGGGCCAGCGCTCCGTCGTTCGTGAGCAGGACGAGTCCCTCGGTGTCGGAGTCGAGCCGGCCGACCGGGTAGACCCGCGGAAGTCCCGGGGGCACGAGCGCGAGCACGGTCGGCCTTCCCTGTGGGTCGCTTCGCGTCGAGAGCAGGCCGCGCGGCTTGTTCGCGATCCAGTAGACGAGCGGATCGCGCACGATGCGACGTCCGTCGACCTCGACCGATTCGCGGTCGGGATCGACGCTCCGTCCGAGCGAGGCGATCTCTCCGTCTACCCGCACGCGACCGGCTTCGATCCAGCGTTCCGCCTCGCGCCGCGAACAGATTCCGGCCTCGGCGAGCAGGCGCTGGAGACGGATCCCTCGCAAGGCGCTAGTGCGGCTCTCCGCGCGGCTCGATCTCGTCGACGTCCTCGGAGTCCTCATCGTCGATCTCTTCGTCGAGACCGTCCTCGGCTTCGGCGTAGACGCTCTCGAAGCTCCCGAAGACGGTGCCGTCCTCGTCGGTCTCGCTCGATCCCTCGTCCGACTCGTGCCCGGTCCGTTCTTCGCCGACCTCGTCGCTCGTGTCGTGCGGGGGCAGGATCTCCTCGGCCTCGCGCAGCGTCGGAAGGTCCCCGAGCGAGGCGAGGCCGAAGACCTCGAGAAATCGCTTGGTCGTGGCGTAGAGCATCGGCCGGCCCGGAATCTCGCGATGGCCCGCGATGCGGATCAGGTTTCGCTCGAGAAGCGTTCGCAGCACGGCGCCCGCATCGACCCCACGAACGTGCTCGACCTCGGCTCGCGTCACTGGCTGCTTGTACGCCACGACGGCGAGCGTCTCGAGCGAAGCCCTCGAAAGCCGCGCGGCGCGCCGGGGCTGGAGTGCACGAACGTGCTCGGCGAGGTCGGGGCGCGTCCGGATCTGGTAGCCCCCCGCAACCTCGACGACCTCGAAGCCGCGAGCCTGCGCCTCGTACTCGGCATTGAGCTCGGCGATGAGGTCGCGAACCTCGTGGGTCGAAGACCCGGGGACGACCTCGGCGAGCCGCGAAGCCGTCACCGGCTCGGGCGACGAGAGTACGAGGGCCTCGAGAATCCGACGCTGTTCGCTGCGCTCCATGCTGCCTCCGATGCCGCTCGCTGCGGCGACCGACCCGCTCACATCAGTTCCGAGATCCTCGCACTCCAGGCTTCGCCGCCCTCGTCGCCGGCTCGCCGCAGGCGGATCGGACCTTGCGGCGCCCCGTCCTCTCCCACGCCCTGGAAGATTCGCAGCGCCGAGAGCCGGGCGAGCTCGAGCATCGCGAGGAACGTCGTCACGACCCTCGTGCGCGTGAGCCTTTCTCCCCCGCAACGCTCGACCAGGTCGAAGAACTCGACCGAATCGACGGCGGCGAGGACGTCCATCACCGCGATCATGCCCTGGCGTACGGTGAGCGTCTCGACCTCGACCTCGTGCACCACGCCCGCGGCCGCAGCCCGCTGCAGCACGCGGCGTAGTGCGTCGAGGAGCTGGACGAGACTCACGTCGATCTCTTCGTCCGCGGGCGCGACGGCCTCGGGCTCGGGCGGGCAGGCCTCGAAGACGTCGCGTCCGAGCCAATCGCGCGACTCGAGCGCCTCTGCGGCCTCCTTGTAGCGCTGGTATTCGAGCAGCCTCGCGACGAGGTCGGCCCGCGGATCGGGGCCCTCGTCCTCGTCGACCGAGCCGTCCGGCGGCAGGAGCATTCGGGACTTGATCCATGCCAGGGTGGCGGCCATCACCAGGTACTCGGCCGCGACGTCGAGGTGGAGCTCCCGCATGAGGTCGAGGTATTCGAGGTACTGCTCGGCGATCCGGGCGATCGGGATGTTCGCGATGTCCACCTCGTCGAGGCGGATCAGATGCAGCAGCAGGTCGAGCGGGCCTTCGAAGGCCTGCAGCTTGACGGCGCACGAGGCATCGCCGGCGAGCGGCTCGAAGCTCGCCGCGGCTCCGGTCGGAGGGGGTCCGTCCAGGCTCAAGGGCTCGGCTCCAGGAGGATCGCGAGAACGACCGGGGGGGCGGACGCCCGGAGTATGGGCGACCGCCCCGCCCGGGGCAACGTCTCACGGCGACGGTGCCCCCTTGCGGAGCCTCGGGGGTTTGCGGCGTGCGAGCTCGTGTGCGAGCACGAGCGCGTCCTCTCGGCTCCGCACGACGCCATCGAGCATCCCCGCGCGGACCCTTGCGAGCGCCTTTCCGACGAGAGGCCCCGAGAGACCGAGCGCGAGCAGGTCGTCGCCATTCACGGGAATCCGCCGCGGGCGATCCTCCGCGGCGTAGCGAACGATGCGTCGGCGCGGAGTCGGTCCGGCGTAGGCGAGCACGGCGAGGAGCTCTTCGTCCCCGAGCCTCCCGAGCGCCGCGTCGATCGCCCCCCTTCCGCGTGCGCGCGCGAGATCGCGGAACGCGGAGTCCCGGAGCTTCGGAAACGCCACGATCCGATCGCGGAGCTCGCCGCGAAGCGAGAGGCGCTCGAGCGTCCGCAGCCGCAGCCCCGCGTCGAGCGGCGCGAGCCAGACGGCGAGCGCGGCGCCGAGCCGCCGGAGCTTCGCGGCCGGCCACGGCGGCGCAGCCAGCCAACGGCCGAGCCGGCGCAGCGGCGCGATCGCCGTGCGCGGCAGTCGAAGCCCCGGCTCGAGCGCCGGAAGCACGTGCCATTCCTCGAGCATGCGCAGCGCGAGCGCCGCATCGACCCCGCGCGAGGCATCCTCGAAGAGCTTCTCGAGTTCGCGCCGCAGACGGTCGCCGCTCACGCGTCCGAACGCTCCGTCGCGAAGCGCGTCGCGGAGCGCCGCTCGCGATCCGCGCGAAAGCGAGAAGCCGAGCCGGGCTGCGAGTCGCGCCGCCCGCAACGCCCGCGTCGGATCGTCATGGAAGCTTCGCTCGTGCAGGATCCGCAGCACCTTCTTCTCGAGATCGCCCTGCCCTCCGCAGACATCGACGACCGCCGGTCGCCCCCTCCCCGCCGCCGGCGTGAGCGGCACCGCGAGCGCATTCACGCTGAAATCACGGCGCCGCAGGTCCGCCTCGAGATCTCCCGCGGCGACGATCGGCAACGCCCCGGCGTGCGGGTAGTGCTCGCTCCGCACCGTGGCGAGATCGATCCGCGTCTCCGCGAGCTCGATCCGAACCGTTCCGAACCGGCCGTGGGCCGTGATCTTCGCCGTCGCGAGCGCATCACGAGCGAGTTCGAGAGCTGCCCCGGGGATGCGATCCTCGACGATGAGGTCCGCGTCGTGAACGCCTCGCCCGAGCAGGTGGTCGCGAACCGGACCCCCGACCATGTGCACCGCGAACGCGCGCCGCGCTGCGGCGGCGGCGAGCGCCTCGACGGCCGCTCGCGTTGCGGCCGGGAGCGATTCGAGCAGGCTCGCCCGGACCGAGCCCTTCATCCGCGACTTCCCCGGCGTCCACCACCGCGGGGATGATGACGCTCGACGGTCTCGAGGAGCCGCGAGCGGCCGACGTGGGTGTAGATCTGCGTCGTCGCGAGGTCGGCGTGACCGAGCATCGTCTGGACGGCGCGCAGGTCGGCGCCGCCCTCGAGCAGATCGGTCGCGAAGGCGTGACGGAGCACGTGCGGAGAGACGCGCTCGCGCGCGATCCCCGCGCGACGGGCCAGCGCGCGGAGCCTCTCGAAGAAATTCTGCCGCGTCATCGAGCTTCCGCGCGCGGTCAAGAACACGGCCTCCTCGCGGCGTCCACTCGAGCGAGCGAAGCG
>CAJPFO010000127.1 GCA_905339255.1 Myxococcaceae bacterium
AGGCCCTGGGCGGGCCGGGATTCCCCGGCCCTCATCGACCGGGCGGGGCTCATCCCTTAGCGCCATCCGGGAAACGCCCGGCCTCGCGAAGGCTCACGTAGCCTTGCTCCGCGACGATCACGTGGTCGAGGACGTCGACTCCGAGCAGCCGACCTGCGTGGACCAGCCTTTCCGTGACCTCGATGTCCTCGCGGCTCGGCGAGGGATCGCCGCTCGGATGGTTGTGGACGAGCAGCACGGCGGCTGCGGCTTCGCGGAGCGCGGGCCTGAAGACCTCCCGCGGATGGACGAGGCTCGCGGTGAGGGTCCCCTGAGAGACCATGACCTCGCGCAAGAAGCGGTGCCGGCCGTCGAGCAGGACGACGAGAAAGCGCTCGTGTGCGGCGTCCCGGAGCCTCGGATGGAAATGGAGGTGGACATCGCGCGGCGAGGCCACCGAGTCGCCCGGGCGCACGCGCTTCGTCGCGACGCGCCGGCCGAGCTCGAACGCCGCCACGACCGAGGCGCTCTTCGAGGGCCCCACCCCGGCCGAGGACTCGAGCTCGCCCGGAGCCGTCCTCGAGAGCGCGCGAAGCCCCCCCGCGCGCTCGAGCAGCGCCTGCGCGAGGGCCACGACGGGCTCGCCGCGAGCGCCGGTACGAAGCAGCAGCGCGAGGAGCTCCGCGTCCGAGAGCGCCTCCACCCCCTGCGCGACGAGGCGCTCGCGCGGGCGGTCCGCGAGATGGCGTTGCATCCGAACTCCGCGGGACCGGAGGCGGAGGAAGGCTACCGCGTCTTCGAGCGGCAGTCCTGTTCGCCGGCGTTCGCTCGCGCGAGCGCGGCCTCGAAGGAACCCGCTGCGAGCTCGGGTGCGACGAGGCTCCGGTAGCTCGCCTCTCGCATCGCCGGAGTCTCGAGCTCCTCCGTCACCCGGCGCAGCAGCGCGAGGTAGCCCTGCGCGAGGTTCGGTTGGCTCGCGGCCGCCGCGAGTTCGAGCGAAGACGCGGGGTCGAAGCGGCTCCCGTCGGTCATCGTGATGACACCGTCTGGTGACACCTCGCCGAGACGTCGCATCGCAGCACGGAGAAACGGCGCACGATAGTCGGTCGGCGAGAGGGCGCGAGCGAGCGCCCCGGGATCGAGCGCGTCCCGCAGCCCGGAGTCGAAGGCGAGCGCACAGCCCGTGACGTCGGAAGCCCCGACCGCCGCGAGCGCCGCCTGCATCCGCTCGACCGAAGGCGCCGCCGCGCCGCTCGCGGCCGTCGCCGGAGGAACGAGGTCGATCACGAAGGCGTGGAGCTGCCGCGCCGCGTCGAAACCCTGCCTCGAGCGGAGCTCCGGCTTCGGCGATCGTGCTGCCGGAGAGAGATCGACGCGCAACAGGAGGTCCTCGCCGAGCTGCTCCACGTCGATCTTCTCGACGAGCGGCGAGACGAGGCCCGGAAGCGAAGCGGCAACGTCGGGGCCCTCGGCGGTCTCGTTCAGCACCACCGTGAAACCCTCCGGGCGCTCCTGGACCCGCACCACGGGCACCTGGCGCGTGAGCAGCGTGAGCGAGGAGCGTCCGGCGAAGTAGCTCTGCGCCGCGCCCTCGAGGCGGTTCGGGAGCGGATCGAGCTCGATCGTGATGCGCTCGTCCTCGGCCGCGATCGGAATCCGCACTTCCTTCGAGCGATGTCCCGGCATGAACGCGCGGATCGTGACGGAGTCTCGCGGGCCGGCCTGTGAGCGGCTCGGCAGCAGCACCGTCGCCGGCGCCGTGGTCTGCTTGTACGCCTTCTGGAAGTTCGATCGGACGTAGAACAGGTCGATCGTCGCGCCCGGCGGAGAGGTATCGACCTCGACCCGACGCTCGCCGTACCAGAAACCGGGCCCCGATACGAGCGAGCGGAGCGGCATGAACACGTTGCGGACACCGAACTGGCTCGAACCCTCGGGGCGAAGCTCGACGGTGTCGGCGCGAGAGGTCGCGGCGGCGAGCAGCAGCACGGCGGCGAGAAGCGTCGAACGGAACATGGCGCGCCTCCCGGATCGGGCGCAGCGTACCCGGCGGGGCGTTCCCATTTCAACCGCACCAGCGCCCTACGGCGCAGGCGCAGCGAGCCGATCGATCTCGTCCGCGATCGCCGGCGCTCGGGGGTCGGAGAGCCGACGGAGCTCGGCGGCGAGCGAGCGGAGCCCCTCGGCACTCCCCGGTGCCTTCGCGAGCATCGCGAGGAGCTCCCCTCTCGCCCGAGGCTCGAGCGCGGCGGCAGTCCCGAGCCAGGCCGACGGGCTGCCGAGCGCGCGGGAAAGCTCGTCCGCTGCGGCGCGAGGTCCGACGACCGCCTCCTCGTCCACGTCCTCCGCGGCGGCACCGAAGCGGCCACTGCGCTCGATCGCGTCGGCGAGCGACTGCGCGGTCGGAGCCGGGACGACGGGCTCGATCGTTGGATTCGCGGGAGCGCGCAGCCAGACGGCGACCACCGCGGCCGACGCGAGCGCGACGACGGGAGCGACGAGGCGTCCGCGAAGCGGCGCCGGCACGCGGCGGGCGAGCCGCACGGCCCACGGCGGACGGCCTTCGCCGGCCGCGATCCGCGCCATCACGGCGCGCGCGAGATCCGGCGGCGGCGCCACCTCGCCGAGCGTGCGGAGCGCGTCGACCGTCGCTCGAAGCTCGTGGAGTCGGCCCGCGCACGCGTCGCACGAGTCGAGATGTGCGTCGACGAGTGCGCGGCGATCGAGGGGCAGATCGCCTTCGAGGTAATCGCCGAGATCGGAATGCACCTCGGAGTGCCTCACGACTGCGACCTCCCGATCGCACCGTCCGCCACCAGGGCCTCGCGCAGGAGCTCGCGCGCGCGGTGGATCCGGGACTTCACGGTTCCCTCGGGCAGCTCGAGCAACCGTGCGATCTCCGGGTAGGCGAGGCCTTCGAGGTCGTAGAGGACGAGCGGCAGGCGAAGCTTCGGCGCGATCTCGAGGAGTCCCCGCTGCACGCGACCCCGCAGCTCCGATTGCGCGTATGCCGCCTCCGGATCCTGCGGCGACTCGGGACCTTCGAATCCTGCCTGCTGCATGCCGGCGAGACTCCTCTCGCGCGCGTGACTCCTGCCGCGGCTGCGCCGCCGGTTCAAGGCCGCGTTCGCTGCGACCCGGTAGACGAAGGTCGAAAAGCGCGCGTCGCGCCGGAACGCATGGCCGTGTCGATGGAGGTTCAAGAACGTCTCCTGCGCGGCGTCTTCGGCCTCTTCCGGAGTCCCGAGCATCCGGAGCAGGAGCCGGTAGACACGCCGCTCGTGGCGTCGGATCAGGGCTTCGAAGGCCTCCTCTTCTCCGGCCTGCCAGCGCAAGACGAGATCGAGATCCGGATCGGCCTCGGCTCCCGGGGAGGCGGCCGCCCGCCGACCCTGCAGAGGCCCCCGCTCGACGATCTCATGCCCCACGCCTTGCCTCTTGCGTTGCGACACCGCAGCCGTTCGCGGGGTTCAGGACCGGCGTCGCCTGCCGGTCGCCTCTCCGGGGCGCCGCCAGGTTCCGCTCTTGCCGCCCTGCTTGCTCACGAGGCGGACGGCTTCGAGCGAGAGCGTCCGATCGACGGCCTTGCACATGTCGTAGAGGGTGAGCCCCGCTGTAGCCACCGCCACGAGGGCTTCCATTTCCACCCCCGTGCGGGCATGCGCTTCGACGCGAGCCTCGATCTCGACGCGGCCATTCTCCTCGTCGGGCTCGAAGCAGACCTCGACCCCGTCGAGCGGGAGTGGATGCGAGAGGGGAATCCACTCCGAGGTGCGCTTGGCGGCCTGGATCCCCGCGAGCCGGGCCACTGCGAGCACGTCTCCTTTCGGTACCGAGCCCTCCGCAATCCGTCGCAGCGTCGCTCGCGACATCCGGACGGCTCCGCGCGCCACGCAGACGCGATGCGTCACCGGTTTCGCGGAGACGCCCACCATGCGGGCGCGGCCTTTCGAATCGACGTGGGAGAGCTTGGCGGCCATCGCCTCGATTGTTCAGGAACTGAGCCGCGTCCGCACCCTCGCCTGCACGGCGCGGATCTTCTCGAGGTACTCGTCGCCGCGGATGTCGTCGCCCCAGTAGTAGGCGAGGATGCCGCGATCCTCGCCGTGGCGCGCGATGTTGCGAGCGAGGATTCCGCAGCCGACGCGAACGTTGCTGTCGATGTGCGTCGGATCGACCTCCGGAGCGAGCTTCTCGAAGTGCGCCGGCATGACCTGCATGAGCCCGAGCGCGCCTTGCGGGCTCACGACGGAGGGGCGCGCGCCGCTCTCGACGAGGATCACGGCGAGGACCAGGTCGGCGTCGAGACCCCGCCTGCCGCAGTGGCGGAGGATCGCGGCGCCGATCTCGCTCGCCTGCCCGTGGCTCAATTCCTCGTTGCTGCGACGAAGCACCCGGGCGAGCGCAGCGACCCCCGGGCTCGGCGCTGCGGCCGGCTCGACGACGGGCGCCGGGGGCGCCGGGAGGGGCTCGGCGGCCGCTTGCCCGGTCGGGGCGGCCGGCGCGGGCTCGGCGTGCGGCGCCTCGGGCGCCGCTGCGAGTTCACGCTGCGAGGTGGCGGCAAGGCGCGAAGCCTTCGGGTCGGCACCGGGATGGATCGCAGCCAGCACGAGGCCGAGCACGCAGAGGTCGCGTCGCTTCATGGGTCTCCCCTGCGCCGGCAGCGTGCCGCCGGCGATCGTCCCCCTGCAGGTCGGTACTCGTCGATGGAAGCCCGGGCCGAGGCGCTGGGGGAAGAGGGGTGGCCCGGGCGGCGAGCACCCTACCCGAGCCGGAAGCATGCATCGACCCCGCGGGGGTCCACTCGACACGGCGTGCACGACATCCCGTCACCCATTCTTGACCGTGTTCCGTTTGACCCTCAGGACGGCTCGGTGATAGGCTGCACCGGTCGCCCGGGCCCCCCACGCCGTCAGGGGGGCGGGACCGACTTGGAGTCCATGCCGCTCGACGCGCACCCGGAGATCGAGCTTCCCGACTCACTGGCGTACGAGGTCCTCGAGGGACTCGCCCGCCTCGGGCAGACCGTCCTCGTCGTCGGTCCCGGCGGCCGGATCGTCTGGCAGCGCGACTCCGCCAAGCTGCTCCCTCGCATCGGACATGGGGCGTCGACGTGTGCAGTCTTCGAACGCTGGCTCGATCCGAGTCGGCATCCCGAGCTCCACGAGAGGCTTTCGGGCCGCGGCCGCTTGGTGCGCCAGCGGGTCGAGCTGCCGACCCTCGACGGCAGCGTGCAGGCGGCCGAGCTCGGCGTCGCGCGGCTCGACGACGGCCCGTTCGGCAGGCACTTCGTCGTGCTCTTGAGCCCCGCCGGCGGCGACGACCGGCACGATCGGGAGCTCCGACACACCATCGAGTATCTCGGGGCGATCCTCGACGCCGCGCCGGAACCGGTTCTCGCGGTCGATCGCGACGGATTCGTGACCTACGCCAACCCCGCTCTCGAGCGCGTCCTCCACTGCCCCGCAGAGGAGGCCGTCGACCGACCGGTTTCGATCTTCGTCCGCGCACCCGAGGAGCTCGATCGCATCGCCGCCGTGCTTCGCCGGGGAGAGTCCTTCCAGGAGGACCTCGAGCTTCGACGCAAGGACGATGCGATCGTACGGATCTCGGTGGCGGGGAGCCCGCTCCTGCTTCCCGACGGAACGCACGTCGGCGCCGTGCTCGTCCTCCACGACGTCGACGAACGGCGTCGCGTCGAGGCCGAGCTCGCGCGGAAGAACGCGGAGCTCGAACACTACGTTCACACGGTCTCGCACGACTTGCGGACTCCGCTCGTCTCGATGCTCGGCTTCTCGAGGCTCCTGCGCGAGGACTACGGCGATCGGCTCGACGCGAAGGGGCTCCACTTCCTCGAGCGGATCGAGCTCGCGGCGCGCACCATGGAGAACCTGACCCACGACCTGCTCGAGCTCTCCCGGATCGGCGATCGGAGCGAGCGGCGAGCGCTCACCGACCCGCTCCGGGTTCTCGCCGTGGTGCTCGCGGAGCTCAAGCCGCGGATCGAGTCGCTCGGCGTGGCGGTCGATCTTCCAGAAGCTCCGCCCCTCTTGCTCTGCGATCGGACGCGGTTGTACCAGGTCTTCGCCAACTTGATCGGAAACGCGCTCGAGCACATGGGCCCCGTGCCGTCGCCGCGGATCCGGATCTCGGTCGAAGAGACCCCGGGGTGGCACCGAATCAGCGTCTCGGACAACGGCCGCGGAATCGATCCCGAACACCACGAGCGGATCTTCGAGATCTTCCAGAGCCTCGGGCCGCGCCGCGACGGAACGCGCGGAACCGGGGTCGGCCTCGCGATCGTCCGCAAGATCGCCGAGACCCACGGCGGGCGCGTCTTCGTCGAGAGCGCGCCCGGCGCCGGAGCCACCTTCCACTTGGTGCTTCCGCGGGGCTAGCCCCGCCTCCCCGGCTCCCGTACCGTCTTCCGCGCGATGTACCCGATTCTCGCCGAGCCCTTCGGCTACCCCATCAGCACCTTCGGCGTGATGCTGTCGGTCGCATTCCTGGTGGGAACCTGGATCACGGCGGTTCGCATGCGCGAGGAGGGGATGAACCCCGACCTCGCGACGACGATCCTGCTCTACGTGATGGCCGGCGGCCTGCTCGGCTCGAAGCTCTACTATGCGGTCGACAACCACCTGCGGACCGGCATCCCGTTCCAGAGCCTGTTCTTCGCGCGCGACGGCATTACCTGGTATGGAGGCCTGATCGGCGCGACCGCGCTCGGCGCGATCGGCTGCAGGATCCACGGTGTCTCGATCAAGGCCTTCATGGATTGCGTCGCCGTGGCGGGCGCGGTCGGGCAAGCGTTCGGCCGCGTCGGCTGCTTTCTCGTCGGCGACGACTACGGAAAGCCGACCGACCTTCCGTGGGGCGTTGCGTTCCCCGAAGGAGCGCCGCCGACACTCGAGCGCGTACACCCGACCCAGCTCTACGAGATCGCCTGGCTCCTCCCCGTGGCCGCGTGGCTCTGGTCGAGACGGCACCGGAGCCCCTTCCTCTTCGGCGAGTACATCGCCCTGAACGGCGTCGGACGGCTCGTGATCGAGCACTGGCGCGTGAACCCTCCGCTCGCGCTCGGGCTCACGCAACCGCAATGGATCGGGATCGCGCTCATCGCGATCGGTTTGGGCTCGTGGCTCTACTTCCGGGCCCACCCGGCCGCGGCCCCCGCGAGCGCCACGTCGGGCGCTCGATGAGCGCAGCGCCTCCCCGCGCGGGCGACACCCTCGAAAAGGTTCTCGAGGTCGCAGAGACCGAGTTCGCTCGCGACGGCTACGCGGGAGCGCACCTGCAATCGATCGCCGAGCAGGTCGGCGTGCAGAAGACGGCGCTCTACTACTACTTCCCGAGCAAAGCGGCCCTCTACGTCTCGGTGTTGGCCCGCATGCTCGAGTCCTTCGACCGGACGGTGAGGCAGGCGATCGAAGCGGGCGGAACCCACGTCGAGCGGCTCGATCGCCTGCTCGTCGCGATCAACGACCTGCTCGCCGAACGCCGCAACTACTCGCAGATCCTGATCCGCATCTTCGTCGACCGCGTCGACGTCGGCGAAGAAGGCGATCGGCTCCGCGAGCCCGTCGAGCGCGTGGTCGGCAGGATCCTGGTCTTCTTCCGGGAGGGGGCCGACGCCGGCGCGTTCCGGCGGCTCTCGCCGCGACACGCCTTCCAGAGCGTGCTCGGCGCGTCGGTCTTCCACTACGCCGCGCGGGATTTCAGCGCCGGCGTGCTCGGCGTCCCGGACGTCTTCACGCAGAACGCCGTCTCGTGGCGGCGTGACGAGCTCCGCAAGATCGTTCTCCACGGCGTGCTCCCGGACGAAGCGCAAGCCGGCGAGTGAGCGCGGCGCCGCGGCTCAGCCCGCGTCGCCTTCCGCGCGCTCGCGCCGTCGCACCCGATCGGCGAGCGCCTGCGCCGACGCCGCGACGGCCGCGGCCTCGGGCCCCTCGGCGAGCGCGCCGACCCGCGAAAGCGCCGAATGCGCGAGGTCGGCGAGAGCGGGCTCGTCGGGATCGGGACTCCTCTCGAGCCAGCGCTCGAGCCCGCGGAGCGCATCCCCGTAGCGGCCCTCGAGATACGCGTCCATCCCCTCGGCGTACGCTGCGAGCGCCGGGAGCGCCGGGTCGCCTTCCGCTCGGGCGATGGCCTCGGCGAGCGCCACGCGCGCGGGGCC
Organism: Myxococcaceae bacterium; assembly: GCA_905339255.1. Lineage (GTDB taxonomy): Bacteria > Myxococcota_A > UBA9160 > UBA9160 > UBA9160 > MYXO. The sequence goes on from CAJPFO010000127.1 coordinate 8,156, forward strand.
GAAATACCCGCTCGAAAGATACGACCTCGCAGCGATCCGGTACCCGTGCGCGGCGTCTCCGTGGATCTCCGCGAGGAGGCGGTCGAGCTCGCGACCGAAGACCTCCGTCGCGAGCGAAGCGTTCTCGATCAGGTAGCGGGCCACGAGGCCGTTCTCGCGATGCGCGACGAGCAGGACGTGGAACTGCGCGCGCGTGTGCGCGAGCAGCGCCTCGGTCTCGGCGGCCGCCTCTTCGAGTCGCTCGGCGGCGGCTGCGAGGAGCTTCTCGAACTCGCGGAAGATCTCGCCGGCCTCGGCTCCTGCCTCGGAGCGGAGCTCGCGGACCTTCGGGCCGTACACGGTGAGCTGGTAGAGGTTCTCGCGGAACTTCATGGCCTCGTGGAAGAGGGACCCCACGGCGAGGTCGAAGAGCGCCTCGCGCGGCATCGAGATTCCCGAGCTCCGGTCGCGGGGGCGGAAGAGCGCGTGGCAATGCTCCTTCAACCGGTAGAGGACGCTGCCCTCGCCATCGCCGACGAGTTCCTGGATCTCGTCGAACCGGAGCGTCCCGGCGCGAAATCGCGCGAACAGGCGTCGCGTCAGCGTGTCGGCGAGAAGGAAGTCGCGCACGATGTCCACGAGGCCGAACTCGGGGCAGGTCATTCGCCGATTATACGGCGCTCGCGTGCTACGGTCGCGGGCCCATGGACGAGGCCGAAGCGCCGCTCCCCGAGGCGGCCCCCAGCGCTCGAAGGCGAACCCTCGGGATCGTCTTCGCGACGATCCTGATCGACTTCGTCGGCTTCAGCGTGCTGATCCCGGTGCTTCCGATCTTCGTCGAGAACCTCGGTGCGACGTCTTTCGAGGTCGGGCTCATCCTCGCGCTCTACGCGGCCGCGCAGCTCGTCTTCCTCCCGGCGTGGGGCTGGCTCTCGGATCGGATCGGAAGGCGTCCCGTGATCCTGGTCTCGCTCCTCGGCACGGTCGGATCGTTCCTCCTCCTCGCCGCGGCGCCTTCGCTCGCGATGGTGTACGCAGCGCGAGCGCTCGCGGGCTTCTTCGCGGCGAGCATCGGAACGGCGCAGGCCGTGGTGACCGACGTGACGCCGCCCGCCGAGCGCGCGCAGAACATGGGATTGATCGGAGCCGCCTTCGGGCTCGGCTTCGTCGTCGGGCCGGCGATGGGCGGACAACTCTCGCGGATCGATCCGCTCGCTCCGTTCTACGCGATCGCGGTGCTCGCTGCGCTGAACTTCGCCCTCGCCTGGGTCTTCCTTCCGGAGTCGCACCCGCCCGCGCTTCGGATCCGCGATTGGAGCGGCCTCGCGAGAACCCTCGTGCCGTCGCCGCTGCGCCTCGCGCTCGCGCATCACGACCGGAGGATCGGTCTCTACCTCTTCTTGTTCCTCCAGCTCTTCACGGCCTTCGCGGCGCTCGAGTCGATGTTCACGCTCTTCCTGAGCCGCCGCTTCGGACTCGGCCCCCCAGAGGCCGGAACGATCTTCTTCGTGATCGGAATCTTCATCGCGCTCACCCAGGGCGTGCTGATTCGCAGGCTCGCCCCGACGCTCGGAGAGCGGGCGCTCGTCGTGATCGGCCTCATCATGACGGGAGTGGGCCTCGCGGCGATCCCGATCGCTCCCTCGGTCGGCTGGCTCTACCTGCTCGGCCCGCTGATCGCCGTCGGCAATGGGCTCGCACTTCCCGCGTTCACGGGTCTCTACTCGCGAGCGTGCCGAGCCGAGCGCGCCGGCGAGCTCATGGGCGAGAGCCAGTCGATGGCGACGACGGGCCGCATCGTCGGCTCGGTCGTCGCGGGCTTGCTCTTCGATCGGCTCGGGGACTGGAGCCCCTTCGTGATCTCGGGCGCGCTCACGTTCCTCGCGCTCGCGCTCTTCGAGCTGTGGCGAGGCACGCTGCTCGGCGAGAAGCCCGACTGAGGCGAGAAGCTGCGCCGGGTGCCGAGGCTCGTCCGGCCTGACTCCGGGTCAGGAAGGTTCCGTTGACCCCGGGGACGCCTCGCCTACTTTTTCGGGAGACGAACCACGAAGTCTGTTGGAGGTGTTCCTTGGCCCCGGTCGAACGCGAGAGCATGGAGGTCGACGTCCTTTTCGTGGGAGCCGGCCCGGCCACTCTGGCCTCTGCGCTGCACCTCATGAATACGGTGAAGGCGCACAACGAACGAGCCGAGAAGACCGGAGCGCCGCCGATCGAGCCTCCGACGGTGCTCGTGATCGAGAAGGGAGCCGCCGTCGGCGACCACATGCTCTCGGGCGCCGTGATGAACCCGAAGGCGATCGCCGAGCTCGTCCCCGACTACGCGTCGCAGGGTTTTCCGACCGAGGTCGTCTGCGACGAGGCCTCGTTCTGGATGTTCACGCGCAAGCGCTCGTTCAAGTCTCCGATCACCCCGCCGAACTTCCAGAAGAAGGGCTACCACGTCGTCTCGCTCTCGAACGTCGCCAAGTGGCTCGCCGAGCGATGCGAGGCGGCGGGAATCGAGATCTACCCCGGCTTCGCCGGCGACCAGCTCTTGATCGACGGGAGCCGCGTCGTCGGAGTCCGGATCGGCGACATGGGCGTCGGCCGGGACGGAAAGCCCAAGTCGAACCATCAGCCCGGGATGGACATCTTCGCGAAGGTGACGGTCCTCGGCGAAGGCGTTCGCGGAAGCCTCTCGAAGCAGCTCATCGACCGCTTCGACCTCCACGGCACGAACCCGCAGGTCTACGAGACGGGCGTGAAGGAGATCTGGAGGATCAAGAAGGAGAAGCACCGCCCGGGACGCGTGATCCACGGCTCGCTGTTTCCGGACTTCCTCACGCAGTTCAACGGCATGTGGCTCTACGACATGAAGGACGAGCTGGTCTCGTTCGGCTACGTGACGATGCTCGACTCGAAGAACCCGCACAACGATCCCCACGCCGCGGCGCAGGACTTCAAGCAGACGCCTTTCATGCGCGATCTGCTCGAGGGAGGCGAGCTCGTCCGCTATGGAGCCAAGGCGATCCCGATGGGAGGCCTCTACTCGCAGCCGAAGCTCTACGTCGACGGAGCGATGCTGGTCGGCGATTCGGCGGGGTTCTGCAACGCCTTCAAGCTCGCCGGAATCCACATGGCGATGAAGTCGGGGATGATGGCCGCGGAGACCATCGTCGAGGCGATCGGCGCCAAGGACTTCTCGAGCGTGACGCTCGGCGGCTACGCCGAGAAGTACCGCAAGAGCTGGGCGTACCAGGAGCACTGGGAGGCGCGGAACTTCCACGGATCGGTCGACGTGAGCCCGATCTTCGCGATGGGGATCAACATCCCCCTCATGATGGTCACCAATGGTCGCGGACTCATCGACCCGCTTCGTTTCGAGGCCGGCCACACCCACATGCAGAAGCTCGCCGATCTCCCGGCCTCCGAGCGCGAGTGGAAGGCGCCCGAGTTCGACGGAAAGGTCAGCTTCTCGAAGGAGCATCTCGTCCAGTTCAGCGGCACCCAGCACGAGGTGGATCAGCCGTCGCACCTGGTCGTCGCAGACACTGACTTGTGTCGAGATGTCTGCAGCGTCGAGTACGGGAACCCCTGCGAGCGCTTCTGTCCCGCGGCGGTCTACGAGATGGTCCCCGACCCGGACCACCCCGGGAAGAAGAAGCTCTTCATCCACCACGAGAACTGCGTCCACTGCAAGACGTGCGACATCGCCGACCCCTACCAGGTGATCACGTGGACGCCGCCCGAGGGCGGCGAGGGACCCGACTACACGCGGATGTAGGCTCGAACGCTCGTCCGCGAAAGGGCGGGAGCGGGTCCATCGCGGAAGCGATCAATCGAGTCGCGCGAGGACCTCGTCGAGGATCGCGAGTTCGCGCTCGTTCGCCGCGACCCGGAGTACGGGCGCGCGCGCGTCGATCGCCTCCGGAAACGCAGCGCGGCCCTTCCCGCGGACGAGCAGGCCGGCCTCTCGAGCGACGAGCACTCCGACCCTCCCCCGGCGACTGATGCCGCGGCGCCCCTTCGCGACGCGAAGCCCCGCGCAGACCCCCGGAACGAGCGGCGCCACGGCGATGGCACCTCCCGACGCGCGGACGGGTTCGTAGCCCCGGCGCGCGAGGAAGCGGCATGCGGAATCGGGAACGGTATGCGAGACGAAGATGCGCCGGCCGAGCGGAGCCGGGGTCGCCCGCCGCGGCGGCTGTCCGGTCCGCGCCATTCGAGCCCCGCCTCCGAGGAGCGCGTCGAAGAACAAACCCTCTCTCGGAAGCGCGACGAGGGCAGCCTCGAAGCGCCTTCGACGGGCGAGGCCGATCAAGACCGAGTACGGCCCGACACCGCGGAGATACGAGCGCAGCGTCCCGTCGATCGGATCGACGACGACGAGGCCCGACCCGCGGCGCGGGAAGCGCCGGACGGTGGGCGTGT
>CAJPFO010000128.1 GCA_905339255.1 Myxococcaceae bacterium
GCGAGCGACCGCATGGCGGAGCTCGCCGAGGGTCCCCCTGGCGAGGATCTCGCGGATCGCTTTCGCCTCGGGCGTGAAGCGGAAGACGTGCCCGACCTGGAGGACCACGCCGCGGCGACGGGCCTCGGCGTGCAACGCGAAGCCGTCGCTCGCGGCCGACGTGAACGGCTTCTCGACCAGTACGTGCTTGCCGGCCTCGAGCGCCGCGCGAACGAGAGGCGCATGTGCGGGGGCCTGGGTGACGACGTCGACGGCGTCGCAAGCGGCGAGAAGCTCGCGGAAATCGGTACTCGAGGGCTCGGCGACTCCCTCGAGAAGCGCTGCGTTCGCGTCACAGACCGAGAGCGGAACCCCCAACTTCCGCCACGACTCGAGATGCTTCTGGCCCCACCGACCGAGGCCGACCTGAAGGAGTCGCACGCGCCGCGAGCCCCCTCCCCGCTCGCGCGCGTGGTAGCACGCCCCCGCCCCCGTCGCCAAAGGGCCGGCGGGGCATGGGTTGACGCAGCCGCCGGACCTTACTAGGACGCGGGATCATGAACCGGCCCGCAAGCGTCCTCGCGCCGATCCTCGTCGCAGCCGCCTCGCTGGTTGCCGTGGGCGCGCTCCTCTACCGCGTCACGCAGGAGCCTCTCGACGCGGGCTACGTGCGTTATCTCGGGATTGCCGACGAGATCGTGAGAACCGGCGACTGGATCCAGCTCCGGATCGTCGATCGTCTTTATCTCGAGAAGCCACCGCTTTTCTTCTGGATCCTCGCGGTGCCGATGGCCCTGCTCGGCTCGGTGCCGAACTGGGCGCCCCACGTTCCGGGCCTCCTGGCGCTCGCCGTCGCGAGCTACTCGGTCTACCGGCTGGCACGCGAGGTCTACGGGCCGGGCGAGCCGGCCCTCGCTGCGACGCTGCTCTTCGCGACGACCTGGGAAGCGTTCAACCAGGCGACGGGCAAGCGACTCGATCTCCTCTTCGCCGCCTGGGTCACGGCGGCATTCGCGAGCTTTTTCTTGGGATCGGGCGGGACGCGTCGCGAGTCGGCGCGCCCTGCGCTCCTCGCGCTCGCCTGGGTCTTCGTCGCCTTCGCCGTGATGACCAAGGGCCCCCTCGCGATCCTCTTCTTCTTGCTCGGAGTCGGAGGCTTCGCGGCATGGTCGGGGCGATCCGCGACGCTCGTCTCGCGGGGAAGTTTCGCCGGCATCGCGCTCTTCGTTGCGATCTGCGCGATCTGGCCCGTCCTGCTCGGCGCGCGGCTCGGCTTCGAAGAGGCCTTCGCAACCTACGCACAGCGTTCTTTCACGACGCGACGCGCGGGCGTGTTCCTCTACCTGGCGCACCTCCCCGAGCAGGCGATCCCGTGGAGCGTCTTTTTGCCCGCGCTCGCGGTCGCCTTCCTACGGCGGCGAGGGGTTCGTGGAAGCGATGCGCTGCGTTTCCTCGCCGCCTGGTTCCTCGCGGTATTCATCCCGCTCCACTTCTCCGAAGCGCGTCATTCCCGTTACCTCCTTCCGGCGAGCCCCGCGCTCGGCCTGCTTCTCGTCTCGCTCTGGTACGCGCCGCTCGATTCGACGAGCGCCTCCCCCGCGCTCGCGATCCGGCTCCGGAGGTACGGGGCGCTCGCGCTCTTCGGCCTCGTCGGCCTCGCGGGAATCGCCGCGGGGATCATCCTTGCAGCGCTCGATCGCGAGCCCTTGACCGGCAGGAATCTTCCGGCCGAGGCGCTCGTCGCCTCCCCCCTCTCGTTCGTTCTCGGCCTAGCGGCGCTGGTCGGGTTCGTGAGCGCGCTCCGCCGTGGTCGCGCCGAGACGAGCCTGCTTCCCGCCGCAACGCTCGTCGCGGGCGTGACGGCGGTCGTGAGCCTGCTCGCTGCCGGAGACCTCCGGGAGCAAGACCAGACCGGGGACGCACGCGCCGTGCTCGCTTCGGCCACGAGCGCCGGTCGCCCGGTCGCCATGCTCGGCCTCACCGAGGAGCAGCGTCAGCTCTCGCGGCTCTTCACGGGGAGCGCGATCGGGAGTTTCGGCGATGTCGCGAGCCTCGCTCGCTTTGCGACCGAGTCTCGCGAGTCGGTCGTCCTCTCGAGCCCGAAGGGCCGCCGAGAGCTCGAGGCCTTGCCGGGATTCTCGATCGAGATCCGCGACGACTTCGAGCTGGCGCAGGATCCGATCGAAGTGCTCGTCGTGCGTGCCGCGCCGTAGAACGCCTCAGCCGAGCAGGCGATCGACTCGTTCGAAAGCGTTCGCGGCGGCAATCGCGAAGACGAGATCCGTGAGCCTCGCGTCGTCGAACCCGGTCGCTTCGCGCACGGAGGCGACGAGAGCGTCCGTGGTCCGCGCCGGATATCGCGTGCCGACGAAGACGAGCGCATCGAGCGGATCCGGCGGACGCGGATGCAGCCCTTCGACGTCCTCGTCACTCGACGCGAGGCTCGCGCGGACGCGATCGGAGACGCGGGCCACGAGATTTGCGTCGATCGTCGCGAGCCCCCGCGCGATCGAGAGCGCCCATCCCGCCACACCCGGAGCGAGCGCGAGCCTGCGGTAACCCTCGGGAACGGCCGTCGCCCGGAGTTTCGCGATCTCGTCGAGCGCGGCGGCGACGTCGATCTCGACGGAGCGGTTCGAGAGGTCGAGAACGCGCGCGAGTACGCGCGCCTGCAAGCGCACTCCGAACGAGCGGAGCCGGCGCAGGCGGCGCTGCACGATCGGAATCTCGCTCTCGATCCCGACCAGATCCGCGATGCGGTTGGCGACGTGGAAGGCTCCCACCATCCCCACCAACTCGAGCGCTCCGCTCTCCCCGAGCGCGGCGACGAGGGGGTCGAGGTCTGCGGGCGAAAGGTGAGCCGGGCGGCGCACGGAGCTTCGCGCGAGGTCCTCGATCGCCCGCTCGGCGGGAGTCATCGCCTGCCGCGCGAGCGTCCCTTCCGAAAACCCTTCCGCCCGCTTCGCTTCCATTCCCGCAGCCTGCGCGAATGCCGAGTGGCTGCTCGTTCAATAGAAGCACTCGTTCTCGCGCGAGACGACGAGCGCCGTGAGCTCGCGAAGCGCCCTCGGAAGGCGCCCTCCCCAGCCCGCGAAGCCGTAGCCCTCGGCGAACGCGACGAGCAAGGCGGGTCGCTGCGAGAGGCATTGGAGGACCTGCGGCGCAGGCCCGACCCGCCCCCCGAGCCCGGATGCCCGTGAGGCGCGCACGTGCGCCTCGCGGAGCTCGGCCCCCCCGCGCGCGCGTGACACGAACGCGATCCGCGGCATCGATCGACTGTAGCCCGCAGAAGAGCATCCGCGACGCTCGCAGGATCCCTATGCTCGGCGCGGAGCGACCGATCGGAGGCCCTCGTTCGTACCCTCGCCGCGTTTCTCCTCGCGCTGCTCGGCGCCACCCCCTCCGCCCTCGCGGCGGACGAAGCGCCGCTTCGCGCCGGCTTCGGCGTCGCAGACATCGAGATTCGTGACGAGGGGGTTCTCGGAGGCTACGGAGGGATCCGCGATCGCGTCGCCACGGGAGTCCTCGACCCGCCGCAAGCGCGTGCGCTGCTCCTCGAGAAGGGCGATCTCCGCGTCGCGATCGTGACGCTCGACATCGTGATCGCGAGGCCCTGGCTACGCGAGAAGATCCTCGCGACCGATGCGGGCGTGCTCCTCGACGGCCTCGTCCTCGTAGCCACCCACACGCATTCGGGGCCCGGCGGCCATCTCGAGGGGTGGCTCGCCGAGCGGCTCACGGCAGGGAGCTTCGACCCCGGAGCCGCGCCGCGCCTGGTGCGGGCGGCCGTCGTGGCGCTCGAAAGGGCGCACGCGACGCTCGTCCCCGTGCGCGCCGGCGCCCTGGTCGCGGGCCTCGATCTGGCACGCAACCGCCGCCATCCCGGCGGGGCGCGCGAGCAGGACGTGAGCGTGTTGCGGCTCGACCGACTCGACGGGAGCCCCCTCGCCGTCGTCTTTTCCTACGGCGTCCACTCGGTCGTGCTCGGCCCTTCGAACCTGCGTCACTCGGCCGACCTCGCCGGAGCAAGGCGGCGCCGCCTCGACGAGGCCGGGTTCCCCGCGCTCTTCGTCCCGGGAGCGCTCGGCGATCAGAACCCGCTCCACGAAACCCGCTCCCCGTGGAGCGCCGAGGTCTCCTTGCAGGAGGCCGAGCTCGATCGCGCCGGAGAGCGCGGTGCGACTGCCGTCCGCAACGCAGCCCGCTCGATCGCGACGCGTGCCGGTGCCGATCTCGTCTACCGGGAGATCCGCGCAGAGACACCTCCGCTCGCGCTCCGGCGGGGAAGCCTTCTCGCATGGCTCTCGCCGCTCGTGGCGTCCATGATCGAACGTTTCCTCTCCGACGACGTCGCCTTCTCGGGCCTCGATGTCGGCAACGCGCGTTTGCTCGGGATCCCCGCCGAGCCCGCGACGGCGCTCGGCGACGCCATTCGATCGGCATTGCCGCCGGATCGCATTCCTTTGCTCGTGTCGCACGCCAACGACTGGCTCGGATACGCTCTTGCGGAAGAGGACTACGCGACGGGAGGCTACGAGGCCGATCTCTCGCTCTTCGGACCGGGCTTCGGCGAGTGGCTCGTCGGGCGCAGCGTCGCGGTCTCGCGCGAACTCGACCTCGCGCGGCGCCGCTAGCGCGAGCGGGCGGAGAAGCCCGAAGGATCGGAAAGGAGGCTTCCCATCGACGCCTACACCACGCTTCGAGGCTCCGGAAAGGACCTCGTCGACTGGATGCTCCGCGCCGCCTGGCGGGCGTCGAGCGCCGGAGACCTCCTCCTCGATTTCGCGCACGCGCTACAGACGACGGGAATCCCCGTCTCGCGCGTCGCGCTCATCGTCCGGACGCTCCATCCGCAGGTCCTCGGCACGCTCCATCGCTGGGACTCCGTCCACGATTCGGTCCGCTCGGTCGACCTCGCACACGACGTGAGCGGCGAGGAGAGCTTCCTCTCGAGCCCGTTCATCCCGATCTTCGAGGGCCGCGGGTGCCTGCGCCGAAGCCTCGAAGGCGACCCCACGTCGCTCGACTATCCGATCCTCCGCGAGCTGCATTCGCGTGGCGCGACGGACTACGCGGCGCTTCCGGTGATCTTCGGCGATGGGCAGATCCATGCGCTCACGCTCTCGACCCACGAGCCCGGGGGCTTCCGGCAGACGGATCTCGACCGCGTCGAGGAGATCGTCCCCCTGCTCGGCCGCCTGATCGAAGTGCACGCGCTTCGGCGGACGGCGAGGACGCTTCTCGATACCTACCTCGGTGTCGGAACCGGCCTTCGCGTGCTGCAGGGACGCATCCGACGCGGCGACGAGGATCGCATCCCCGCAGTGGTCTGGATGGCGGATCTTCGCGGCTCGACTTCGCTCCAGGAGGGCCTCGATCGCGACCGCTATCTGGAGCTCCTGAACGCGTTCTTCGAGAGCACCGCCGGAGCGGCGATCGAGGCCGGAGGCGAGGTCCTCAAGTTCATCGGCGACGCCGTGCTCGCGATCTTCCCGATGGACCAGGATCCCGACGCCGCGGTTCGCGCGCTCGCCGCGGCGCGTGCGGCGCTCGCGAGCCTCGGCGAGTACAACACGTCCCACGCGGGCGATTGCCCGAAGCTCGCGATGGCGCTCGCGCTCCACCTCGGAGAAGTGCACTACGGGAACATCGGCGTCCCAGGGCGCCTCGACTTCACCGTCACGGGCCCCGTCGTGAACGAAGTCTCGCGGATCGAGGGCCTCTGCAAGCAGCTCGGAAAGCCCGTGCTCGTCTCCGAGGGCGTCGCCGCGATCGCGCCCGGGGAGCTCGTCTCGCTCGGCCACCACGAGCTCCGCGGCATCGCGAGGCGCGTCGAGGTCTTCACGCTTCCCGAGCTCGCGTAGGGCGGGAGCGCTTTGCCGGGAGGCGCAACGCATCCGGTTGCCCCACATTCTCGCGCATGCCCGGACTCCGCGTCGCCTCCTTGCATCTCTACCCCGTGAAGTCGTGCCGCGGCCTCTCTCCGGCGCGCTGGCGGCTCGGCCCGTTCGGCCTCGAGCACGACCGCTCGTTCATGGTCGTCGACGAGACGGGACGCTTCCTCACGCAGCGCGAACATCCCGCGCTCGCGCAGGTGGAGACGCGGATCGAAGCCGATGCGCTCGTCCTCGCCGCCCCGGGCGAGAAGGCGCTCGAGATCCCGCTCGCGCCTCCCGTCTCGGCGCCGCGCGTCGAGATCGTGGTCTGGAAGCACTCCGGGCCGGCTCTCGATCGCGGAGAAGAGGCCGCCGCGGTGTTCTCCCGCCTGCTCGGGATCGCGTGCCGGCTCGTCTCGCTCCCCGCCGATCATGGCCGGCGCGTCGATCCGGCGCGCTTCGCCGGCGAGGCGCACACCTCGTTCACCGACGGCTATCCGATCCTCGTCCTCTCGGAAGCCTCCGTCGCCGATTTGAACCGCAGACTCGCCGCTCCGGTTCCGATCGATCGCTTCCGCCCGGGCATCGTCGTCGCGGGCTGCGAGCCCTTCGCAGAAGACGGCTGGAAACGGATCCGCGTGGGCGAGGTCGAGATCGAGATCGTGAAGCCCTGCAGTCGCTGCGCGATCACGACGACCGACCAGCGTACGGGCACCCGCGATGGCAAGGAGCCGCTCCGGACGCTCGCCCGCTACCGCCAGCGCGACGGGCAGGTCTGGTTCGCGCAGAACGCCGTGCACCTCTCGGGGGGTGTGCTCGAGGTCGGCGCGCCGATCGAGGTGCTCGCGACGCAGCCGCCGTTTCTCGAGGTTCAGGACGGGTAGACGATCACGCTCCGGATCGCCTCGCCCGCGTGCAGGGCGTCGAAGGCGCGTCCGATCTCGTCGAGCGGAAGCGTTGCCGTCACGAGCTCGTCGAGGCGGATCCGACCCTCCATGTAGCGGTCGACGAATTTCGGAAGCTCCGTCCGTCCCCGCGTCCCGCCGAACGCAGACCCCCTCCACACCCGGCCCGTCACGAGCAGGAAGGGCCGGGCATGGATCTCCTCTCCGGCGCCCGCGACGCCGATCACGATGCACTCGCCCCAACCCTTGTGACACGACGCGAGCGCGGTCGACATCAGGTCGACGTTTCCCACGCACTCGAAGGCGTAGTCGACGCCACCCCCGGTGCGCTCGACGAGCGCCGCCGCGAGATCGTCGATGCCGCGCGCATCGATGCACTCGGTCGCCCCGAGCCGGAGCGCGAGGTCGAACTTGCGCGGATTCAGATCGATCCCGAGGATCCGCTCGGCGCCGGCCATGACGGCCCCCTGGACGACCGAGAGACCGATCCCTCCGAGGCCGAAGACGGCGACGGTCGAACCCGGCTCGACCTTCGCGGTATGGAGCACGGCGCCGATCCCCGTGGTGACACCGCAGCCGAGCAGGCAGACCTTCTCGAGCGGCGCATCGCTGCGGATCTTCGCGAGCGCGATCTCGGGAACGACCGCGTACTCGGCAAAGGTCGAGCAGCCCATGTAGTGGTGGAGCATCCTGCCGCGCGCCGAGAGACGGCTCGTCCCGTCGGGCATGAGCCCCCTTCCCTGCGTGGCGAGGATCGCCCCGCAGAGATTCGTCCGTCGCGAGAGGCAGAACTTGCACTGCCGACACTCTGGTATGTAGAGCGGAATCACCGCGTCTCCCGGTGCGAGCGATGCGACTCCCGCGCCGACCTCGACGACGACGCCGGCCCCCTCGTGGCCGAGGACCACCGGGAAGAGCCCCGACGGATCGCGGCCGCTCATCGTGTAGGCGTCCGTGTGGCAGACCCCCGTGGCGGCGAGGCGAACGAGGCATTCTCCTGCCTTCGGGCCGGAGAGCTCGATCTCCTCGATCTCGAGCGGTCGCTTCGCTTCCCAGCAGACGGCGGCGCGGACTTTCATGCAGAGGACTCCTCGTTGGCGGAGCTTCTCCGAGCGAGCGCTCCGGAACCCGCGTGCGCGGGCCCGCGCAGACGGATCCAACCGAGGATGCCGGATGCGACGAAGCCCAATCCGAGACAGAGGCTCCACCAGATTCCTTCGAGCCCCGCTCCCGCGCGCTCCGAGAGCCACGCGGCGAGCGGGATTGCGAGCATCCAGTAGCCCGCGAAGTTGAACCAGGCCGCCGGGCGCGTGCTCCCCATTGCCCGCAGCACCCCGGCTCCGATCACCTGCGCGCCGTCGAAGATCTGGAAGGCCGCCGCGATCGGAAGGATCGACGCCGCGGCGGCGATGACGGAAGCGTCGGCAGTGTAGAGCCTCGGGAGCGCATCGCGTCCGATCACGAAGACGATCGCCCAGCCGAGCATCACGACGGCCCCGAGCCCGATCGCCACCCAGGCGGCACGGTCGGCCTCGCGGAACGAGCCCGCGCCGAGGAGATTCCCGACTCGCGTGCACGCGGCCTGCGCGATTCCGAGCGGCACCATGAACGAGAAGGCCGCCATGTTGAGCGTGATCGTATGCGCTGCAACCTGCGTCGGACCGAGCCGTCCGGCGAGGAGCGTCGCGGTCGAGAAGGCCCAGACCTCGAGCCCCATCTGGAGGCCGATCGGGACCCCGAGCGCCGCGAGCCGGCGAAGGGCCGTCGGATCGAGCGCTTCCCTCGACCAGGGGGTCCAAGCTCCCTCGTGAAGCCGCGCGGCGAGGACGAGCGCGACGAGGCCTGCGAGAAGGAGCGCGCGCGAGAGCGCGGTCGCGAGCCCCGATCCGACGAGGCCGAGCTCGGGCGCGCCGAGATTTCCGAAGACGAAGACCCAGTTGAAGAACGCATTGGCGAGGTTCGCAACGAGCATCACGAGGAGCGCCGGGCGAACGATCTCGCGGCCCTGGAGATACGATCGAAGCGCCATGAAGCCGAAAAAGGCGCCGAGGGTCGGGATCTGGACGCCGACGTAGCGACCGGCCTCGGCAGCGAGCGCGGGCTCCTGTCCGAGCGCGACGAGCAACGGAGACGTCGCGAACAGCACGGCCGAGACCAGCGCGGTCACGACCGCGGCCACGACGAGGCCGCGCTGGAGGGCGAGCCCCGCGGCCGGCCCGTTGCCCGCCCCGTGCGCCTGCGTGACGAGCGGATCCATCCCGAGCACGATTCCCTGGCCGATCAGCAGCGTGCCGTAGAGGAGCGCGTTTCCGATCGCCGCCGCGGCGAGTGCGTCGACTCCGACCCGGCCGACGAAGAGCGTATCGACGATCCCCATCGCCATGTTGCCGAGCTGGACGAGCGCGATCGGCCACGAGAGCCGGAGCAGCCGGTCGAGCTCGTCGCGTGCGGTGGGCATGACGAACGCACGATCAAACGCGCCCGAGCTGCTGGTTCGGGATCGCCGGGCTCGGCCCGTCGAGGTGCTGCGCCACGGCGCTCGTCATGCCTTCACTCCGATGCGGGGCGCGAGCGCCTCGGGGCCGCCAGGATCCCGCGGCCCCGTCGGGCCGCGGATGTGCCAGCATAGGCGAAACGGAGGCGGCATGGACGACGCGATTCTCGTCACCGACGAAGTGCTCGACGCGGCGGGGCGGGCGCTCGAAGAAGCGGCGGACGGCATCCCGCTCGTCGTGCTCCGCAAGGACGGCGTCGACGGCGATCCCGAACGAGCCTCGATCGCGTACTTCTCCGGCGACGTCTACCCGGGCCGAACGCGCGAGTTCGTCCTCGCGCTCGCGCGAGCCAAATCGCTTCGCTGGCTCCACAGCTTCGCGGCCGGAGTCGACCATCCGTGGTTCCAGGGGCTCCTCGCCCGCGGCGTACGCATCACCAACTCTTCGGGCGCGAGCGCGGTCCCGATCGCGCACACGGTGATGCTCTACCTGCTCGCGCTCTCCCGGGACCTCCGGGCCTTCGAAAGCGCGCGGTCGCGCCACGCCTGGGAGCCCCACGACGTGGTCGATCTCCAAGGGCAAACGCTCGTCGTCGCCGGCATGGGCCCGATCGGACGAAGCGTCGCCGCGCTCGGCCAGGCCTTCGCGATGGAGGTGATCGGTGTGACGCGGCAGCCGAAGGGCGATGAGCCCTGCGAAACCTGGCCGCTCACCCGCTTCGACGAACTGCTGCCGCGCTGCGATTGGCTCGTCCTCGCACTCCCGCTCGCACAACAGACGCGCGGGATGCTCTCGGCGGAGCGCCTCGCCAGGCTCAAGCGCGGCGCGCGGATCGTGAACGTCGGCCGCGGCGACCTCGTCGACGAGCCCGCGCTCGTCGACGCGCTCCGTTCCGGACGGATCGCGGGCGCCGGCCTCGACGTCTTCGCGACCGAGCCGCTTCCGCCCGAGAGCCCGCTCTGGGAGCTTCCGGGGGTGATCGTGACGCCCCATTCATCGGGGACCACGCCATCGAATCATCCCCGCGCAACCGCGATCTTCGTCGAGAACCTCGCCCGCTGGCGGCGCGGAGAGCCGCTCAGGAACGAGGTGCGAAGCGCTTGACGCCGAGTTCGTCGGGCTCGCTCTCGATCCCCGACACGCACGGGAGCAGTCGCGGCCAGTAGAGGAGCAGAAAGCTCAGCGGGCCGAGCACGAACGCATAGAGGCATGCGGCCTGGACATAGGCTCCGTCCATGATCCGGCCGATCCCCCAGATCATGAGCACGCAACCGGGCAGGATCGCCCGCCGATGGAACGAAGCCCGCTGCTTCCGATCGTCGAAGCCCCTCGCGCGAATCCACGCGCGGACCACGACCGCGAGCGCTCCGGTCGCGAGCGGCACCAGCGTGAGGAGAAAGACGAAGACCACCCCGAGCGCAGTCTCTCCGATCCGCCAGGCGAGAATCGATTGCGGAGGCGACTGCCTGCCGAGCTCGATCACGAGCACCGCCCCGAGGACTCCGGCGACGGGGACTCCGAGTGCAAGCGCCAACCAGCGCAGCTCGCGTACGACGGCCATCCGCTTCATCGTGCCCTTTCGATCAGCGGGATGTCCACCTGCCCCATCATCGGCCCGAAACCCCGAAGAGCGGCGGGCGTCACGAGGGATCCCGCAGCCCGCGAGACGGGTTTCGCCCCTGCCGCTTCGAGCGCTGCCGCCACGGTCGATGAACAGACATTCGCGCCTCCCTTTCGGAAATACGAGCTCGAGTTGCGGAATGCCCCTCCATTGAGCTCGAGCCCGGCCACGTGGCGCCGGAGAGCGGCGACATCGATGGGGTCCCGGGGCTGGATGACGGCCCAGTTGCGCCCGCCCACGGCGGCGTCGTCGTTCCACGCCACGTACTTACCGCCGCCGCCGGCCGAGAGCACCTGGACTCGGTCCCCGCGGACGTCGAGGACGAGCGCGGCGTGCCCTGCCTGGAGATCCTCGGCGTCCGAGAATCTGATGGCGGATGCGAGGGGTTGGTCGCCCGTGATCAGGACGTTTCCGATCTGGAGGTCCGAGACGCCGAGGGTGCGGGCGCTCGGATCCACCTTCCCCGAGAGGTACGGGCGGGCAGCCGAGCGCGCCGATGCTGCGATGTAGTCGCCTGGGATGTCGCTGTAGGGTCGGTCCATGATCGCGCCGAAGCTCGTCAGGTAGCTGCCTGAAAGCCGCGCGAGCCGGCGCTGGACGCCGTCGACGGCGCCCCAGGCATCGACGGCCACGAAGCCACGAGACCACGCGAAGTCGACGCCGACGCCCGTGAAGCCGCTCGGTCCGAGCGTTCCGGCGAAGACGCGGAGACTCGCGTGCCCCGTCGGGTCGACACGATCGGTCGGCGCTCCCTCGGCATAGGCATAGCGGTTGTGGCTGCGCGGACGGAACGGATCCGGAACCAGCGAATCGGGCTGCAAGAAGCGACCGAGGGCCGGATCGTACCAGCGCGCGCCGTAATCGTAGAGGCCACTCGACGGATCCCGTCGCTGCCCGGTGAAGCCCCGCTCGGGGGGCACCGAGGCGATCGCTTGCCCGTAGGGCGCATGGACCGTTCGCGAGAGCACGAGAGCGTCTCCCGATCCCGATTCCCGGGTCTCGAGAAGCGCGCTTCCGAGAAGATCGGCGTGGCGATAGACGAGACCCCGTCTCGGCGACGGGTCGGAGGCATCCTCGATTCCGTCTCCATCGGTGTCCCGCGTGAAGGGGTCGCTCGAGGCGAGGACCTCGGCACCGTCGTCGAGACCGTCTCCATCCGTATCCGCCACGTCGGGGCCCGTGCCGAGCGCGAGCTCGTCGGCATCGGAGAGGCCGTCGCGATCGGTATCGGCCCGGAAGGGACTCGACCGGTTCGCGAGCTCGTCGTCGGTCGCGACTCCGTCTCCATCGACGTCCTCACCGCCGAGCGCCCGAAACAAGAGGACGGCGTCCCCCGAATCGACGACGGAAGGCGTCGTCGGCGCCTCCTCGAGCGGCGCCACGTCGCCGTGTGCGAGCTGCTCGGCAGTGGCCTCGAGGTCGGCCGAGGCGATCCTCGAGGCGAGGAGCGCATCGGCCGCATCGAGTCGCCCATCGCGATTCAGATCGCCGTCCGGCGAGGCGAGAGCCCGGGGTACCGCAGCCACGTGCAGCGCGAGCGCCGTCATGCCCGCGAGCGCCGGCCGCGCGAGCGCGACGCCGCGCCGGCGAAGCACACCGAGCCAGGCGAGCAGCACGAGCGCGCTGGCGCCGGCGGGTGCGAGCGCGAGCACTTCGAGCCCGTGCCGCGGGAACACGGCCGGGACGTGCGACGATCGGACCACCGGATCGAAGGGCTCGACGAGCGTCGCGATCACGCGGCCTGCGAGCGTGATCTCGGTCGCGGCCGTCCTTCTCGTCGCGTCCCAGACGAAGTCGCCTCGCACGAAGCGGCGCTCGATGGCGCGGGACCCCGAGCGATCGGTCGTGAGCGCACGATGGCCTTCGCCGTCGTAGGCGTGGGTCGCCAGCAGCGTTCCGCCGGCAGAAACAACCACGAGCCGACCGAGTGGATCGTAGCCGTAGGAACGTTCACCGAGCGCGACCAGATTGCCGACGTCGTCGTAGGTCGCCGGGATCCCGCCGACGCTCGCCGGCGCGTGTGCCGGTCGCGAGCCCGTCGTCGCGGGATACTCGAAGGCGGTGCCACCGCTGCAGCCGGTCTCGGAAGCCGCATCCTTGCAGAGCAGGCTCCCCGAAGCGTCGTAACGGTAGTGGAGCGTCGCCTCCGTTCGTGCGGAGCCGAAGGGTCCGCTCGCACGCACCAGGCGATCGAGCGCGTCGTGCGTGAAGCGCCGCGTGACGAGGCCGGCTTCGCGACGGTCTTCGATCGAGACCAGCCGATCCGCGGCATCGAAGCCGTAGCCGAGATCCTCGAGAACCGTCGCTGCATGCGCGATCTCGACGCCGAGCGGAATCCCGGTCGCCGCGTCGCGGGGTTCCTCGGTTCGCACGCCGTTTCCGGCGGTCCAGGCAACGAGGTTTCCCCGGGCATCCCAGTCGATCGACGTCGCGATGACGCCGGCGTCTCCCGCGCGGATCGCAGACAGGAAGCCCCGTGGGTCGCGCTCGAAGTCGATCGCGCGTCCCGTCGCGAGGGTCCGCCGCGAGACCTGCCCGAGCGCGTCGTAGCGCGTCGAGAAGAACAGCGTCGCACCGCCCGTCTCCTGCGAGTCCGCGAGAGGACGGCCCGCCGCATCATAGGCCCAGATCCGGAGCTCGCCGGCGGAATCGCTGCGGCCTGCGAGGAGCCCCTTGCCGCGACCCGCCGTATCCCACGTGTAACGGACCGATGCCTCTCCGGCCGTCCGCTCGACGATGCGACCGAGGGCGTCATGGCGGAAGGTCGTGACCCCGAGCCCATCCGTTCGCGAGAGCAGGTTCCCTTCATCGTCGAAGGGACCGAAGGTGGTCGATCCGGTATCGGGATCGACGATCGCGATGCGGCGGCCGAGTGCGTCGTAGGCGATCGACGTCGCGTGCCCTTGCGGGTCGCGAAGCTCGATCAGCCGGTCGGCGGCATCCCAGGCGTAGCTCGTCACGTGCTCCGCGTTCTCTCCCGCTTCGATCCGTACGATCCGGCCGAAGGGATCGACGTGCCGGATCTCGACGTGCCCGAGCGGATCGATGCTGCGAACCGAGCTCCGACCGAACACGAAGGTCGTCTTGCGACCCACTCCGGGGAGCGTCTTTTCGACGGGGCGATCGAGAACATCGTGGACGGTGGTCGCGAGCGGTTCGGGTTCGCCTTCGAAGTGCGGCTCGCTCTCGGCGACGACGCGTCCGTGAGCGTCGTAGACGCGACGCACGAGGACGGTCCGGCCGCCGGGTCCGTCGCTCCGGACGAGGAGGGGCCTGCC
>CAJPFO010000129.1 GCA_905339255.1 Myxococcaceae bacterium
CGCGGATCTGCTCGCCCGCTGGATCGCGACCTGTCGCACGATGGCCGCCGCGCTCGGCGCGTTGGAACCCGACCGCCGGCTGCCCTGGTTCGGCCCCGGAATGGGCGTGCGCATGTTCACGACGGCGCGGCTCATGGAGACCTGGGCGCACGGACAGGAAGTCTACGACATGAAGCGCGTGCACCGTGCACCGACGGATCGCCTCCGACACATCTGCGTGCTGGGGGTCAAGACTTTCGGCTGGACCTTCGCGAACCGCGGACAGCAGCCGCCCGGGCCTCCGCCGCGCGTACGGCTCACCGCGCCGTCGGGGGCGATCTGGGAGTGGAACGAGGCGAGCGAGAGCGGCCTCGTCGAGGGCAGCGCGCACGACTTCTGCCTGACCGTGGCGCAGGTCCGCAACGTGGCCGACACGGCGCTCCGCGTCGAAGGCGACGTCGCGCAGCGCTGGATGGCGATCGCGCAGTGCTTCGCCGGCGGCGCCGAAAATCCGCCGAAGCCCGGTGCACGTGTCTGGCGCTGAGGCGCGGGTGCTCCGCCGCGCGGCAGCCCTCGGGCTCGGGCTCTCGCTGCTCGCGTTCGCGAGCCCGTCGGCCGGCTTCGGCGAAGAGCACGTGAGCAACTTCGATACCGACGAAGTCGTGAGCACGCACCATCTCTACCTGACGCGAGCACTCGCGGTCTGTGCCGGTTACTCGACGAATGGAAAGCCCGATCCCTTCGACGCCCCCCTCGACGCCGAGCGCATCGCCATCGCGAACCAGCTCGCGGACTCGGAGAAGCTCGCGCACCGCGGTGGTGGGGTCGATCTCTGCTCGGCGGCGCCCTACCCGGTGCCGAAGCCCGAGGACGTCGGCTGCTCCTCCAATGAGACGCCCGTCGTCGTGATGCCCTTCACCGGAGCGGGGCACGTGACGCGCTGGCTTCCGCTTCCGCGCTTCGATCCCACCGCAGGCTGCTTCGCGTCGCGCTTCGGCCCCTACTCGAACGATTTCCACTTCCCGGATGCCGAGCGCGTCGAGGTCGTGCGTGCCTGGGCTTCCGGAGAGTCTTCGGCTCTCGCGGGAACCGAACGTCTCATCTTCGGCGGCGCGCTGAGCGCGCCGTGGAATGCCTCCTGTCACGCGACGCGATCCGGGACGATCGATACCGGGGACGTCACCCCGGGGTCGCTCGAGGCGTTCGGCATCTACACCCACGTGATCGGAGACCGCCACTCGCACGCGGTCTGTCTCGAGCGCTGGGGCGACCGCGGAAACCCTCCCTGGCCGACGCACGTCCTCTGGCCCGATCCTCCGGGCTGCAGCTTCTTCGACCACTCGCGCGAGCTCGGCTGCCCGACCGACCCGGCGCACGACAGCCTCTTCGCGCCCGCACCGGACCCCGAACTCGTCGAGCATGCCGTCGCGGCGGGGGTCGAGGTCTACGACGCCCTCGCGAGTCGTGCGCGGCAGCAGGGGATCGCTCCGAGGCTCGATGATTCGAGCGAATCGCGCGAATGGATCGCTTCGAACGCCCGCCGCTTCGTGACCGGGTGGTCCTATCTCGGCGGAGCGCGTGAACGTCGCGAGTTCGCGAATCTCCTCGCCAGCGCTTGCGCGGCGCTCGTGCCGGGAAGCGTTCCGTCCGCGCTCGATCGGCAGCCCGGAGAGGTCGACTGCACGTCGCGTGCGGCCGTTCGATGATTCGCCTTTTTCGAGGGATCGCTCTCGAAAATCCATGATTGCGAACCGAGAAGCGCGAAATATGATTCGCGTATCTCGCAGGATGCCGAGCCTCCTCCCGAGGCCTCGGCGCCGATCGAGCGAGAAGAAGGAGCCAAGAGATGATCGATCCGATCCGATTCTCCGTCGCTACGCTGCTCGCGCTCGGCCTCGCGGTTCCTGCCGCGCTCGCCGACGAGCACGGCGGCAAGCCGAAGGGGCCCGTGACGGAGGCCATGGTCACCCAATCCCTCGATCGCTGGTGCGCCGGCCTCCTCGAGATCGGCAAAGCGGCGCGTAGCGGAGGCGACGTGAAGGCCGCCGCGAACCGGGCCCTCGACGAATCCTACGTGCTCGAGAAGGGAAGGCTTCTCTTCAAACCGACGCTCACGAGCGGCGACCAGACCTTCCGGGTCGATCGCGAGGGAGCCCTCGCCTACTTCATCGGCGGAGATCCGAAGTATCCCGCCGACCAGGGCTTCGCGATGAAACCCTGGGTCGGGTGTCGCTACGACACCATCGGAACCATCATCGAAGGCGATGTCGCGATCACGATGGGCAACGTCTGGGTGAAGGACGAGAAGGGCGCCGAGACGAAAGTCGACAAGAGCTTCGTCTTCGAGCGCGGAGACGACGGAAAGCTCCGTCTCCTCCTCCACCACTCGTCGCTGCCCTTTACGCCGGCTCCGTAGCTCGCACGCGCCGCCCTCGGCGGGCGGCGCGTGCCCGCTCCGGCATTACGCGCCCTCGACCTCGGCGCTTCCGGCGACCGCCGTCGCCCGGACCTCGACGCGGAGATTCGGCAGCACGAGACCGCTCGTTCCGACGGCCGTCCAGGCCGGGTAGTTCTTCGGGAAGAACTCGTCCTTCACTTTGCCGAAGGCCATCACCTCGGCCATGTCGACGTGGAAGGTCGTGAGCTCGACCACGTCGGCCAGCGTCGCTCCGGCGGCCTCGAGCACGCGCGAGAGGTTCGAGAGCGCGACTCGCGCCTGCGCCTCGATCCCCTCGGCGACGCCCTTCTCGTCGGCCCCGACCTGCCCCGAGACGTGGATCGTGTCCCCGACCCGAACCGCCTGCGAGAAATGCCAGGCCTGGTAGACCATCTCGGTTCCGGGGGGGTTGATCAGTCGACGCTTCATCTCGTCTCCTTCGCAGGTGGGCGCGGCGGCGCCAGCCTACTCCGCGACCAGCCGGGGGGCGAGGATTTCTCGCGGGATGCTCGCGCGAGCCGCACTGCGCCACGGGGGATGACCCCGGTCATACGGTGGGATCTTCCGCGCCGCGTAGATTGAACGGACGGTCGGGAGGACCATGACGGACGCTGTCTACGACGCGGTCATCATCGGAGCGGGGCACAACGGGCTCGCGCTCGGTACCTACCTGGCCCGCGCCGGCTTCGAGGTCGCGATCTTCGAGGAGCGCGCCGAGGAGGGTGGAGGGCTCTGCACCGAGGAACTCACGCGTCCGGGCTTCCTCCACAACGTCCACTGCAACTACCACACGCTGGTCGGCGTCTGCCCCGTCTACGAGCACCTCGAACTCGACCGGCACGGCCTTCGCTACGTGCGCCCCCCCGTGCAGATGGCGTCGGTCTTCCGCGACGGGACGGCACTCACCGTCCACACCGAACTCGACAAGACCTGCGCGTCGATCGCCCGCTTCTCACAGAAGGACGCCGACACCTTCCGGCGTCTCTACGAGGAGACCAAGGGCTACCTCGACATGATCCTGCTCACGCTCATGTACTCGCCGCCCATCTCGATGAAGGACATCACGAAGGCTCTCGTGGCCTGGGGGGTCGAGGAGAAGGCCGAGTTCCTGAGCGTCCATCTGCGCCGGATCAGCATCGATCAGTTCCTCGATCAGCATTTCGAGAACCCGAAGGTGAAGGCGCATCTCGCCTTCCATGCCGCCTGCGCGGGCTACTCGACGGACCGCAAGGGCCTCGCGGTCTCGTTTCCGCTGCTGGTCGGAAAGATCGACAACTGGCATCTCTGCATCGGCGGTTCGCACGCTCTCGCGCACGCGCTCTGGGAGGGTTTCGCCCACGCCGGGGGCCGCGTCTTCTTGAAGCACGGCGTCTCGCGGATCCTCGTCGACGGCGGGCGTGCGGCCGGGGTCGAGCTCTGCGACGGGACCCGCGTTCGAGCTCGCAAGCTCGTCGCGAGCTCGATTGCGGTCGAGCAGACCTTCCTCTCGCTTCTCGATCCCGACGCCGTTCCCGCTCCGATCCGGCA
The DNA here is from genome assembly GCA_905339255.1 of Myxococcaceae bacterium. GTDB lineage: Bacteria > Myxococcota_A > UBA9160 > UBA9160 > UBA9160 > MYXO. The sequence continues at coordinate 3,944 of CAJPFO010000129.1, forward strand.
AGAGGCCGAGCGGACCCCGCACATGGACTGGTCGTTCTTCAGCGTCCACCTCGCGCTCGATCGAGCCCCGCGTTACTCGGCGGCGGCCTTCGATCCCGACGTCGACCACGCGTGGGTCGTGAACCTCGGCTACGAGAGCCCCGAAGAGATCGGCCGACACTGGCGAGACGTTCGTGAGGGAAGGCTTCCCGACCCACGGCCGAACGCAGCCGTGAACTCGCTCTTCGATCCGACCGACGCCCCGCGCGGGGGCTACACGGGACTGCTCCGCCACTTCGCCCCCTACGCGCTCGCGCAGGGAGGACCCGAAGCGTGGGATCGCGTCGCTCGTGAGTACGGGCGGCGTTGCATCGAGCGCTGGCGCGAGCTCGCCCCGAACCTCGGCGAGGACGCGATCCTGCAATGGGCGACCTACACGCCGCTCGACATCTCGCGGCGCATGCCGAACATGCTCCGCGGCGACTGGATGGGCGGGCTCATCGACCTCGGCAACATGCTCGATCGCCGGCCCTCGGCGTCGCTCTCGCAGTACCGGACTCCCGTCGACGGGCTCTACCTCTGTGGTGCGACACAGCATCCGCACGGCTTCGTGACCTTCGCTCCGGCCTACAACGCGCTCCAGGTGATCGCCGAGGATCATGGCGTCGAGCGCTGGTGGCGATGACGCGGTGGGGGTACCGGCCGTTCGCGTGCGCCTCGACGAATCCGCCGCGAGCGGCCTCGCCCACATCGTCCAGCAGTATCTCGAGCAGGATCTCGCCGACGTCGACCGCAAGCGCCGGCTCGCCGCCCGGCTCCGCGGTCGGGTCGCGATGACGGCTTCGGACCACGATGTGACGGTCACACTCGCGTTCGACGGCGCCGAGATCGTCATCTTCGACGGCCCGCGCCCGCCGCTCGACGCGTCGATTGCGGGCCCGCACGCCGCGCTCGTCCGGCTGCTGCAGGGCGAGGCGCACCCGCTCGTCGAACACCTGCGCGGGAGGCTTCGGGTCCGAGCGAAGCTCCGCCATCTCTTGCTTCCCCTTCGCCTGCACCATCTCGTCAGGCTCGCGCCGGGAGACGCCCATGGCCGCTGATCGCTACGACGCCGTCGTCATCGGAGCGGGGCACAACGGCCTCTGCGCCGCCGCCTACCTCGCGCGCGCGGGGAAGAAGGTGGGGATCTTCGAGAGCCGTCACGAGGAGGCCGGAGCCGTCCACACCTCCGAGGCCACCGTCCCCGGCTTCTGGCACAACCTCCATGCGCAGTACATGGAGTTCATCGACTACATGCCCTTCTACCACGACTTCGACCTGCCGAGCTTCGGTGCGCGCATGATCAAACCCGAGTGCCAGGTGGGAATGGCCTTCGAGGACGGGCGGCCTCCGCTTCTCATCTACACCCCGGAGCACGCCGACCGGACGCACCGCAGCCTCTCGTACTTCTCGAAGCATGACGCGGACGCCTTCCACGAGATCCGCTCGAAGGTGATGGCGAAGGATCGCGAGATCGCCGCGATGCTCTACGGAGCGCGCCGGCCCGAGGCGGTGGTGGGCGAGCTCGGCCGGATGTGGGCGGACATCGGGATGTCTCCGATGGACGTGACGAAGCCCGCGAAGGAGCTGATCGACCGGACCTTCGAATCGACCGAACTCCGTGGCGTCCTCTATCGCCAATGCCTCGAATGGGGAGCCGACCCGCACGAGGGGACGGGCCTCGCCTTCGTGATCTGTTGCTTCTGGCTCTGTGGAATCCACTACCTCGTCGTCGGCGGCACACACATGCTCGGCCATGCGATGGCTGGGGCGTGTCTCCGAGAGGGCGTCCATCTGCGTTACAACCGCCGCGTTCGCGAGATCACGACGCGCGGCGGTCGCGCGACGGGGATCGTCCTCGAGGACGGGACCCACGTCGAGGCCGACATCGTCGTCTCGAACCTCGACATCCGTACCACCTTCTACGACATGGTCGGCGAGGAGAACATCACGGCCGACATGCGCGACGCCGTCGAGGGCTGGCGCTTTGGCCCCGAGCACTGCCTCGGGACGCCCTCGTTCGCGCTTCACGAGCCGCCCGACTACAAATCCGCCCGGCACGATCCCGACGTGAACCGCTGCTTCTACACGATCGTCGGCTACGAGACGGCCGAGCAGGTCTCCGAATACATCCTGCAGGCGTTCGGAGGACGCCCTCCGGAGCGCCCCGCCGCAGGAACCTGGGTGAACACGCTCTGGGATCCGACGCAGGCGCCTCCCGGAAAGCATGCCATGAATGGCTGGTTCTTCTTTCCGAAGGCGTCGGATCTCTCGGAAGCCGAGTGGAAGGACGTTCGCGAGACCTACAACGCGCGTTTCCTCGAGCTCTGGCGCCGGCACGCACCGAACATGACGCGAGAGAACGTGATCGCCGACGCGCTCTACACGCCGCTCGACATCGAGCGCGAGATGGGGATGCCCGAAGGCGACTTCGGTCGCGGACGCCCGAAATCGCTCGCCGCGCTCACGACGGCCGAGTCTCCCGGGCGCCGTCACGGCCGAACGGGGATCCACGGTCTCTACATGTGTCCGGGAACGGGCGTGAGCGCCGCTCCGGGCTACGTCGCATTCAAGTCGATCGCCGAGGACTTCGGCCTTCCCGAAGTCTGGAAGCGCGACGACCGGATCTACTGAGGAGCCCATGCCCGACATCTACACGCCGCAGTGGTACGACGCGCTCCAGTCGCTCCTGAACCGCAACCCCGAGGTCGAGAAGAACGCGCCGCGAGGGCCCCTCAAGGTGCTCGCCGAGATCCGGGGCGACGGCCCGTCGCCGTACCTCACGAAGGACGACCGCCTCTACTTCGTGGTGCAGCTCCACGACGGAAAATGCGTCGAGTACCGGCAGGTCGCAGAGCCGCCGCCGCGGCGCGAGTTCGACTTCCTCTTCGAGGTGCCGGCGTCGGTCTTCGAAGGAGTCGCCGCCGGAAGCGTCGATCCGATCGGCGCGGGGCTGAAGGGCACCATCCGCATCACGGGCGACATGCGGATCCTGATCCGACACGCAGATCTCGTGAACGTCCTCCATCGCGTCTACGCCACCGAGGTCGAAACCTCGTGGCCGAAGGGCCGCCCTCCCTACGCGCCGGCCTGACACGGACGCGGCGACGTCACGGTACGGCGGCCCCGAAGCCGAGCGCGTCGACGACGTCCGCGCGTTCGGCTTCGCTTCGCAGCCGCTCGCCGATCTCACGCGCCCGTTCGGCGACGACCTCGTTTTCGAGGACGATGCGGAGCGCGTCGGCGAGCGCTTCGACGCAGAGCCGCTTGCGGGGCAAGGCCGGCGGACCGAGACCGAGCAGCTCGATCCGTCGCGCCCAGTAGAACTGATCGAAGACGTGCGGGACGATCACCTGCGGGACGCCGGCGCGTGCAGCGGCCGTGGTGGTTCCCGCGCCTCCGTGATGGACGATCGCGGCCATTCGCGGAAAGAGCCGCGCGTGGCAGACCGAGTCGATCTCGATCACGCCTTCCGGAAGCGGAAGCCCCCCGAGATTCGCCCAGCCTTTCGAGACCACGGCACGGCAGCCGATGGCGCAGATCGCTCCGAGGAGGATCGCGGTCGTCCGCTGCGGATCGGCATCGGGCATGCTCCCGAACCCGAAATAGACGGGCGCGGGCCCCGCTTCGAGAAACGAGACGAGCTTTTCCGGTAGCTCCGCGCCGGGATCCGGGAGGAGCGCCGGCATCTGCCGTGCGCCGAGGCCGGCATCCCCCGGAAGCGAGGCGAGACCCGCGTCGGCCGCAATCACGATCCGATCCGTGAGCAGATGCGAGACGATGTCGGAGACCGGGGCGAGCCCGAGGGCGCGTCGGTGCGAGTTGATCCAGGGGCGCACGACCGAGACGAAGAAGCCGCGCGTCACGCCCCAGGCGAAGCGATTCGCCGGACCCGGAAGCGTCTGGAAGGGAAGCGACATCGGCCCGTGCTCGCGCGAGGGGAGGATCCCCGGGCAGTACGCGACGTAGCGGTAGGGGATGCCGTGCAGCTCGGCGGCCGAAGGCGCCGCGAGCTGCACGCCGGCGCCCACCAGGCCGTCGACTCCGGCGCTGGCTTCGGGCAGCGACTCGTACTGTCGCCGCGCCCCGTCGAGGCAGTAGCGGAGACTCTCGCGCAGGATCCGATGCGTGCTGCCGTCGACCGAGCCCGCATTGCGGGTCAGGTACGCGCGGACGTCCGTGCCGACGGGACGGAACTCGAGGCCCGCCGCCTCGGCCGCATCGCGGAAGTCCGGAGGCGCGCAGATGCGCACCTCGTGACCGGCGGCAGCGAGCCTCGCGCCGAGCACGCACATCGGCTGGACGTCGCCGCGGGTTCCCTCGACCGCGAGCGCAATGCGCAACTTCGCCTCCGCGCCCCGGGGAGTCTCATCGTGCGGGCGCGCCGGGGACTTGAAGGCCGATCGCCGTCAGCGGCTCTCGCGCCAGGGATCCCAATCTTCGCGGAGGGGGGGCAGGAGCTTCGAGTCCCCGATCACCTCGCCGCTTCGGACGAGCGCCATCAGGTCGGTTTCGAGGATGGTGCTCGCTGCGATCACGCCTCCCCGCATGACACCGCCGATCCCGTGTCCGGACGGCGTGCTTGCGCCGCAAAGATAGAGACCGCCGATTTCGGTTCCCGGCCCCGGGCGCATCGGCCCCATCTGATCGCAGGCGAGCTCGATTCCGTACGAGGTGCCACCCGTCGAATGCGTGAAGCGCTCCTGCGTCACGGGTGTCGCCGATTCCTGCCACTCGATGTGCTCACGGATTCCGGGGATCACGCACTCGGCGATGTCGACGAGCTGCGAAGCGAGCTCGTGCTTCCGCTGCCGGTAGCCTGGATCGCGGTGGTAGCGATTGCTCCGGGCGGCATGCGGACCTTCTTCGACGCTCCAGACGTCGTAGTCCGGGGGGACGAGCGTCATGATCTGGAGGTTCGTCGATCCGCTCGGCGCGAGATGCGGATTGCCCGGATCCTTGAGCGAGGCGACCGTCACGTAGGCGAGCGGTTTGCTCGAGAGTTTTCCGCCTTCGATCTCCTCGTAGATCGACTCGATGTCGTAGCTCCCCCAGATCCAGTAGTTCGTGTTCGGGTGGCCCATCGCGTGGAGATCGATGTCGAGCCCGAGGTACGTGGCGAAGAGCGGAAGCGACATGCGAAAGCTCCGGACGCGATCGACGGTGGCCTTGGCGAAGTGCTCGGCGCCGACGAGCTCGAGAACGGTGCGCTTCAGGTCCGCGTTCGAGACGACGATCGGTGCGTCGATCTTCTCGCCGCCCGCGAGCTCGACACCCACGGCGCGCCCTCCCTCGACGCGGATCCTCGCGACGGCGGAACGAAGCCGGATCTCGCCGCCGTAGGCGCGGATCGCCTCGATGAGCCGGGCGGCCATCACCTGACCTCCCCCCTCGGGATAGAAGGCGCCGCGCATGTAGTGATCGGTGAGCCCGGCCGCGAGCGCCGCCGGCGTCTTCGAGGGCCGGACCGCATAGTCGCCCTGCTCGCCGAGGAGGACGGCCTGCGCGCGCTGCGAGAGGCCTTGCGCGGCGAAGAGCTCCGTGACGGGCTTGAGCCCCCACTGCAAGAAGGTCGGCGCCTCGCGGCCGAGGTCGCCCATCCCGGTCTCCTGGTTCTGGAAGCGGCGGCCCTCCTGGGCGATCCGGTGCAGGAGATCGACGGTCTTGCCGATGGCCTCGGCCTCGTCGGGGAAGGTCTCGACGAGCCTTGCGCGGTAGCGCTCCCAGCTCGCCGGAACGCGGAAGCGGAGATCCGGGAAGACGAGCGTCGAGTAGCCGTCGGGCTCGAGCGGACGGAAGACGATCCGTTCGGCGAGGCCCACGCCGTTCAGGATCCGCGTGATCATGCCGTCCGGTCCGCATTCGCCGATGTAGTGGATCCCGACGTCGAACTCCCAGGGCCGACCGTGGACCGTGCGGCGGAAGACCTGCGAGTTGCCGCCTGCAACCGAGTGCGCCTCGAGCACGAGGGTGCGCCGACCGGCAGCGCAGAGATACGCCGCACAAGTGAGCCCCCCGAGCCCCGATCCGATCACGATGGCATCGAAGCCCGCTTCGTCCCGGCGCGACCCTTCCGACATTCCGCCCTCCCGACCGTTCGTGTCCCGCCGGAATATCACGCCATGCCGGCGTCTGCATCCAAGAAACGCGCCACGCCCCGATTCTTCGTCGCAGCGGTACACTCCGCCCCATCCACGGCCGGGGGGCGTGATGGCGGGCGAGCTGATCCTTCTTTTCGGGGGGCCGACGCGAGAACGGCGGGTCTCTGTGGCTTCTGCCCAGACGGTGGTGAGGGAGCTCGACGCGCCTCGCTGCTGGTTCTGGGCGCCCGACGGCGCCGTCCACGAGCTCGCGGTCGGCGAACTTCTCGCGCACGAGAGGCCCTTCGAGACCGACCTCGTTCCGAGCGAGAGCGCACGCTTCGAGGATCTGAAGCAGGCGCTCGATGCGTTGAGCGGTCGGGAGCTCTTTTTCCTCGGGCTCCATGGGGGAGTCGCGGAGGACGGGACGCTGCAGGGCTGGCTCGAGGCGCGTAGGCTCGCCTTCACCGGCTCGGGTTCGCGAGCTTCGCGCGAGGCCTTCGACAAGAACCGAGCGCGCGAGATCGCGCGCTCTCGCGGGCTCCGCATCGCCGAGGCGATCACCCTCGATCCCTCGGAGGCCGACACCGCGCGCGGTGGCCTCGAGCGCCTCCTCGAGCGACATCGCAGGATCGTGCTCAAGCCCGTCGCCGACGGCTCGAGCATGGGGCTCCGCTTCCTTTCGGCGGACGACGACGCGGCCGATCTGATCGAGGCGATCGAGTCGATCCGCAAGGAGGCGATCGTCTACCTCGCCGAAGCGTTCATCGAGGGCACCGAGCTCACCGCCGGCGTGATCGACGAAGAGCGCGGGTTGCGTGCGCTTCCGGTTTCGGAGGTCCGGCTCGTCGAAGCGGCGGGCTTCGACTATGCCGCGAAGTACCTGGGTCGTGGGGTTCGTGAGATCACGCCCGCGGAAGTGGCTCCCGAGATCACCGCCGAGGCGCAGCGGATGGCGCTCGTCGCCCACGAGATGCTCGGCTGCTTCGGCTACTCGCGAACCGATCTGATCGTCGACGAGGCAGGGCCCGTCTATCTCGAGACCAACACGCTCCCGGGCCTCACGCGAGCCTCGTTCATCCCGCAGCAGCTCGCTGCGGCGGGAATCGAGCTGCGGAGCTTCATCGATCGGCAGCTCGCGCTCGCGCGCCGCCGGCAGTCTCGCGCGACGCTCGAGCCGGCCTACTCGGCCGCCGGGTCGAGCTGCTCATAGAGGTCCGACTCGAGCCCGCCGGTGAGGAGGGCCTCGCGCCGTCGGACGTCCCTTCGCAGCGGTGACTCGAAGCGGCGACCCGGCGGGCCGCTCTATCCATCCGCCTCCCGGCTCCCGAAGCAGCCGTAGAAGTCCGCGAAGATGGCGTCGCGATCGAGATCGACCGCTTCGAGCATCAATGGGCGAGAAGACTCCGCGTCGATCCAGCGCAGATCCTCCGTGAGGCGTGGCGTCGGGACGACGTGCGTCGTGAACCACGCCGGCTCGAGGATCCACGCGAGCGCCGCGAGATCCCAGAGCACCTTCGACTGGACGGCGCCGCTGCCCTTTCGAGCGTGGGCTTCGTGGAGTGCATCGAGGTGATCGGCGAGAGGACCGCGTCCGGCAAGGAAGCGCGCCGTCTCTTCGCGGGTCGAACGAAGCTCCTCTGCAACGTAGTAGCCCGGCACGTAGACGAGCGGGACGCCGGAGTCGAGCAGCACCTGCGCGGCACGAACGTCCTGCGCGAGATTGTAGGATGCGTTCCGATGCGGCCAGAACGACGGATACGCCGCCACCCAGACGACGACGATCCGGCCGACGAGCGTGGGGTCGCAGAGCAGCGCCGCGGCGACGTTCGTGGCGCAGCCGATCGCTGCCACGTAGAGGGGGCCTTCGCGCGGCGCATGCGCAGACTCGATCAGGAAGCGGACGGCCGGGCTCTCGGGCGGGGTGTCGAACGCTCCCAGGTAGCGGGTCGAGCCGGGGTGCACCGGGCAATTGGCGCCTGCGAGTGCAACGAGCGTTTCGAGCTCGCGCACCGCCACCCGCATGCCGTCACCTGCGTCGAAACGCGGGATCGCGTCGGGGCACGCTCCCATCGCAGCGAGGCGACGTGCGACCCTTCGTGCGTCGAGCTCCGCCAGCATGGTGCCCGACGCGAGGAGTTCGGGAGTGATTCCGAACGGGCACGCGAGAAGCCCGAGAAGGCGCAGCCGATCGCTGCGCCGAAGTGCCCATGCGACGGTGAACTGATCGTCGATCTCGTTTCCAGCATCCGTGTCGATCACGAGATCGACGCGCCCCGCGCGAGGTGCGAGGAGCGCCTCGCGATGTGCGGCGTCGAGAGCCGGAAACTGCTGCATCGCGAAAGCCTACTCGACGCTCGCGGGATGGCCCGGGGTCCTCGCGCCGCGACGGGCTCGCCCCGTGCCGATCGTCGCAGCGTTTGACGCGAAGCCTTCGTTCGTGATAGAGAAATCGGGCCGGGAAGGGTGTTGCGAGGATCCCCGTGCGCATGCCCCTCGCGGTTGCCACCGCGGCATTCGTCGCCTCGATCGCGGGGCCTTCGGCCGCCCTCGGCGTCCGGATCACACCCGTCGCGATGACCGGCGACCCGGCGCCCGGTACGTCGGGGAGCTTCACCAGCGTCGCCCGGGGCCGCGTGAACGACGCTGGCGAGGTGGGCGTCACGGGTTTCGTCGGCACCGGATTCACGACCGGGGTCTGGCGCTGGGACCTCTCGACGGGCGGCCCATTGAGGCCCGTGGCGCTGCCCGGCGAGACGGCGCCCGACGCGCCGGCGGGCGTCACGCTCGCACGCGCCTTCGTGCGGGAGATGACGGCCTCGGGCCGGGTCGGCTACCAGGCATCCTTTGCGACGGGCGCCGGCGGCGTCGACTCGAGCAACGACCGCGGGCTCTACGTCCACGACGCGAGCACCGGCAGCACGCTCCAGGTGCGCGACGGCGACCCCGCGCCCGGAATGGCCGGCCACACGCTCGCCCTCGACGCGATCGCGGATTTCTTCCCGCAGTGGAACGCCGACGGAGAGCTCGTCTTCGCCTCTGCCGCGATCCCGAGCCCGATCGTGTTTCCGTTTCCGGGCGGCGCGTGGAAGCACGACGGGACCTCGCTCGTTCCCGTCGTGCGCTCCGGCGACCCCGCGCCCGGTTTTCCGGGCAGCTTCGGTATTCCCAACCTCCTCGACATCGCCGACTCGGGACAGGTCGCGTTCGCGGCGAGCATCGGCACGAGCAGCTACGGCATCTACGAAGAGGACGGCGCGGGTGGGCTCTTCGAAGTGGCGCGCACCTTTGGCCCAGCGCCGGGCGTCGCGGGGGGATTCTTCGAGCGGATTCCCGGCGGTGGGTCCTTCGATCTCGATCCGCAGGGCGGGCTCGCGTTCGCAGCGCAGATGCTCGCCGGCCTCGGCGGAGTCACCACGGCCACCGACTGGGGCATCTGGGTCGCTAGCGGGCCCGGCGAAATCACGCTCCGGCATCGGGCGGGAGAGCCGGCTCCGGACACGACGCCGGGAGCGGTCTTCGGCAGCTTCGACACGCCCGTTCGTAGCGGCTCCGGCGAGCTCGCCTTCATCGGCTCGCTCGAGTTCGGTCCGGGCGGAGTCACCCACCTCACCGACGGCGTCGTCTACGGCCCCGATGGCGCCGGAGAGCTGCGCCTGCTCGCACGCGAGGGCGATCCGGTGCCGGGGCTCGCCGGCGAAGTCTGGGCCAACATGCTCTCGGTCGAGCTGAACGAGCACGGCGAGGTGCTGTTCGGCGCGCTCGTGAGCGGACGCCATTCGCTGTTCTTCGCCGACGCAGACGGCGGGGTCCACCTGCTCGCCCGAGAGGGCGACCGCGTCGACCTCGGCGGCGGTGACGTCCGCATCTTCCAGACGCTGGTCGAGCTCGACACGAGCCCCGATCTCCGCCACACCGCCGTGAGCGCACTGTTCGGCGACGGCAGCTCGGGGCTCTTTCTGATCAGCATCCCCGAGCCCGGGACCGCCGTGCTCGTCGCCGCCGGACTGGCTGCCGTTGCATGCGTGAGGCGCGTGCGCGGCCGGATGCAAACTCCGAGTTGCGGGATTCCATCCCCCTCACGGAATCCCGAGTAGCAGGCCCCGGACTGCCGGGGCGCCGCTTCCCTCGAGCGACACTCCCGCGCGTCGCCGCTCGCTACGGCGCGCCGGTCGCCGCCGGGCAGGCCTGTGCGATGGCGGGTTTGAGGCCGAGTGATGCTCGCGTCATGATCGTGCCGTCGAGCCCCGTACAACCCGCGGTGCCGCCGACGTCGCATTTGCGCGGTGCCGGAAGGTCCCCCACGCCGCCCGGGAAGGGAGCGAGCCCGAGCGCCGCGCGCTTTACGAGCGCGCCGTCGAGCCCCGTGACGCGCCCGTCGTCGTTCACGTCGCCGCATTGGCAGGCGTCGCCGATCCCGTCGGGGCCGGAGGCGAGGCCGACTCCGCCGCCGTCCCGCTGCGTGGGATTCGAAGCGAGCGCGCAGTTGTCGCAGGCGTCGCCGGCGCCGTCGGCATCCCGATCCACGTTCCAGGGATCGCTTGCGGCGGGGCAGGAATCGACCGAGTCGTAGAGGCCGTCGCCGTCTCCGTCGGGCAGCGACTCCGGGACGCTTCCCTGGATCGGCGGACCCAGCACCCAGGGGTTCGGCCCGGTCGAGAGGATGTCGCGCGCCACGATCTCGAAGCCCGTGTCGCCGGGAAAGTCGGGACCGAGTTCGAAGACGAGGAAATAGTGGTGGCGGCAGTCCGGCTTCATGCGCAGGCCGCGGATCGGACCGCTTCCCTCGGCCGCAGGCCCCCGGCCTCCGCGCTCGTTCACGACCCGGGGCAGCACCGAGGCGTGCAGGTTCGTGAAGCGCAGCTCGAAGCGATCGTCGTCGTCGGGCGCGCGATCGCCATCGTGGCAGATCGGAAGGGGCAGCTTCACTTTCGCGCCCGCCGGTCCTTGGATGCGTCCCGACTTGCGTGCTCCGTCCGGCTTCACGCCGATCGCAGGATTGAAGGGGCTCCCGTCGAGATCGAAGGCGTGGCTCCCGAAGCCCACCGCGTCGCATGCGTCGGGCGTGCCATCGCCATCGCTATCGGTTTGAAGGGGCTCCGGATCGGGACAGATCTCGCCGGAGGGCCCTTGGATGCAGGGCGGGTTCGTGTAGGCATTCTGGTTGTTGGCGACGGCGGGGCAGCCGTCGCAGGCGTCACCGAGGCCGTCGCCATCCTGGTCCTGCTGCAGCGGATTGAAGACGAAGGTGCAGTTGTCCGCCTCGACGTAGAGGCCGTCCCCGTCCTGGTCCGGGTCACAGGCGTCGCCCTCGCCGTTCTGGTTGCCGTCGAACTGCGTCGGGTTCGCGTCGTAGGGGCAGTTGTCGTTCGTGTCGAAGAAGCCGTCGTTGTCGTCATCGGTGTCGCACGCGTCGCCGAGCCCGTCGTCGTCCGTGTCGTAGCCGCCCGCGTTCGCGACGGTCGGGCAGTTGTCGACGGCATCCGAGATCCCGTCTCCGTCCGAATCCTGGCAGGCGTCGCCCACGCCGTCGTCGTCGGCGTCCTGTTGGCTCGGGTTCGGCACCGTGGTGCAGTTGTCCTCGTCGTCGGCGATCGAATCGTTGTCGGAGTCGTCGAAGGCGTCCTCGATTCCGTCGCAATCGAGGTCGCCTCGCCCGATCTCCACGGCGGCGTAGGCGTTCTTCACCGAGCAGACGTGCTGCGGCTCGAATCCAGCCCAGCCGAAATCGTCGAAGATCTGCGCGATGGTCACGGCGAGATCCCGATCGTCCGAGAATCCCGCTCCCGGGGCATGGGACTTCATCACGGCGAAGAAGAGCCGCTGCGCCCGTGTATTGCCGATCGCCGCGACGGTCCGGCCATTGAACGTGCCCCCCTCCGACACCAGGAAGTGGGCCTTGTTGGGGATTCCGCTGTTGGTGTGGACACCGCCGTTGTCGGTGTTGCCCGAGACGAAGACGAAGCTCGAGAGCTTGTCGGGCTGTCCGCAGAAGTTGTTCGCCTGGGAACCGCAGTCGGGGCCGGAGGGATCTCGAAGTGAACGCTGGGCGCCGAAGCCGTTCAGTTTCTCCTCGCCGTGCACCCAGTCGTCGTCTCCGTCCGCGAATGCGGCCATCGTGTCGGCGTAGCTTTCGTTGAGGGCTCCCGACTGGAAGCTGTAGACGAGATCCGACGAGTTATCGATCACTTCGTGAGTGGTCTCGTGCGTCACGGTGTCGTTGCTGATCCAGTTGGGGCCGAACTGGATGCCGCAGTTCCACACGTAGCTCGCATTGTTGCCGATCCCGGAGTGGACGAAGAGCTCGAGAGGCGCGTCGTCGTCGTCCACCGAGCGTTGTCCGAAGCGGTCGTAGTACCAGTCGAGGGTGTGCTTTCCCTCTTCGAACGCCACGATGGCGTTCGCGTCCTGGGTCCAACCCGGATAGAGCCCTTCCTCGCTACCGATCTCTTCGGAGTAGTCGCCCACGAGGCCGTTCGAGAACGTGAAGCAGTTCGTGGCGACCGCCTCGAAACCCTCGGCGTTCTCGAGGTCGATGTCGCGATCCGGGTAGTCCTCGTAGCTGAAGGGCTGGGCGAGGAGGATGCTCTCGTCGTGCGCGTCGACGAGCACCTCGTTTGGGCCGAGCTCCACCACGTGGGCGAGCCGCGGCGGTCCGTCCTGCCGGAAGAGCACCGGCGCGTAGATCGCCAGGAAGGTGGGGCTCTCGACGGGACCCGGCGGCGCCCCGACGTGTGCACGGGCGACTTCCTCGGCGCGGGCCGCAGAGACCCTGGGAACGACATCGATGGGATCGCGCTGCGTACCGAGGAGCGCGCCTGCGCTCGCGACGACGCGACGTGGCCCGCCCGTCGGTGGCTGCTGGAGG